>NZ_JBQFZS010000006.1:0-275788 GCF_056542385.1 Ruegeria sp. AD2(2025)
CAACGGCGTCAAGGAAGGCGTCATCGAAGCCATCAAGTTCTTCACTAACGTCAAAACATACTCCCTGCCATGGCCAAGGTGAGGACATAAGAGAAACCTGAATTTCTCCCCAACTCGCGGGGCCCGAAAGAAGGGCCTCGCGCTTTTGATTTCAGCGGATGCAAGCCAGAATCGAGGATCACATGTCAGTCAGCATCACCCACACCGAAGGCGAGTCCAACACCTCGGATGCGCGCAAATCGTGGTTGAAGTCGTCGATTGGCCCACGCTCTGCGCCGCTGCTGAAACGGGATTCAGACGTGTTTTTACATCAAAGCCTGTCCAGCCCTTGTGTCAGCACCATCGCCAAGGCTGAAGGCATCTGGATCGAAGATATGGACGGCCGCCGTTACATGGATTTCCATGGCAACTCGGTCCATCACATCGGCTATGGTCACCCGCGTCTTGTCGAGGCGATCAAGGCGCAGCTGGATGAACTGCCCTTTGCGCCGCGTCGCTTCACCAATGATCCGGCGGTGGAACTGGCTGAGAAGCTGGCTGAGATAGCTCCCGGTGATCTGGGCAAGACGCTGTTCACCACCGGTGGGTCAGACGCCAATGAGGTGGCGCTGAAGATCGCGCGCGCCGCTACGGGCCGGTTCAAGACCGTCAGCTTTTGGGATGCGTTTCACGGGGCGGGCTTTGGCGCGGCCTCGGTGGGCGGAGAGGCCACATTCCGCAGCCATATCGCCGGGCCTTTGATGCCGGGGGCCGAGCATGTCGCGCCCTTCGCCTGCTATCGCTGCCCGTATAACCACGCTGGGCCCGAAACCTGCGGCTTGGCCTGCGCCAAGATGGTTGAGTTCGCGTTAGAGCGCGAGGGCGACGTGGCCGCCGTGATCGCGGAACCCATGCGCGCGGTGCCTTATGTGCCCCCGGCGGGGTTCTGGAAATCGGTGCGTGAGGCTTGCAACCGGCACGGTGCGCTGCTGATCATGGATGAGATCCCCACCGGTCTGGGCAAGACAGGCAAGATGTTCGCCTTTGAGCATGATGAGATCGTGCCGGACATCGTGACCTTGGGCAAAGCCCTTGGCGGAGGCATCCTGCCCATCGCGGCTTGCGTCGCGCGCCGCGATCTGGACGTATGCGGAGACTTTGCCATCGGGCATTACACCCACGAAAAGAACCCCGTGACCGCGCGCGCAGCGCTGACCACGATCCAGATCATCGAAGATGAGGGGCTGGTCGATCACTCTGCTGAACTGGGTGCCCACGCGATGGGGCGGCTCGAAAATGAACTTGCTCAGGTGGAGATCGCGGGCGATATCCGTGGACGCGGCCTGATGTTCGGCGTCGAGATCGTCAAAAGCCGCAGCACGCGCGAGGCAGACAATGCCTGCGCCGAACGCATTTACTATGACTGCCTGAACGCGGGGGTAAGCTTCAAGATCAGTCAGGGCTGCGTGCTGACGCTGTCGCCGCCGCTGACCATCTCGCGGGATGATCTGGATCGGGCGCTGGACATCGTCATTGCGGCGATAAAGGCCCAAGCTTGACGCTCTCGATTGCGCTGATCGTTCTGACGGCGGCGCTTCTTCACGCGTCGTGGAACGCCATTGTCAAAGGCGCGCCCGATAAGGCCATCGTTTTGGGGCTGGTGTCGCTGGGCCATGCCGTACCAGCGCTGTTTGCATTGCCGTTCCTGGGCTTGCCGGTCTGGGCGGCAGTTCCGTTCATCGTCGCCTCGACCCTGATCCATTGGGGGTATTACTGGTTTCTGAACGCGGCCTACAAGCATGGCGATCTTTCGGTGGTATATCCGATCTCACGCGGAATAACGCCGATTCTGGTCGCGCTGGGTGCGATCTTCTTCGCCAAAGAGTTTCTGTCGACCGGTGCATGGATTGGAATTCTGTGTATCTCGGTCGGTATCGGATTTCTGGCCCTTGCCGGGTTGGGCAAACACACCAATTGGGTCGCGATCGCAGCTGCGCTCGGCACCGGTCTGATGATTGCGTCTTATTCGATTGTCGATGGCATTGGCATAAGACTGTCCGAGAACACGCTGGGCTATATCGCGCTATTATTTGTTGCCGAGATATTTGTCGCCGCATTTATTTTCACCACCCGCTGGCAGCGGCTTGTTGTTTTGCCAAGGCGTTATGTCTGGGCCGGCCTGGTGGGGGGTGTTATCTCGGGGCTTGCTTATGGGTTGGTCTTGTACGCCAAGACCATTGCGCCCTTGGGGGTGGTGTCCGCGCTACGTGAAAGTTCGGTTATCTTCGCGTCGATCATCGGCGTTATGTGGTTCGGAGAAGGCCCGAAATCCAACAGGCTTGCCGCGGCGATTACCGTAGCGGTCGGGATCGTGATCCTGGCGCTGGCGCGGTGAGGTTTTGCCGAAGACGGGGATCTGGCCCTCGGCTATGCTGTGCATGAAAGACGGCAGGCCCTCCTACTGATCCGGGGCCGCTGGCGGGGGCAGCAGGTTCAGTTCGGTGCCGGTCAGTTCTGCAATCAAACTGTCCAGCGCAAGGTCTCCGGGGTTGGCGCGACTCGCCGCCGTGATGAGTTCGTCGACCTTTTCCCTCTGCCCGGACACCGCTGCGATGCGGATGCGCATGATCCAGGCGTCGACCAGCTTGGGGTCTAGTTCGACGGCGCGGGCAAAGGCGCGATCTGCGGCGGGCAGGTTGCGGGTGGTCAGCGCAAAGCCGCCCAGTTGCAGATGCGTCTCGGGGAAATCCAGCCGCGCGGCCATTGCACCCTGCCACTCGCCAATTGCCGAGCGGAACGAGGCCGCTATCTTGTCGGGCAGATGCGCGATGGGCGCATTATAGAGCCCGCGCGCCGCCGCGATCCGGACATTGCGGTTGGGGTCGTCCAGCATGGGCAACACCTGCTGTACGCGTTCGTGCCCGGGCAGGCTGCGCATGGCTTCGACGGTGGCGGATCGGATTACGGGGTCGGCCGCATTGACCAGATCCGAGATACGCCCGATCTGTTCAGGGTCGCCGGTCTGGCCGATCAGCCAGATGGCGGTCGCTCGGATCAGCCCAGGGCTGCTGACACTGCGGGCCAGCTCTACCAGATCGTCCGAGGCCAGCGCGGGGTTGGTCTGCGCCCGCGCCAGAACCTGCCCGAAATGCGGCCCGCGATTGGTGCTGTCGGGGAACCAGTCGCGCAGCTGTGCTGCGGCCCAGTCCGCGCTCTGATCGGTGTGGCAGCTGGTGCAGGCATCCGGTGCGCCGGTCTCGGCGTTCAGGTCGGGGCGGGGGATGCGGAAGGAATGATCGGCGCGCCAGTCATTGCCCATATAGACCTGCTCGGTCATGTGACAGGATTTACATTGCGCCCCGGCGCTGCCTTCCGGGTGGTGGTGATGGGCGGGGCTGTCGAATTCGGTCAGCGGCAGGCTGGGAAAGCGCGGATTGCCGCCGGGGTTGTGACATTGGGTGCAGACGGCGTTGCCCTCGGCCTTCACCTCGGCGGTATGGGCGTCGTGGCAATCCGAACAGGTGACGCCCTTGTCATACATCTTCGATTGCAGGAACGAGCCGTAGACATAGACCTCGTCTCGGATCTGGCCGTCGGGGTGGTAAAGGCCGGGTCGCAGCAGCGACAGGTTATAGGCGTCGTGATAGGGGGTGCCCGGTGCGGGGCTGCTGTCAAAGAACGCCTCGCGCCGGGAATGGCAGCCGGCGCATTGCTGGATCAGCCCTTGCGGTGTCGACAGGTCAGCCGAGAACCCGTAGTTCAAGGGGGCGTCGCCACCACCCTCGGTCCAATCCAGATGATCCTGACCGCGGCCATGGCAGGCCTCGCAGCCGACGCCGATCTCGGCCTGAGTGGTCTGGTAGGTGTCTGAGGCCGGGTCATAGCCCGCCTCGTACCCGGTGGCGTGGCACACGCCACAGCGCGCGTTCCAGCTTTTGTAAGGCCCCGTCCAATGCAGCGCGTCCGAGGGCGGCACGTTCTGATCGGGATACAGGTGGAACCATTCGCCCTTTTCCGTATCCCAGACCACGTCGAAGCTCTGCAGTCGGCCGGACTCGGTTTCCAGCAGGTATTGCTGCAGGGGTTCGACGCCGACAACGGAATGCACAGGGTAGTCGGTCGTCTCACCGTCGCGCTCGGTCACAGAGACATGGTGGGTACCGTCGGTCTCGATCCGAATCCGCGCTGTCATGTCGTCCAACGTGAATTCGGTGCCGTCGAAATCGGCGCGGATGGTGTCAGGGTTGGCCTCGGTCCAGGCCTTGGCGTGGTGCGAGCCTTGCCAGGCCTCGGCCTCGGCGCGGTGGCAATCGGTGCAGCTGTCCGAGCCGACATAGCCGGTCGTCTGGGCCAAAGCTGCGGTGGCGAGGCCTGCATGGGCAAGCGTGGCGAAGGTGAGCAGGCGCATTTGGGTCCTTTGGTCGGTCAGGCGGGGCCGGTCGGGTTCAGCGCGGGCAGGTGATGCGCCGCGTGGGTCAGGGTGCCTGTCCGGCGCGCTGCGGACAAGGCTTTTGCAAGCGCCGCCCATGCAGGCGCGGGATCGCCGTCTCGCGGGCCATAGGCGGCGGCACCGATATTTGTGAGCGCCAGTTGCACATCCGCGTGCCGTCTTGGGTCGGGGCCTTTCGTCATGGCCGCCCACCGGTCCAGCGCGCCGTGAAGGCGGTGCAGGTCGTGGGCTTTGACCGTGTGCATCAGATCGCGGAACAGGCTGGCCTCGGTCGGTTGCGGCTGGGTCGCGTTACGTTTGCGGGCGCTGTGGTGGGTCATCCAGATGGCGATCAGCGTCCCGAGAAGCACGGCAAGCCCCGCATAGATCAGGTTGCGACGATCCCCGCCGCGCGACAGGAGGGGGCCGTCGATGGCATAGGGTAGGGGCTCGGTCGTTGCGGTCTCGATTTGCCCCGTTTCGGTGTTGAACCAGCGCAATTCGACCGCAGGCAGGCTGCCCTGGCCGCCGCTTTCGGCCACGTACACCGTGCGTTCCGTGCGTGTTCCGGAGATCTGCCCCCGGTCGCCGCTGTCCTGCACCGAGGGGCTGTCGGGATAGGCCGCAAGCCCGGTCAGTGCGGCGGGGGGGGTCAGCGCGGGCAGCAAGATGGCGCTGGCCCCGGCGATCTCGGCGGTGATCGTGCGGGTCAGGCTGTCGCCGGGTTTCAGGGCTTCGGCACCCCCTTCGATGGTTTGCGTCAGGCTGAGGGCCTGGGCAGCTATGAAGGGATCAAGCCCTTCGGCCCCCGGTGGCACCGTCGCGATAAAGCTCTGCGCCGTGAGGGGCAATGTCGTTTCGATGGGCGCGTTGGTCTCGGGGTCGGCCCATGTGATGCCGACCTCAAGCGGCGGGATTTGGAATTGCCCGGCGGTCAAGGGCGTCACGGTGTAGCGCCGGCTGACGCCCGACCAGTTGCTGCTGCCCACCCGCTCGGTCACGGGCCCCGAACCGCCCTCAGGCACCGAGATCATCAGGTTCGGTTGGTCCAACACCGGAAACACCGGAGGCTTAGGCATGTAGGTCGGCACCAGAATGGTTACGCGCAAGTCCAGCGCCTGACCGGGTACTATGTCCGTCGCTGACATCTCGGCGCGAACGATGGGCGTGTCGGGTGCAGCTTCGGTGCCGGTGCGGGCCTCTTCCTCGGCCTTGATCTCGGCATTGGATCTGAAGCCGGGGAACGGGTCCTGCGCCACCGCGCCCAAAGGCCAGATTGAGATGCAAAGGACGACCAGAGCGTGTATCGGTCTCATTGGTCCTCCTCCGCGGGCGCTTGCGCAGCTTCCAGCAGAAAGCGGCTTTTTAGGAAACCGCCGGTCTCGGTGTCGACCGAATTCATCCATTGCTCGGCGCTTTGCAGCCCGGCGGCGGCGTCTTCCTGCGGCAGATCGACCTGCAGCTCCTGGCCTTTGTTCTCCTCGTTGTCATAGGTGACATCATCGGGGCGCAGTTCGGTCTGGTCCTGCGTGTCCTGCGCCTCTTGCGCGGCCTCGACATAGGCGACGATCTGTTTGGCGGTTTGCAGATTTTCGGCAGCACCGGGGTAATCCGGATCGCGGGTCAGGGCGGTTTCGAATGACCTCATCCCGTCGCGATAGGCCCGGTTGCGGATGTTCGCCAGACCTTGAATCATGGCCGCCTGCGCGGTTTCCACCCGGTCCAGCACCTGTACCGCCTCGGCATAGCGCCCGGCCCGGTACATCGCCCAGCCACGCCACAGCGGGTCGGTGAATAGATCCGAGGCGCGGGTGTAATCTTTGCGATCATAGGCGCGCTGACCCTGCTGGTCGGGGGTCCAGAACCAGTCGGCCAGCCCTTCGGCCCGCGTCTGAACCGGGGACATCAGCATCAGCGCCAAGACCGCCGTGCCCCAGTGCATCGTCCAGCCCCGCCGGAACCACAGCAGCAGCAACAGCGCTGCGGGCCACGCAAGCAAAGGTCCTCGATCCAGCCACGGGTCGTCTGAGTTTTCCAGCAAGCTCTGCCGGTAAGCAGCGTTCAGCGTGCGGTCGAGCCGCCGGATGTCGCTATCGTCGGGCTGCACCCCGATCACCCGATTGCCGAGCGCATCCAGCCCCCGGTCGTGCGTGCCGTCGGGCAGCATCGACAGAACCGCCACCGGCATCGGGGCGCTTTCCACAGCAGGTACGTCCGCTGGATCAAGTCCATCAGCCACCAGCAACAGTGCGCCGCCGCCTTCGCCGTCCAGCAGACTTTGCGCACGGTTCAGGGCCAGCGCGAAATCTGCACCCTCCTTTGGCATCACGTCCGGGGAAAGCCCTTCGAGGTAGGGTTGGATGATCGAGGCATCCTCGGTCATCGGCACCACCACATGCGCGGTGCCCGCATAGGCCACCAGCCCCGACCGCGCGCCCGCGCGCAGGTCTAGGAAATCACGGATTTTCTGCTTGCCGCGTTCCAGACGGCTGGGGGCGAGATCGGTCGTCTCCATCGACTTGGTGACTTTCAACACGACCACCACCGGCGCGGATTGCGCCACCAGCGGGTTCGGTTGCCGCGACCATGTCGGCCCTGCCCCCGCCATCACCAGCAACAGCAAGGTCAGCACAACACCATCAATAGGGCGAATGCGGCGGGCCTGATTGCGGCCGACCTCCATCGCCGTTTGCAGATGCGGCGCGATGCCCTGCGCCGCCGTGTTGCGACCGGACCGTCGCCGCCGGCTCAGCCACCACAGAGCCACAATCACCGGCACCAGCAACAGCCAGAGGGGCCGCAGGAAGTGAAACACCGACAGGGCCAGCATCAAATCGCTCATGCCTGCGCCCTCCGACCTCGATGGCCGAGTGACAGCCACCCCATCGCGGCGCAACCCAGCAGCGCGGCCAGTCCCAGTGGTATCCATGCTAGCGATTGACGTGGGCGGTAGGACAGGGTTTCGACCTGACGCGGGCTTTGCTCGTCGATCCGGGCGTAGATCGCGGTCAGCGCGGTCTGGTCGGCGGCAAAGAAATACTGACCGCCGGTGCGGCGGGCGATGTCCTCAAGGGTTTTGATGTCCACCTTGTCCTCGCCCGAGGCTTCGGGGTCGCCGACGCCGATGGTCATGATGGTCACGCGGTTGTCTTTCGCGATTTCGGCGGCGTTGACCGGGTCCATGCGGCTGGCGGTGTCGCTGCCGTCTGACAGCAGGATCAGAACGCGCTCGTCGATCTCGCTGGCCTCAAACGTGTGGATCGCCAGCCCAATGGAATCGCCAAGCGCCGTATGCGGCCCGGCCATGCCAACCTGTGTGCGGTCCAGCAGATCGGTGATGGTTTGCAGATCCTCGGTCAGCGGGGCCTGCAGATACGCCTTGGAGCCAAAGACGATCAACGCCACCCGATCCCCTTCGCGCCCCTCGACGAAATCGCGCACCACATCCTGAACGGCGGCGAAACGTTGCTGTTTCTGACCTTCGGCATCGGTGAAATCTACCGTGTCCATCGAGCCCGAGACGTCGATGGCAAGGATCATGTCGCGGGCGGATTTCTCGATCTCGACCGGGCGGCCCACTCGCTCCGGTCCGGCCAGCGCGATCACGATCAGCACCCAGCAGAGAACTGCCGCGACCATCTGCACTCGCGTCCGGGACAAAACCACCGATCCTGCGCGCGGTTCCTGCCCCAGCGCGTGCGAGACCTGACGGAAGAACGGAACCCGCAGCGCGGTCACGCGCTCCCGGTGCGGCGGGACGAACCGCCAGATCAACAGCGGCAACGGCAGAAGTAAAAAGGCCCATGGAAACGCGAGTTGGATCATGAGGCCGCCTCGCGCTTATGCGCCTTGATCCAACGGGCGACGCGCGCGGTCAGATCGGGGGCGACCCCGGTCGCGCCGCGATAAGGCGCGGTCAACAAATGTGGGCGCAGGGCGTCGTCCCACGGTGCACCTTCGGTGCGTTCCAGAAAGGCGATCCAATCTGGTCCCTGCAACCCTGCAACCCTACGCCGGTCATAGGCGGCCAGCGCGGTGCGGCGCAGGATGGCAGCGACCTGCGCGGGATCATCACCGGCCTGTGTCAGTTCCGCCAAAGCTGCACGGCGATAGGCGTTCGCACGGTATCGGACAACCATGCGCCATAGGCCGTAGGCCAGCAGGACCAGCAGCAGCGCGCCGGCAATCGCCCATCCTGCGGTCTGCGGCATCATCGACACAGGCGGCGGAGGGTCGGGCACCACCAGCTGATCCAGCAGGTCGACAAGCGACGTGTTGGTGGGGACCTCGGTCTCGTTCATCCCAGCCCCATCAAATGCCGGATTTGCGGCAGGGTTTCCTCGGCCGCTGTCAGCGGCAGGACCGGCACGCCAAACCGGCGCTGCCAGTCCAGAACCCGCGCCACGCGGGCGCTGGCAAACTCGGTCAGTGCTGCGTGCTGTTTCGAGTCGGACGTTTTGATTTCAGCCTGCAACGCGCCGTCCGAGATGATCAACGACAGATCGCGCGGCAGGTCCTTGGCGAAGGGATCGGTGACCAGCCCCAAGATCAGGTCGTTGCGCCGTGACAGCCCTGAAACCAGCCGTTCGGTTTCATCATCAATCACGTCGAAATCGCTGAGCACCACGATCAGATGGTCGCGCGGTGCGATCCGAGCGACGGCGCGCAGCACGTCGGTCAGGCGGATCGGATCGGTCTCGGGGGCCTCGGCGTGCAATTGCCCGTTCGCCTCGGCCAAAATGGCGATAAAGCGCGACAGCGTCGCCCGGCTGCGCGCGGGTTTGATCTCGGCGATCTTGTCGTCGGTGAAGACGATGCCGCCGACCCGGTCGCCCTGATCGAAAATCCGATAGGCGGACAGGGCCGCCGCCTCGGCCGCGGTGACGGATTTCATGTTCAGGACCGAGCCGAAGAACATCGACATGCGCTGATCCACCACGATCAGCGTCGGACGGTCGCGTTCCTCGGTCATGACGCGGATATAGGGCTCACCGGCGCGGGCGGTGACTTTCCAGTCAATCGCGCGGATGTCGTCACCGGGCAGGTATCCGCGCAGTTCCTCGAAATTCAGCCCGCGCCCGCGCAGGCGCGAGGCGTGGCGGCCATTCAGTACCGAGCGCGCAGGCTGGCGCGGCAGAAATCGCAGCGCCTTGGCGCGCGTCTCAAGCGCCCGCAGATGCGCGATATCGACCCACACGCGTGGGTCGTCGGTTGCGGCGGGCCGGGGCTTGACGCGCCCCAGCCTGAGGGATGCGTTTCGGTTCAACATCTGCGCCTCACGGCAAGGCGACCTGCATCAGGATCTCGGCAATCACCTGATCGGCGCTGATCCCTTCGCCATGGGCCTCGTAGGTCAGCCCCAGCCGGTGCCGCAGCACGTCCGGCGTGATGGCGCGGACATCCTCGGGGTCGACATAATCGCGCCCGTTCAGCCAGGCATGGGTGCGGCTGCATTTGTCCAGCGCGATCGAGGCGCGGGGGCTTGCGCCGACCTCGATCCAGCGGCGCAAGTCGTCGCCATAGGCCTCGGGCGTGCGGGTGGCCTGCACCAGATCGGCGAAATAGCGGTCGATGGCGTCCGAGACATGGATGGCTCCGATCTCGGACCGGGCGTCAAAGATGGCCTGTTGCGGGATGGGCGCAGGTTTTTCGCCTCCCTTGGCCTTGCTCTGGGCGGCGATCTCTTCGGCGCGGACCAGGCGGACGACCTCGACCTCATCCTCGACCGGAGGGTAGGTGATCAGCACATGCATCAGAAACCGGTCCAGCTGTGCCTCGGGCAGGGCGTAGGTGCCTTCCTGTTCGACCGGGTTCTGGGTGGCCATGACCATGAACAGGGGCGCCATCTTATGCGTGGTGCCGCCCACGGTAACCTGCCGTTCCTCCATTGCCTCAAGCAGGGCGGCCTGCACCTTGGCGGGGGCGCGGTTGATTTCGTCGGCCAGCACGATATTGGCAAAGATCGGCCCGGCCTCGAACCGGAACTCACCGCCCTTGTCGGTCTGGTAATAGACATCCGTGCCGGTGACGTCCGAGGGCAGCAGGTCGGGCGTGAACTGGATGCGACTGAAATCGCTTTCCAGGTTCTTCGCCATCGCCTTGATCGCGCGGGTCTTGGCCAGCCCCGGCAGACCCTCGACCAACAGGTTGCCATTGGCCAGCAGGCCGATCAGCAGACGTTCGATGACGTCGCGCTGGCCGATGATTGCCTGACCCATGCGTTCGCGCAGGGCGTCTATATGCGCCCGGGGGTTGGGGGTGTCGTTCATTCCGGCCATACCTTCGCCCAATCCTCTTTCATGTCGATGATGACCCAGCCGCGGGCGTCTGCCTCATCCAGCCCGCGCACCAGCTTGCCGATATGGCTGTCGCGGTCATAGGCGTATTCGCGGTCGGCATCCGTATGATGCACGATCACGCCAAGCGCCGGGCCGTCGCCTGCGGTGGCATATTCCAGCATCTGGAAATCGCCGTCCGAGTTGCCGCCCACAAAGATCGGACGCCGCCCGATATGCGAGTCGATTCCCACAGGTTTGCCCGCCTTGTCATCGACAAAGGCGATGCCGGGGCCTTTCATGACCAAGGGAACGCCATCCACGACCTCATAGCTGGTGGGCGTGACCGAGCCTACGATGCGGTTGATCGGGATGCCGTACGTCTCGCTGGCGAAGGCGCGCATGAAATGCAGGCCACCGCCCGAGACGATCCAGGTCTGGAACCCTTCGGCCTCGAGGTAATCCAGCAGCTCCAACATGGGGGCATAGATCATCTCGTTATAGGGCCGGTTGGTGTCCGGGTGCCGGGCGGCGGTGATCCAGTCGGCAACATCGGCCTGAAACGCGTCCACCGACAGGCCCGAATGGGATACATTCAGGATCTCCATCAACCCGGCCTCGCCCCCGGCGGCAACGGCGGCTATATCGCCCGCCGCGGCGGCCCTTAGAAGATCAGAGGTCAGGATCGAGGGATCAGCCTCGGCCTTTTCCTGCAACCGGTCCAGCGCGTAGATCAGTTGGAAATACAGCGGCTGTTCTCCCCAAAGCGTGCCATCATTGTCAAAGGTCGCGATGCGGGCCTCTTCGGGGACGAAATCGGGCGAGTTCGGATCGCTCACCCGTTCGACAAAGTCGATAATGGCGGCCTTGGTGGCGGTGTCGTTCCACGATGCCAGCGGATCGGCCAGAGCGGCAATAGGAAGAAGCGACAGGGCCGCCACGGCAAGAACATAGCGTTTCATGAGAAATCTCTTTTGGTGTGAAAATGGCGCGGTATCGCTCCGCGCCATGGAGTTTTGTGCGGTCAGGGCCGTTACTGGCTGCCGGCTGTTTGCAGGCTGCGCAGAACCTGATCGATCGAGAAGCTGGCCGGTTCCTGACGTGGCGGGTAGTCTTGGAATGTGCCGAGGAACTGCGCCACGATGGCCTGCGCGGGCACCAGCAGATAGGTGCGATCCAGACGCCAGCGGGAATAGCCGATGGATTCGTCTTGCGCCCGCTCGAACGGGTCGGAATACAGGTCGAGAATCTTAGGCAGACGCAGGAAGGTCAGCGGTTCCTGCCAGACATCGAAGCCATGGGCGCGCTGTTCGGCAAAGACCACTTTCCAGCGGTTATAGCGCAGGTTCACCAGATCGCCGCCATCCGAGAAATAGATGAACTCGCGCCGCGGCCCGGTCTCTTCATCGCCCCGGAAGTAGGGCATGAAGTCATAGCCATCCAGATGGACGGGCTCGTTTTCCTCGCCAAAGGGGGCTTCGGTCAGCATCCGCTCTTTCATGTCGGGATCGCCGAGGGCGGACATGAAGGTCGGGAACCAGTCCAGATGGCTGATGACCTGATTGGACTTGCGACCGGGCTCGATCACGCCGGGCCATTTGATCATCATCGGAACGCGATAGCCGCCTTCCCAGTTGTCGTTCTTTTCGCCCCGGAACGGCGTGGTGCCGCCATCGGGCCACGAGAACACCTCGGCCCCGTTATCGGTGGAGTACATTACGACGGTGTTGTCGGCGATGCCCAGCTCGTCCAGCTTGTCCAGCATCTGACCGACCATGCCGTCATGTTCGACCATGCCGTCGGGATAAACGCCCAGACCGGTCACGCCCTGGCTTTCCTCTTTCAGATGCGTGTGGATGTGCATCCGCGTGGTGTTGTACCACAGGAAGAACGGCTTGCCCTGATCCACCGCGCGCTGCATGAAGTCGAGCGCGCCGGCGGTGACCTCTTCGTCGATGGTTTCCATCCGCTTGCGGGTCAGCGGGCCGGTATCCTCGACCGAGCCATCCACCGATGACCGGATCACGCCACGCGGGCCGAACTGTTCGCGGAAGGCGGGGTCTTTGGGATAGTCCTCGTTTTCCGGCTCTTCCTCGGCATTCAGGTGATAGAGATTGCCGAAGAACTCATCGAACCCGTGATTGGTGGGCAGGTGTTCATCCAGATCGCCCAGATGGTTCTTGCCATACTGGCCGGTCATGTACCCCTTGGAACGCATATATTCGGCAATGCTGGGGTCTTTGGGCGACATACCTTCCTTGGCACCCGGCAGACCCACCTTCAGCAGGCCGGTGCGGAACCCCGACTGGCCGGTGACAAAGGCCGCGCGCCCCGCGGTGCAGGATTGTTCGCCATAGCCGTGGGTGAACAGCATCCCTTCGTTGGCGATGCGGTCGATATTGGGGGTCTCGTACCCCATCATCCCCTGATTATAGGCGCTGATGTTCCAATAGCCGATGTCGTCACCCCAAATGACGAGGAAATTCGGCGTGTCGGTCGCGGCGCTGTCTTGCGCAAGGACAGGGCTGCCAAGCGCGGCGAGGGCAAGCGCGCCTCCGCCAAGCGGACCCGCAGCCCGTTTCAAAAGCTGATTTAATAGAGGCAAAGTCGATCTCCCTGAATCTAATGTGCCGGGGGCAGAATTTATTGTGATATGAATATGGCTTCGCCCCCCGAAAGGCCCGAAACCGTCGGGCCGCTTGATCATAACTCATATTCAGAGAAAAGCATAACGCCGGACGCGGGAGGCTTCTTGTCATTTCACGCCAGAGGGAGGTCAAAGTTTGCTTGCAACCGCCCAAGTTTCGGCAACATTGTCTAACGAGGTAAATGGCTTACGTTGGGGTCCGGGGGGAACGTGCCGTTGAACGGGTTTGTCACAACCACGGCTGCCGGAATGGGCGGATTGCCGGAACGGCTGCAGGACAGCGCCGGTCCGGCGGCGGTCGAGCGCGCCTTTGCCCGGGCCGATCTTCCCATCGAGCTGCTGAACGATCGGTCGTTGCGCATTCCGATGACCTCGATGATTGCGCTGTTTGTCGAAGCCGAGCGGTTGACCGACCACCCGCTGTTTGGCCTGCAGATCGGCCTTGAGATGACGGGCCGCGAGATCGGCGCATGGTTTGAATATTCAAGCCAGGCCAGTACCTTACGCCTTGGCCTCCGGCGTCTGGCCCGGGCGATCACGTTGTTTCAGAACGGCCCATCGGTGACACTGATCGAAATGCGCAGCGGCGGGATCATGCGCTATCACGTGCCACGGGACAAGACGGCGGCCTACGCTGCCCATAGCGATCATAACGTACCGTTGATGCTGGATTTCGTGCAGCGATACCTGGGCCCCGACTGGCGTCCCCGCTGGATCGAGATCGACTACCCCGACCGGGGGCATGGCCCCGGCTTTGCCGATCTGGTGCAAAGCCAGCCGCTCTATGGCCGCTCGGCGCTGTCGTTGCCCCTGACCACCGCCGAGCTTGACACCGTGCGGCCCCGGACGCTTCGATCTGACCGGACGTTGTGCTGGGCCGATGTGCAGGCGCGGACCGCGGCCGAGGCGAATGATTTCATGATCGCGGTCGAGGCTTGCGTCTTGCTGGACATGCTGGACGGCCCGCCTGAACTGGATTCCGTCGCCCGCCGCATGAACCTGAGCACCCGCAGCCTGCAGCGTCGTCTGATGGTCGCGGGCCATTCCTTCCGCGATGTGCTGGCCCGGGTCCGGTACCGCCGCGCGCTCAGCCTGCTGCGCGAGACCGACCTCGGTGTGACCGAGATCGCCCACCGGCTGGGATACAGCGAGGTTGCCAACTTCTCGCGCGCCTTCAAATCCTGGGCGGGATGCGCGCCGTCGGGTATCGCACGCTGATAGGGCGGGCGACGGCGTGCCGTCTGTGCCCGCCGGACCCGACAACACAATCGCGCCAGCGGCTCTTTCGTGCGCAGGTTGGATTGGATAAGACAAAGGCAGAACCGCAGATTTTCAATCCCACGCTGCGCAATCCGGAGCCTGCCCATGCCCTTTCGCCGCCTTGCCCAAGCCGTTGCATTTGCCTGCATCTTCCCTGCCCTGGCGCTGGCACAGGCCGCTGACGAACCGACGGGCCTGACGTTGGAACTCAACACCCTTCAGGACACTGGCAACGCCTGCCGGTTGACCTTTCTGGTGCAGAACGGAACCGGGACCGCGATCGAGAAAGCGGTGTTCGAGACCGTGATCTTCGACACGTCGGGCGGCGTGGTCAGCCTGTCTTTGTTCGATTTCCGCGACCTGCCGCCGGACAGGCCCCGGGTTCGGCAGTTCGATCTGCCGGGGCAGGATTGTAGCGCGGTGGGCCGGGCGCTGATCAATGGTGCGCATTCCTGCGTGGTGGACGGGGCTGAAAGCGATATATGCGCCGATGGCCTGTCGCTGCGCAGCCGCTCGGATGTGGAGCTTTTGGGATGACCTTGCTGGAGCCTATACGCCAGATCGTGGCCCTGGGCGGGCCGGTAGTGGCGATCCTGATCGTGATGTCGGTGCTGACGCTGGCGGTTACGCTTTACAAGCTTTGGCAGTTCGCGGTGTCGGGTGTCGGGCGGCACCGGGTGCTGTTGCAGGCGCTTGCGGCATGGGATGCCGGTGATCATCAGAAGGCGCGGGCGCGGCTTGCCAAAAGCCGCAGCTATCTTGCACCGCTGGTCAGTGCGGCGATGGATGCGCCGGGCCTGCCGGGGCTGGATGACCGGCTGGATGCCGAGGCGGGGCTGGCGCTTGCGGGGCTCGAACGAGGGTTCCGTTTACTGGACACGGTGGCGCAGCTTGCACCGCTGCTGGGGCTGTTCGGCACCGTACTGGGTATGATCGAGGCGTTTCAGAGCCTGCAGCAGGCCGGGACCGCCGTCGACCCGTCGCTGCTGGCGGGCGGGATCTGGGTGGCGCTGGTCACCACGGCGGTCGGGCTGGCGGTGGCGATGCCTACCTCGATGGTGCTGTCCTGGTTCGAAAGCCGCACCGCGCGGGAACGGGTCTTTGCCGACAAGGCGTTGAGGACAATTCTGGTGCCCGGTCAACTGGCGGAGGGGGCGGACCGCACCATGCCCGAACATGCGTAACGCGGCACCCTTTGTCCGACGCCAGATGTCGATGACCCCGCTTGTCGACGTGATCTTTCTGTTGCTGTTGTTTTTCATGCTGTCCTCGACATTCTCGACCTTTGGCGAGATCGAGCTAAGCCATGCCGCCGCCGGTGGAACCACACCGTCCGAGCCGTCCGATCGGTTCTTCCTGCAACTCGGGTCCGACCGGCTGGCATTGAATGGCGCGCCGGTCACGCTGGATGATCTGGTGCCGGAACTCGAGACCGGGCAGGTGCTGGTCAGCCTTGACGACGATGTCACTGCGCAGCGGTTGACGGATGTGCTGGTGCGGTTGCGCGGGCGCGACGGGCTGAGCGTTCTGGTGCTGGAGTAGGCCGATGATCCGCCGCCCCCCAGCCCGCCGCAGGCGCGATTCAACGATTGCTTTGGTCAACATTGTCTTTCTGATGCTGATCTTCTTTCTGATCGCGGGCACGGTGGCCCCGCCGCTGGACCCAGAGCTGGAGCTTGTGGACACCGCAGGGCTTGAAGGGCGCGAGCCGCCGGATGCGCTGGTGTTGCACCGGGACGGGACGCTCAGCTTTCGTGGGGTGGAAACCGATCCTGAGACCTTCATGGCCGGTCATGGGCCCGGCCCGGTGCGGATCGTGCCGGACCGCGACGCGTCCGGCCCCCGATTGATCGAGGTGACGGGGGCGCTGCGCCGCCACGGTGCGGGGTCGGTCTTTCTGGTCACCGAACGGGCGCTGCGATGATCCGGGGGTCGATCGGTGTTGCGGTGGTGGCCGTTATCGTGTCGCTGATCCTGCACATTCTGGGCCTGAGCATGACCGCATCCGAACCCACCGCGACCCCGGCCCAGCAGCGCGCCTCTGAGGCGGTCGATCTGAGCAGCAGCTTCGAGGACCTCGCCGAAGTAGCCGAGGAACCGCCAGAGCCCGAACCCGCAGAAACCCCCGAACCGGAAGCGGCCGAAATCCCCACCAGTCAGGCGCTTGTCGCGTCCGAGGACCCGCAACGGGTCTTTGCACCCGATTTCGGCGAGGCCGCGCCGGTCCGCCCCGACACGGTCGAGCCGGTCGAGGCACAGCCCACCCCGCCTGCCGACAACGATGAAGCCACGCGCGCGGATGCAGAAGACGCGCAGCCGGTGGCAACCGACGAGGTGGTCGAGACGCCCCGGGGCGAGCCCGCCACCGATACAGCCCCCCCTGAGGCCGAAGCGCCGGCGCCGCCGGTCGTTGCGGCGCTGGACCCGTCGGAGGAGGTCGCGCCCACCGACTCCGAGCAAGCCGTGACCACATCCATCCGGCCCCGCCTTCCCACCCGCCAGCCTGAGGCCGACCCGGGCGGGGCCGAGGATTTTGCAGACCTTCGCTTTCCGCAGCAGGTCATCGAATCCCCGCTGACCACCTTCCAGCGCGAGGGCCGGGATGCCTTCACCCAAAGCAACCGCTCTCAGCAATCCGGCGGGCGCCGACCGGGGAACTCGAACGTCACCAATTATGCCGGGCAGGTCCTTGTGCACCTCAACCGATCCCCTTCGATCTTTGTACCGGTCCGCGGCTTTGCGCGCGTCTTCTTCGAGATCAACCCGGACGGGACACTGGCCTGGGTTGAGATCACCGACAGTTCGGGCTCGGCCCAGATCGACAGCGCCGCCAAAAGACAGGTTCGCGCCGCCGCCCCATTTCCGCCGCCGCCCGGCGGCGTCAGCCGCAAATTGTCGTTTTTCTTCCAGAACGGTTGATGGCGTAAGTCTATGTTTTTTATGGTTATTGGTGTGCCGCAAGCCAGCCGCTGAAACCGCTAAATCGCCGAATGCGAGAATCTACTTCTTGAGTTTCGCGTGGACGTAAAGTGCCCAAAGGGCTATGCTACTCAGCATTCAATAAAATTCAGTTCTTTCACAGCTGCCTTGGGGGCTTTGTTATGAAAAAACAATCCATTGTTGTATTTGTTGCGGCGTCTATGGCCGTGTCGGTTCCTGCGAAAGTGTCGGCGGATGCTGCGGATCTTATCATCGGTGGCGTGGCTGGAGCGCTTTTGTATAAGGGCATCTCGGAAAACCAAAAAGCGAAACGGCAGGGGCAGCAGACCACCCGCAAGTCCACCTCGGGCGGTGCGGCGTCTGCGTCAAGCCTGAATGGGCAATATACCCGGGCCGAACGCATCCAGATTCAAAGCGCGTTTCGGGACCTTGGTTACAATATCGGAACAGTCGATGGCGTTCTGGGGCGCAATAGCCGCGCCGTTATCCGTCAGTTTCAGGCCTCGCTCGGCGAGCCGCAGACCGGCCAACTGACCCGACCGCAATATGTTACGCTGCTGAGCCAGGTCCCGGGCTCGCAGGCGGTTTTCGCCCGGCGCGAGTTGAACCGTGATGAGGTTTTCATGCTACAGCAGGGCCTGCAGACACTGGGCTATTATCATGGGCGCATTGACGGTTCGAACGGGCCCGGAACGCGCGGCGCGATGAACGCGTTTCTGGCGCGGCAAGGCCTGGGTCCGGCCTCGGTGACACCGGTGCAGGGGCTGGTCATGGCCCGCAACGCTGCGGGATTGCAGTCGCCCCAGTATCTGTATCAGGAAGCAAGTGTGCAGAGCGGCGTCCAACCCTTTGGCGCACAGCCTCCGGCTCAGGCGGGGTACGGTGCGCAGCAGCCCAATCAGTTTGGTGCCCCGGCTGGGCAGGCCCCGGTTCAGGCCTTTGGCGCCTCAGCCCAGCAGACCGGACAGGGTCAGTTTGGGTCAGCACCTGCGCCGCAGCAAGCATTTGGCGCTCCGGCGGCTGGCCAGCAGGCCCCGGTGTTCGGAGCCCCTCAGCAGCAGCCGGTTGTACCGCAGCAGGGTACTCCGGTGAATACCCAACAGAACCTGTTCGCGCCTACGGCGCCGCAGCAGCAAGCACCGCAGCCAGTGGTCCCGCAGGGCGGTGGAAGTACCAGCCTGTTTGCCGCGGGCGGTGCCGCGCCGCAACAGCAGGTGGTACAGCAGGCCCCGCAAAGCAGCCTCGACATCTATTCGGGGACGGCGCAGCAAGTGCCTCAGACCAATCAGGTTGCGAACCAGACCCAGCCGGCGCCCCCGGGGCAAGGCGGGTTCGGGACGTCAACGTCGTTGGTGTCGACCAGCGGCACCGGCAACTGATCGGATTGGCATCCCGCAGTCTTGCGACACCTTTGATCTGAGGCGCTGGCGACGAGGTCAACTTGTGGCGCGTCAGATCAGGTAAGGCATATAGCGGGCAGTAGATTTCAGCCAGCTATATGCCCAAGACCGTCAACCTTGCTGTCGATGATCCCGGGCGCATCCAACTGCATCATTTCGAACGGATTTGTGGTTGCCATGCGCAAAGCCTGAGCGGCGGGGATGCCAACGCTGCCAATCATGCGCTGTACCGAGTCCGCCAGCGTGATATGCGCCCCGGCCAAAGAGCCCTGCGCATTGACAAGGCGGCCCTCGTTGACGCGGATGACCTCGCCATAGAGTTCGAAGTGATCCGGGCCGCCAACGGTGGACATCGCGTCCGACACCAGAATCATCCGGTCCGGCACGGGGCGGGCGCGGGTCGCAAGGGCGACCATCTCATCCTTGATATGATGGCCGTCGGCGATGATGCCACACCAGACATCGCTGTTGATCGCCGCGCCGGTCAACATTGGCGCGCGCGAGGTCATCTGCGGCATCCCGTTGAACAGATGCGTGAAACAGCGCAAGCCCTCGGCCAGCGCGCGGCGGGTCTGTTCGGCGGTTGCGGCGCTGTGCCCGGCCGAGACGATGACGCCCATCGCGCTGAGCCGCGCGATCAGGCCGGGCGCGACGGTTTCCGGGGCCAGTGTCAGCAACACAGGAACATTGGCGTGCCTCAGGCCTTCCAGCACTGACATGGTTGCGTCGTCGAACGGGCGGATGAAAGCGGGGTTGTGCGTGCCTTTGTGGGTGGGGCTGATATGCGGCCCTTCGATATGGATGCCCAGAACGCCGTTCCGGCCCAGCTCTTCGGTCACGGCCTGTGCGGCGCGTGCCATGACCTCGGGGCTGTCGGTGATCACCGTGGGCAGCAGAAATGCCGTTCCGGCCGCGTTGTGGGCCTGCGCGATCCGGCGTACGCCCTCGCGGGTCGGGGTATTGTTGAGCATCACGCCACCGCCGCCATTGACCTGTACATCGAACAGGCCGGGGCTGAGGACGCCGTCGATGGGCTCGATGGCTGCGCCGGTAGGCACCGCGTTCAGGGGTTGGATATCGGTGACCGTGTCATCCTCGGTAACAAGAACGGTGTCGGTTGACAGTTTTTGCCCGTCGAACAGGGCCTTGGGGTGAAGATAGCGCACCATGCAGGTTCAGAAGAAATAGGGCCGCAGGGCCTGTTGGATCTGGGCGACAATCAGCGCGCGGGACCAGTCGTTGCCGCGGCTTTGCAGATCAGTGGCACGGGCGATGACCTCGGGGGCAAAGCACTGCTCCAGAACCGGCGCAGGCGGGCAGTCGGGGCCGAGCGTGTCGAGCAGGCCTGATACGGCCTGCCGGGCCTTGGGGTCGGGCCAGTAGTACCGGATGCGATCGGCATAGCCGAAATGGCGTTGCAGGCGCAGGTCTTCCGGGGTGCCGACATAGTGCTTTTGCCAATATCCGGGCTGATCCAGCATGATCTGTTCCATCTGCGGCATCAGCGGGGTGCCATCCTTGCCCAGAAGGTCCCGCAGATGATCCAGCGCATACAACGCCTGACGATAAGCAAAGGTCAGCGCGGGGCCGACCTTCAGCACGCTGAAATGCCGGGCTGCCAGATCGGGATAGACGGCGGGGTTTTGGTAGTCGGTCGAATGAGCCTCGAAGCAGATATGCGGCACGTCCGTCAGGGCCTGAGACAGGTGATCGGGCGCGCTGCGGTCGAAATGGTCGATATGGGTCGGTGCAAATTCCAGTCCTGGCTGGACGACCAGCCCGATCACGCGCGCCCAGGCCTGTGCCGCGCCTGCCGCCTGAAAGGCTGCAAGGTGGGTCTGCAGGGTCTTGCGGGCATGGGCGGGATCGCTTGGGGTGACGCCCTGACCCTCTTCATCGGCGCGGGCACCACCGGGCGGGGGGACCTCGGTACCGATCACATAACTCAGGCGCTGGGGATCGGGCGCGGCTGCTTGGCATATCGCGGCCAGACGGGCGGCGCGGTCGGCCGAGGTCTGTTCGTCGACCTGCGCGGGCTCACCAGCGCAGCCTTCGGAACAGTCGAGGTGGATCTTGGTGAACCCGGCCTGGACATAGGCGCGCATCAGATCCTCGGCTTTGGCCATCGCGCTGTCGGCGGGTTCGCTGCGCCAGACCTGTGGGCCAAGGTGATCGCCTCCGAAATGGATCAGGGCGGGGTCGGTCCCGGTTTGCTGCGCGATGCCGTTTACAAAGGCGATGAAATCGGCGGGCTGCATCCCCGTATAGCCACCGAACTGGTTGACCTGATTGCTGGTCGCCTCGATCAGAATGGGGCGCTGCATGTCTTGTGCCATCAGCAGCGCGGCTCGCAAAACGTCGGGCTGTGCCGAACAGACCGAGGCTATGGCAACCGGCGTTCCGGCCCGGTTGCGCGCATTCAGGTCCGAGAAAAAGCTCATGGGGTCAGGTCCTTCCGGGGACTGGGCAGACCAGCAGAGCCGCCCCGCGGGTGCCGCTGCTGTCGCCGAATTTGGGTTTGCGGATGTCGGGTGCGCGCAGGCCCGGCAACGCCGAGGACGCCAGCGCCCGAGAGAGTTTGCGGTCCAGCCCGTCGATCTTGCTGAGCCCGCCGCCCAACACAATGCAATCGGGGTCGATATGCAGTTGCAGGCTATGCAGAAGTTCTCCGGCGATGTGCAGCCAGACCTCAAAGACCCGTTGCGCGTCGGCGTCGTTTTGCAGGGTGGCGGCGACAATCTGCGGGGCGGTGCGGCGCTGGCCCGTGAGTGTGTCCGACAACCGCTCCATGCCCGCGCCGGACAGGTAGGTTTCGAAACACCCCTGCCGCCCGCAGCCGCAAGGCAGGAGCGGCAGGCCGTATTGCGCCACCAGCGGGGCGGGTAGCGCGGCGTGGCCGATCTCGCCCGCCAGCGCGTTCGGACCGGGCAGCAACCTGCCGTCGACCACAACGCCGCCGCCAAGACCGGTGCCGAGGATCAGGCCAAAGACCGTGTGGTGGCCGTCTCCGGCACCGCCGATCGCCTCGGACAAAGCAAAACACTTGCAGTCATTGGCCAGCCGGATCGTGCCGCCGCTGCGGGCCTTCAGGTCGGTACCCAGCGGTTTGCCGTTGGCGGGCAGGTTGGCGGTGACCGAATGGCCGGTGACCGGGTCGATCAGACCCGGAATACCGACGCCTACGGGAAGGTCGGCGTGCTGCGCTTCGGATCGCAGCCACGCGACCTCGGCCCCAAGCGCGTCGAGCAGATCGGCGTAACTGTCCCGGGGCGTGGCGACACGGCGCGAGGCCAGCGGGTTCAGGTCGCCATCAAACAGCGTCGCCTCGATCTTGGTGCCGCCAAGATCGAGGCCGCCGCAGGCCGGCTCAGACATAGAGGCGGACATGGCTGACCACCCGGCTGAGGTTGCCGCCTTCGAACGGGTTATCCACGTTCAGCCCCAGCGACTTGGACCACGCGACCGACAGCATCTGCGCCACCAGAACATAAAGTCCGGTGTTCCAGACATCCGGCAGGCCTGTGGACAGGCTCAGGTCCGGGACGGCTCCGTGAGTGGGATCGCCGATGCTGAGGGTGCGTGTGGCGGGGAACTGGCTGCGCAGTTCGGCCACGATGTCGTCGTCATACTTACGGGTCAGCGGGTCCGAGGACAGGAACACGAACACGGTCGTTTCGTCATCGGTGATCGCCTTGGGGCCGTGCCGGAAGCCCAGCGTGCTGTCCCAGGCCGTCACCACCTGACCCGCAGCCAGTTCCAGAACCTTCAGCGCGGATTCCCGCGCGGTGCCCAGATACGGCCCCGAGCCCAAAAACACCGCGCGCGCCGGGCGCGGCAGGTCCGGCGCGTCTTGCAGCAGACCGCGCGCGGCGTCGGCAAGAGTGGTGAGGTTGGCGGAAATCGCGGTCTCTTCTGCACCTGACAAACAGGCCAGCGCGGTTAGCAGCATCGTGGTATAGCTGGAGGTCATCGCAAAACCCTGATCGTGGCAGGCGTCGGGCAGCACGATCACCTTTTGCTCACCCGGTCCCGGATGGGCGCGTGTGGCCAGCGCGCTATCGGCGTTGCAGGTGATGTTCAACCGGTCCGCCGCCGGGCAGTCCCGGTCCAGCAGGTCCAGCGTGCCCAAGGTCTCGGAACTGTTGCCGGACCGGCCAAAGGACACGACCAGCGGGCGCAGCCCCGGTTTCAGATAATCCGCCGGGCGCGCCACCAGATCGGTCGAGGGCACGGCGCGGACCGGGATGCCCAGCAGCCCGTCCAAATAGACGCTCAGCGCATCGCCGATAAAGGCCGAGGTTCCCGCCCCCGTCAGCCAGATCACATCCGGCTTGCGCGCCGCGATCCAGCCCGAGATATCCGCCGCAATACCGGGCAGAATGTGCGACCAGGCCTGCCAGATGTCCGGCTGTGCGGCAATTTCCGTTTCGGTTGCCCAGATCTTCGCGCTCATGAATTACGTCCGTTCTTTTGATGGTGTTGCCGCAGCTTCGGGAATGTCGGCGAGGTAAAGCCTGACATTCCTGCTGCGCAGGTCCTGTTGCATGTCAGCCGGCATCGAGCTGTCCGAGACGATGGCGTCCACCTGGGACAGATCGCAGATGCGGTGCAGTTTGGTTGGGCCGAACTTGCTGGCGTCGGCCAGCACGATCACCCGGCGGCTGGCGCGGATCATGGCGCGGTTCAGATGCGCTTCGTCTTCGCTGAAGGTCGACAGGCCGAAGGCGGGATCGATCCGGTCGGCCCCCATCAGCACCGTGTCGAAAGACATCGTCTCGAGCGTGGTTTCAACCAGCCGCCCGCTGAGCGACATGGCGTTCTGGCGCAGGACACCCCCGGTCAGCATCAGTTCGTGCTGTGGGCATTCGTGCAAGGCCAGCATCAGGTTCAGGCCCGTGGTCATCAGGATCTTGGCCGGTGCCTCGCGCAGATGTTCGGCCATGAACTGCACTGTCGACCCCGAATCCAGCAGGATCGAGTGGTCGTCAGCGATCAACTCGGCCGCCAGGGCAGCCACGGCGCGCTTGGCCCGTTTGTTGACGACTTCCTTGTCGCGGATGGTCGGCTCGAACTCGGCGCTGTTGCCGCCCTCTCCGGCGGCGGTGGCCATGGCGACGGCGATGCGCAGATCGGGCAGGCCCTTGAAGCCGTAGCGGCGGCCAAACCGGATCAGGCTGGGCTCGCTCACGCCGATGGTTTCTGACAATTCGCGCAGAGGCTGGCGGATGAACTGGGTGGGATTGGCCAGCAGGAACTCTGCCACATTGCGCAGGGCGCGCGACAATTCCGGCAGGTCGCCTTCGATCTGGTTCAGAATGTCAGCCTTGTCAGCCAAATGCGTGTCCTTCATGCTCTGCGAGATATCAGCAAAACTACATTACTGGAACTCAGAAAGAAAACAACTCCCAATTCTGGGCCATAAAAGTGGGTAAAACTCAAGAAATGTTGCAAAACTACATTTCGGGTCGTAAGGTCTGATTCGAAATCGCCGTCTCTGGCGCAACCTTGAGGGAGGAATTCTTGTGTCTCACATCAAACTTTCCGGCTTGAGCCTGATCGCCAGCCTGACCGCCAGCGTGGCGTTTGCGGAAACCGAAATCACCTATTGGTCGTTCTGGAACGAGCCCGAGCCGCAGGCGCAGGTTCTGAAGGCGCTGATGGATGAGTATAGCGCGGCCAACCCGGATGTGACCTTCAATGTTGTCTGGAATGGACGCCAGAACCAGACAACCGTGCGGAACGCGCTGGCCGGCGGCACAAGCATCGACCTGATGGATGCGGACATGGATGGTTTGAACGGCGGTCTGGTCGGGCAGGGCGCGGCGGTTGCGCTGGACGGTCTGGTCGCGGCAGAATCCCCCGATGGCGGCACGGTGGGTGCGGCGATCTACCCCGCGTTGCTGGCTAATGCCGAGCTAAACGGCTCGGTCGGGCAGATGCCTTACGCCTTCTATACCTATCAGATATTCTACAACGCAGCCCAACTGCGCGACGCCGGTGTGACCGAGACCCCCTCTACCTGGGCGCAATATGTGGACGCGATGAAGGCGGTTCAGGCCAGCGGTGTGAACGCGATTGCGGTGGAAAGCGACATCGCGTTCTACAACATCAACTGGTTCAACTACCTGCTGGCGCGCATCGCAGGCCCTGATTTCGTGCTGAAAGCGGCTGAGGACAAGACCGGTGAAACATGGCGCGACCCCGCTGTGCGTCAGGCGCTGGAGCTTGAGGCCGCCTTGTGGGCCGATGGCCTGATCCCCGAGGAAAGCAAAGGCTATCAGTGGCCCGCCGGTCAGCAGACGCTGGCCTTTGGCGAAACCGCGACCGAACTGGTTGGATCGTGGCTGCCCATCGAACTGGCCGATCAGGTGGAAGAGGGCTTTGAATGGGGCGCGATGAACTTCCCCATGGTCGAGGGCGGGAAGGGTGACGTGAACGACACCATCATCTACGCGGTCAGCTTTGCCATCCCCGAAGGTGCCGAAGATGCCGAAGCGGCGCAGGATTTCATCAAATTCGCGCTCAGCAAATCGGCGCAGCAAAAGATGGCGGACGACGCGCTGATCGGTGTGGCCAATGCCTCGGTCGAATGGGCCGACGTGATCGCAGACAGCCGCGAGGCGGTGGCCAATGCGACTAGCCTGCTGTCCGAAAACCTGGGCCTCAAGGTTGCCTATGCGGATTATTCCAGCAACATCTATGAGGCGATGCACAACAAGGTGTTCCTAGGCCAGATCACCGTTGATGAGTTCATCGACGGTATGGTCGAACAAACCAAAGGCTATTGGGAAAACCGCTGATTTCAGCATCTGACCGGCCCTGACACCGGGGCCGGTCAATCAAAGGACAGGGTGGAGCATATGATCGGCAAGAGACTTATCGGGTTCTTCGTAGCGCCCGCTCTGATCGTTTATCTTTGCTTTTTCCTGATCCCCACCGGTTTCACCTTCTACTTCAGCCTGTTCGAATGGTCGGGTTTCGGGACCGAGGCCAAGTTCATCGGCCTTGGCAACTATCGCCGCCTGTGGAACGATCCGACATTCTGGCTGAGCTTCCGCAACACGCTGGCTTTGCTGTTTGTCGGCGGGTTTTTCGTCTTCTTTCTGGCCTTCCTCTACACCATCCTGATCAACTCGGGCATCTGGGGCAAAAAGCTGTTCCGGCTGGTGTTCTTCCTGCCCAACGTAGTCTCGGTCGTCGCTCTGTCGGCGATGTGGGCCTATATCTACAACCCGCGTTATGGGCTGCTGAATTCATCGCTCAAGGCTGTTGGTCTGGATGAGATGGGCCGCACGCTCTGGACCTCGCCCGACAACATATTCTGGGCGATGCTGGCCGCGCTGGTCTGGGTGTTCACCGGGTTTTTCCTGATCCTGCTGCTGGCGGGCGTCGATAAAATCCCGCCCGATATGTACGAGGCCGCCGATCTGGAGGGCGCAAGCCTGTGGCACAAGTTCTGGTACATCACCGTGCCGATGATCTGGGACGTGATGACCATTTCCTTTGTCATCTGGATCATCAACGCGGTGAAGATGTTCGAGTTTCCCTTTGCGTTCGGCTTTCTGCAGGTGCCGCAGCAGCTTTATACGCTGGGGATCTACCTTTACATCATGGGCTTCGGTCAGCGTGATCCGATCTATCAGCTGGGCTATGCCACCGCGATCGGCGTGGTGATGCTGGTGCTGGCGTTTTCGCTGATTGTCCTTGTCCGCCGCCTGATGCGCCGCGATCAGTTGGAGTTCTGAGCCATGACCCTTCTGCGCCGCCTGCCTGCCTACATTGCCATCTGGGCCTGGGTCGCCTTCACCGTCGCCGCCATCCTTTGGGTGGTGATGAGCGCCTTCAAATCCAAGCGCGAGGTGCTGCGATCCGGCCTCAAGCCCCCTGCGGAACTGCGCTGGGAAAACTTCGAGACCGCATGGAATGTCGGACGTCTGGGCGAGTTCTTTTCGAACTCGGTCGTCATCGTCTGCCTGTCGGTGCTGCTGATCCTCGTGGTCTCGACCCCGGCGGCCTATGTGCTCAGCCGAGCAAAGTTCCGCGGCCGCGAGGCGCTGACCAACCTGTTTGTCATTGGCATGGGCATCCCGATCCCGATGCTGTTCATCCCGATCTTCGGCATCCTCGCATGGCTGCGCCTGTCCGACAGTCTGACCGGTCTGACCATCGTGTTCGTGGCGATCTCGATCCCCTTCACCGTCTACCTGCTGACCGGGTTCTTTGCCTCGCTCCCGTCCGAGCTTGAGGCCGCATCCCTGCTGGACGGGTGCAGCGATTTTCAGACCTTCCGCTATGTGATGCTGCCGATGGCGATGCCGGGCGTGGCGACAGCGGCGATCCTGAACTTCATCTGGCTGTGGAATGAATACCAATTGTCGCTGGTGATCCTGAACAGCCCCGAGAACCGGACCCTGCCGCTGGGCCTCTATTCGCTGCAGAACGCGATGCAATACACCAGCGACTGGCCCGGCCTGTTTGCCGGTGTGACCATCGTCATCATCCCCACCATCCTTGTCTATGCCATCCTGTCCGAGAAGATGATCGCGGGCATGACCATGGGCGCCGTGAAGTAAGGACCGACCCAAGTGACCGCTTTCGAAGCTATTTCTCTGGACAAGCACTATGGCGACTTCCACGCGCTGAAAGACATCAACCTGAGTGTTGAGCCGGGCGAGTTCATTGTGCTCGTCGGCCCCTCGGGCTGTGGCAAATCCACCCTGATGCGCACGATAGCTGGGCTGGAAAAAGTCACCTCGGGCGATCTGAAAATCGACGGGCGGTCGGTCACCGGATTGCTGCCTAAGGAACGCGACGTGGCGATGGTGTTCCAGTCCTATGCGCTCTATCCGCATATGACAGTGGCCGAGAATATCGGCTTTGGCATGAAAATCGCCAAACGCCCCAAGGCCGAGATCAAGGAAAAGGTACTGGCCGCCGCCAAGGTTCTGAAGATCGAAAGCTATCTGAACCGCAAGCCCAAGGCCCTGTCGGGTGGTCAGCGCCAGCGCGTGGCCATCGGGCGCGCCATCGTGCGCGATCCCAAGATTTTCCTGTTCGACGAACCTCTGTCCAATCTGGATGCCGCCCTGCGGGTCGAGATGCGGGTCGAACTGGCGCGGCTGCACAATCAGCTCGATGCCACGATGATCTATGTGACCCATGATCAGGTTGAGGCGATGACGCTGGCCGACCGGATCGTGGTCATGAACGAGGGCGTCATCGAGCAGATCGGCAGCCCGCTGGACCTGTTCAACCGTCCACGCAACAAGTTCGTGGCCGGGTTTCTGGGGCAGCCACCCGCGATCTTCGTGCGGCTGGATGGGTACGAGTTCGGGGCGCAGGGGCTGACCGTACAGTTCTCGGACACGTCGGTTACGTTGCCGCTGCCTGACAAAACGGGCGGCATTCCGGTCGAGATCGGGTTGCGGCCAGATTTCTTTGAGCTGGACGCCGAAAACCCCAGCCTGTCGCCGAAGGTCGAGGTGGTCGAGCAACTTGGCGACACCACGTTGCTGTATACGCGCCTGCCTGATGGTCAGGCGGCCACGGTTCAGTTGTCGGGGCAGGTGAAGGCCAGACCGGGCGATCAGGTTCCGCTGCGGGTACATTGCAAATCGCCGCTGGTTTTTGATGGCACGGGTCTGAACCTTTATGCCTGACCCGGGGCCGTCGGAACGCCTCAGGTGAACTTACGGAACAGCTTGGTCTGATCGAAGGCGTCCTCCAGCGCTTCCATGCGGGCTTCTACCGTGTCCCACATCGTCTCTTGCAAGGCGGCGATAGTGCATTCGATCAGCAGCAAAAGGGGCGAACAGCTGTCCCAGGCCGACGGCACCGCGATCCGCGCGGTGAATGTCAGCGCCGCGATGCGGTGGATGGGCGAGCGCCACTGATCCGTGAACAGAACGACCTTGGCCCCTTTGTCGCGGCACATCTGGGTCATCTGCAACGTGGTATTTTCATAGCGGCGCACATCCAGCGCGATCACCACGTCTCCGTCCCGCACGTCCAGCAGATCATGCGGCCACGCCCCGCCATCGGCGACCAGCCTGACATTGGGCCGGATCATCTGAAGGTGGAGAAACAGGTACCGCGCCAGCGTCCCCGTAATCCGCCCGCCGGCAATAAAGATGGTCCGGTTCTGGTCGCTCAACATTCTGCACAGGCTGTCAAAGTCGTCGGGGCTGACCTCGTCCAGACTGCGGCGCTGGTTTTCGAGCGCCTGATGGGAATAGCGGTTCAGAATGTGCTCGTCCGGCAGATCGTTTTGCCAGTGGTTCCGCTTGGACACCGGGTCCGAGATCATCTCTTTCAGCTCGGACCGCAGGGCGGCTTGAAACTGCGGGAAGCCGTCAAACCCGGTCTTCTGCAGCATCCGCGCCACCGTCGTGGTCGAAACAGATGCCGCCTGTGCCAGTTCGGTGATGCTGCCCAGCCCGACAATCGGATAGTCGTCCAGCAAGGTGTTGGCCAGTTGCCGTTCGGACGGCGTCATCTGGTCGCGGTGCATCATCAGCTTGTCTGAAACGGTCATATCCCGCGCCCCGTCGGCATGAGTGTCAAAATCTGGACGTATCGGGAAGCCCCGAACAATTTTGTACGAAAAATTATTGACAGGTGACATCGCCTTGTCAATTCTTTTCCTGTGACTGCAGATGTGGAATCGGGGGCGGAAGACCAGCGGATGAGTTTCGGCGATCCTTATAAGGTGACTGTTGCCTCGCCCACGCCCTCGGTGCTGATCGTGTGCGAACATGCATCCCGTCACATCCCGGCTGAACTGAACAATCTGGGCGTGACGGAAGAGGTCGCGCATAGTCATGTTGCGTGGGACCCCGGTGCGCTTGGCGTGGCCCGGGCCATGGCCGGGCGTCTTTCCTCAGTTCTGGTCGAGGGGACAGTGTCCCGGCTGGTTTACGACTGCAATCGCCCGCCCGAGGCGGCCAGCGCAATTCCCGAGCGTAGCGAGATATTTGAGATCCCCGGAAATCGGGATCTGACCGCAGATGCGCGCGCGCAACGGGTTGCCAGTGTCTATGCCCCCTTCGCCCGGGCGCTATCTGAGCAGATCGCGACCCATCGCGGCACGCTGACTCTGATGGTCACGATCCACAGCTTCACACCGGTCTTTCACGGTGTCCCGCGCGAGGTTGAGATTGGCATCCTGCACGGCGAGGATACGCGCTTTGCCCGGGCCATGCTCGAAACGGCACCGGCGGATGCCCCCTATCACATACGTCTGAACGAACCCTACGCCGCGCGCGACGGAGTGGCGCATACGCTTGATCTGCATGGCGCGCAGAACGGTCTGTGCAATGTGATGATCGAAATTCGCAACGACCTGATTGCAACCGCCGCCGATCAGGAGGCGATGGCAACCTACCTTTCGGACTGGATCGGGCGCACTTGGGAAAGCTTCGGTCAGCGGGAGGAGGCGTCTTGACGGTTCTGCTGGCCTATTGCCGTCTGATCGACGGGTTGAACCGCGTGATCGGCCTGATCGTGATGTACGGGATCTTTGGCCTGATGGGCATTCTGCTGTGGTCGTCGGTGTCCAAGACCTTTTTCCTGCCCTCGCTTTGGACGCTCGAGATGGCGCAGTTTGCGATGGTGGCCTATTATATGCTGGGCGGGCCCTATGCGGTTCTGGCGGGCGGTCATGTGCGGATGGACCTGTTCTATGGCAACTGGTCGCTGCGCCGAAAAGCGACGATTGACACGATCACCGTGCTGTTTCTGATCTTCTATCTGGGGGTCCTGCTTTATGGCGCGATTGGCTCGACCGCCTATTCCCTTGGTTATTGGGGCACCGCACCGTTCGAATTCTTCGCCGGGCTGATCACCGGCAGCGAAGAGGTCGGCCGGATGGAGCGGTCCTCGACCGCGTGGCGTCCTTATGTCTGGCCGATCAAGGCGATCATGATCCTTGGCCTGTTCCTGATGCTGTTGCAGGCCCTGTCGGAACTGATCAAGGACATCGCCCGCGCCACCGGCCGCGACATTGCGGAGGCCCGGACGTGAGCCAGGAACACATCGCCCTTTTCATGTTCGCGGCCATGATGCTGATGCTGTTCACCGGACAGCGGGTCTTTGGCGCGATCGGAGCCATCGCCGCCATCGCGGCGCTGGCGCTGTGGGGAACCGGTGGGCAGGATATTCCGTTCTCGGCGGCGATGAAGCTGATGAAATGGTATCCGCTGCTGACGCTGCCGATGTTTATCTTCATGGGCTATGTCCTCAGCGAAAGCAAACTGGCCGATGATATGTATCGCATGTTCCATGTCTGGTTCGGCAATGTGAATGGCGGTCTGGCGATGGGCACCATCGGTTTGATGGTGCTGATCTCGGCGATGAACGGCCTGTCGGTGGCGGGGATGGCCATCGGGGCCACGATCGCGCTGCCCGAACTGCTGCGCCGGGGATATGACAAGCAGATGGTGACCGGGGTGATTCAGGCGGGGTCGTCGCTGGGCATCCTCGTCCCGCCCTCGGTGGTGCTGGTTCTGTATGCGATGATCGCGCGGCAGCCGGTTGGGCAGCTCTGGCTGGCTGGTATCCTGCCGGGGCTGATGATGGCCGCGATGTTTGTCTTCTATATCTGGCTGCGTTGCCGCATAAACCCCGCACTGGGGCCGGTGGCCGACGATCTGGATCAGGTGACGCCGCAGGAAAAGCGGCAGTTGTTGTGGGCCGGGGCGCTGCCTTTGGTGATTTTCGCGGCGATGATGGTGCCCTTCGTGAACGGCTGGACCTCGCTGGTGGAAAGCTCGGCCATCGGGGCGCTGACTGCGCTGGCTGCCTCGATCCTCAAACGGCGCATGACCTGGGCCATCTTTCACACCTGCACCAAGCACACGCTGGTGATCTCGTGCATGTTCATGTGGATCATCCTTGCGGCGCTGGGGTTCGGTGCGGTGTTCGACGGACTGGGCGCGGTCAAGGCCATCGACAACCTGTTCACCGAGCAACTTGGCCTGTCGCCCTGGGTCATCCTGATCCTGATGCAGCTGAGCTTTGTCGTGATGGGCACCTTTCTGGATGACACCGCCATGCTGGTCATCGTGGCGCCCCTGTATGTCCCGCTGGTGGGAGAGCTGGGCTTTGACCTGATCTGGTACGGGGTCCTTTACACGATCACCACGCAAATTGCCTATATGACCCCTCCTTTCGGATATAACCTGTTTCTTATGCGCGCGATGGCCCCGCCCGAGGTCACGCTGCGCGACATCTATCGCTCGATCATCCCTTTTGTGGGCGTGATGCTCATCGCGCTGGCAACCATTATGGTCTTCCCGCAGATCGCCCTGTGGCTGCCGGAATATGTTTACGGAAATTAACCAAGACCTCCTGCAGGAGGCATGTCAACAAGGAGAGAAGTCATGACAACAAGACGCAAGTTCCTAACGACAGCCGCCGCTGGCGCGGCCGCAGCGCCGCTGGCTACGCCAGCATTGGCGCAGTCCACGATCAAGTGGCGGATGCAGACCTATGCGGGCCCGGCGCTGGCCGCGCATGTGATCGACCCGGCGATCGAGATGTTCAACAAGATCGCCGGCGACCGGATGCAGATCGAGCTGTTCTACGCCGATCAGCTGGTCCCGACCGGAGAGTTGTTCCGCGCCATGCAACAGGGCACGATCGATGCGGTGCAGTCCGATGACGACTCGATGGCCTCGCCCACGGATGTGACCGTCTTTGGCGGCTACTTCCCCTTCGCCTCGCGCTATTCGCTGGATGTGCCGGTGCTGTTCAACCAGTACGGCCTGAACGAGATCTGGGACGAACAGTATTCGGCGGTGGGCGTCAAGCACATCAGCGCCGGGGCCTGGGATCCCTGCCATTTCGCCACCAAGGATCCGATCCGTTCGCTGGAAGACATGAAGGGCAAGCGCATCTTTACCTTCCCGACGGCGGGCCGGTTCCTCAGCCAGTTCGGTGTTGTGCCGGTATCGCTGCCTTGGGAAGACATCGAGGTTGCCGTGCAGACCGGCGAGCTTGACGGCATCGCCTGGTCCGGCATCACCGAGGATTACACGGTCGGTTGGGCCGATGTGACGAACTATTTCCTGACCAACAATGTTTCGGGCGCGTGGGCCGGGTCGTTCTTTGCCAACATGGACCGCTGGAATGAGCTGCCCGAGGATCTGCAAACGCTGTTCCGCGTCTGCTGTGATCAGTCGCATTATTACCGCCAGTGGTGGTATTGGGGCGGCGAGGCCAATCTGCGGGTCAACGGCACCAAGCTGGAGCTGACCACGATCCCCGACGAGGAATGGGCACAGGTTGAGACCGCTGCCGTCGCGTTCTGGGACGAGATCGCCGCAGAAGGCCCGGTTCAGGCGAAAGTCGTGGAAATCTTCCGCCAGTATAACGCCGATATGCAAAAGGCCGGGCGGCCCTACCGCTACGGCTAAACAAAAAGACCGCGCCTCCGGGGTTCGTCTCCGGGGGTGCGTATGCAATCAGAAGGAATGGGTCCGCATGATGACATTCGATGAGCTGAAATCGCAGATCGCCGCGGGTGAGATCGACACGGTGCTGACCTGCATCGTCGACATGCAGGGGCGCCTGATGGGCAAACGCTTTCATGCCGAGGCGTTTCTGGAAATGGCCGATGGTGAAACCCATTGCTGCAACTACCTGCTGGCCACCGATCTCGAGATGGCGACGCCGGACGGTTATGCCTCGACCTCATGGTCGGCGGGTTATGGCGACTATGTCATGAAACCCGACCTGAGTACGGTGCGCCCGGTGCCCTGGCTGGACGGTACGGCTATGGTGCTGTGCGATGTGCTGGATCACCACACCCATTCACCCGTACCCTTTGCGCCGCGCGAGGTGCTGAAACGCCAGATCGCCCGCGCCGCAGCGCTTGGCCTGACCCCGATCATGGCGACCGAGCTCGAATTCTTTCTGTTTCAGGGCACACATGACGAGATCGCAGCAAACGGTTTCGATCTGAAGCCGATCAGCCGCTACAACGAGGACTACCACATCTTCCAGACCTCGAAGGAAGAACCGGTCATGCGCCCCATCCGCAATCACCTGCGGGCGATGGGCATCCCGGTTGAGGGCTCCAAGGGCGAGGCTGAGGCCGGGCAGGAAGAGCTGAACATCAAATATGCCGACGCTCTGGCGACGGCGGATCACCACACGATTGCCAAGCACGGCATCAAAGAGATCGCGCATCAGGCGGGCTATGCCGCGTCCTTCCTGCCCAAATGGCATCAGGACCGCGTCGGGTCGGCGGCCCATGTGCACCAGTCGCTGTGGAAGGATGGCGACAACGCGTTTCACGACGCCGCCGCCCCGCTGGCCAAGTCTGAACTGATGGATCACTACATGGCCGGGCTGCTGAAATACGCCGCGGATATCACGGTGTTTCTGGCCCCGTATATCAACAGCTATAAACGCTTTGCTAAAGGCAGCTTTGCGCCGACACAGACGGTGTGGTCGGTCGACAACCGCACGGCGGCATTCCGGCTTTGCGGCGATGGCACAAGGGGCGTGCGGGTCGAATGCCGTACCCCCGGCGCGGATATGAACCCCTATCTTGCACTGGCCGCTCTGCTGGCTGCTGGGCTGAAAGGCATCGAGGAGAAGCTGCCGCTTCCCGAGCCGTTCAAGGGCGACGCTTATGATAATGACGAGGCCAACCATATTCCGCGCACCCTGCGCGATGCGCGCGACGCGCTGTTGTCGTCGGATATGCTGCGCGCGGCGTTCGGCGATGAAACCGTGACCCATTACGCCCGCGCCACCGAGTGGGAGATCGAGGAATTCAACCGGGTCGTCACAGATTACGAGATTGCACGGGGGTTCGAAAAAGCATGAGCACACTAACCTGTATCTCACCCGTCGACGGCAGCGTCTTTGCCACGCGCGAAACCCTGTCACCCGAGGCGGCGAAGGCGGCGGTGGGCCGCGCGCGCGCCGCTCAGTCGGCATGGGCGGCGCGGCCCCTGCAGGACCGGATTGATCTGGTGATGGCCGGGGTCGCGGCCATCGGCGCGATGAATGACGAGATCGTGCCCGAACTGGCCCGTATGATGGGCCGACCCGTGCGATACGGCGGCGAGTTTGGCGGGTTCGAGGAACGCGCCAGTCATATGGCCTCGATCGCGGCGGAAGGGCTTGCCGATATCGCCGTTGGCGAGGATGCGACCTTCAAACGCTATATCAGGCGCATTCCCTATGGCGTCGTCTTTGTGGTGGCGCCATGGAACTACCCCTATATGACCGCGATCAACACCGTTGCGCCTGCGCTGATTGCCGGCAATGCGGTGGTGCTGAAACACGCCACCCAGACGCTTTTGGTGGGGGAACGCATGGCCCGCGCGTTCCACAGCGCCGGTGTGCCCGAGGATGTGTTCCAGAACGTCTTTCTGGACCACGACGCCACCGCCGACCTGATTGCGGCCAACAGCTTTGACTTCATCAACTTCACCGGCTCGGTCGGCGGCGGTGCCGCGATGGAGCGCGCGGCGGCGGGCACGTTCACCGGTCTGGGGCTGGAACTTGGCGGCAAGGACCCGGGCTATGTCATGGAGGATGCCGATCTTGATGCTGCGGTCGATACGCTGATCGATGGCGCGATGTTCAATTCCGGCCAGTGCTGTTGCGGGATCGAACGCATCTATGTGCACGAAACCCTGTTCGAGGCGTTTGTCGACAAGGCCGTGGCGATTGTCAAAGGTTACACTCTGGGCGACCCGCTGGACCCCGGCACAACCCTTGGCCCGATGGCGCATAAGCGCTTTGCCGACGAGGTGCGCGCCCAGATAGCCGAGGCCGTGGCCGATGGGGCCACGCCCCATGTCGAACCCTTTGCCACCGATGACGGCGGCGCTTATCTAAGTCCGCAGATCCTGACCAACGTGACCCATGACATGCGGGTGATGCGGGACGAAAGCTTTGGCCCTGTGGTTGGCATCATGCCCGTCAAGGATGATGCCGAGGCGATCCGGCTGATGAATGACAGCGATTTCGGCCTGACCGCAAGCCTCTGGACCAGCGATCCCGACCGCGCGGCGCGGGTCGGGGATCAGATCGAAACCGGCACGGTCTTCATGAACCGCGCCGATTACCTTGACCCCGGCCTGTGCTGGACGGGTTGCAAGAACACCGGACGCGGCGGAGGGTTGTCGGTTATCGGCTTTCACAACCTCACCCGCCCGAAATCCTATCATCTGAAGAAAGTCACCTCATGAGCCCAACTGCCAATTGGTCCTATCCAACCGCCATCCGCTTTGGCGCAGGCCGCATCAGCGAACTTGCCGATGCCTGTGCCGCCAGCGGGATCAGAAAACCGCTTCTGGTCACCGACCGGGGTCTTGCCAATCTGCCCATCACGGCGCAGGCGCTGGATGTGCTGGAGGCCCACGGCATGGGCCGCGCGCTGTTTGCCGAGGTCGACCCCAATCCGAACGAAAAGAACCTTGCCGCCGGTGTCGCGGCCTTCCGGGACGGGGGTCATGACGGCGTGATCGCGTTTGGCGGCGGGTCGGGCCTTGATCTGGGCAAGATGGTTGCCTTCATGGCCGGTCAAACCCGCCCGGTCTGGGATTTCGAGGATATCGGCGATTGGTGGACGCGGGCAGATGCCGATGCGATCTATCCCAATATCGCGGTGCCAACCACCGCAGGCACCGGGTCCGAGGTCGGGCGCGCCAGCGTCATCACCAATTCTGAGACCGCCGAGAAGAAGATCATCTTTCACCCCAAGGTCCTGCCCTCGGTCGTGATCTGCGATCCCGAACTGACGGTGGGAATGCCACCGGCGATCACTGCAGGCACCGGGCTGGACGCGTTCGCCCATTGTGTCGAGGCGTTCTCGTCGCCGCACTATCACCCGATGAGCCAGGGCATCGCGCTGGAAGGGATGCGCCTGGTGATCGAAAACCTGCCCCTGGCCTACAAGACGCCTGACGATCTGCAGGCGCGGGCCCATATGATGTCCGCCGCGATGATGGGGGCAACGGCGTTTCAAAAGGGGCTGGGGGCGATCCACGCGCTCAGCCATCCCATCGGTGCCATGCATCACACGCATCACGGCACGACCAATGCCGTCTGTATGCCTGCGGTTCTGCAACTGAACGCCGGGGTCATCCGGGACCGGTTTGACCGGGCCGCCGGGTATCTGGGGATCGAGGGCGGTTTCGATGGGTTCTGCGCCTTCGTGGACCAGTTCAACGCGCAACTGGGCATTCCAAGACGTCTGGGCGATCTGGGCGTCACCGACCCGGATATCGACCGGCTGGTGGCGGGGGCCCTTGCGGACCCGAGTTGCGGCGGGAATCCTGTCGAACTTACCGAAACCAATGTGAGAAAGCTGTTCGCCGAGGTTCTGTAAAGCTGACGGCCCGGGCGCAGGCATCGCACCCGGGCCCCGGCCAATACACGACCTTTCACGAATCCGGGATTTGGGCGCGCCTGCGTTGCCTAACCGCCCAAATCGGCGCAGGCTTGGCGGATCACCATTCGCCATTCGCCCGAAAGCATGAACCTACGAGATCTTCAATACGTCCTCGCCGTTGCCGAATATCAGAACTTTACCCGCGCCTCGCAGGCGGTTGCGGTCAGCCAGCCCGCCTTGTCGAACCAGATCAAGAAGCTCGAGGCAGAGCTGGGCGTTCCGATCTTCGAACGCGGCAAGGACGGGGTGGCCCTGACCGAATTCGGGCAGGAACTGATCACACATGCGGGGCAGATCGTCGAGATTGTCGATACCATCGGGGATCTGGCCCAGCGGTATCAGACGACCGACCTGCCGCCGGTCCGTCTGGGGATGACCCCGACGCTGGCCGCATATCTTTCGTCCTATTTCCGCGATCTGTTCGCGCAGGCGGCCACCGACCGGAAAATCGTCTTTGTCGAGGAATACCCGGTTGCGCTGGCCAAGATGGTCGAGGACCGCTCGGTCGATATGGCGTTCATCGCGCGCAAAAGCTTCGATCATATCTACCGTAACTCGAAATGCTCGATGGATTTCACATCGCTCTGGCTTGAGCCGCTTTATCTGGGTGTCCGGTCGGACCATCCGCTCAGCCGCAAGACCAGCATCTGGGCGCATGAGGTCCCGGCGGCTCAGCTGATCCGGTTTCCGATATCGTTCGGCTATGACCTGGAACGCGACCTGCCGGAACCCTCGGAGGCTGTGGCCGAAGCAACCGGCATAGATGTAAAGACCGCGCGGTTTGAAACCGTCTGCCGCTATGTGGCGCAAAGCGACGCCTGCACGATGGTCAACGCAATCGCTGCCGAACAGTTCAAACGCGATGGTTTCGGGCTCAGTTTCATCCCCTTCGACGACCGGGGCAATATGCGCGAGCTTGGGGTGATCACCCGCCCGCAATATCCCAACGCCGAGATCATCGAGGCGATGGTCGCCCACATCTGCAATGCGCCCCCGAACGGCACTGTTGCTTCGCGCAACGCCGATATCCTGCGCAAACCGGTTTCCACACATAGCTGAAACAACGGCAGCCGCTGGTCGGGACGTGATGCCCCCGCCCAATCGGCTGGTTTTTGTCTGCTGCAATGCCGCAAACTTGCATAACCAGAGCCTACTTTTTTGTGAAACGGTGTCAGTGAATAGGATCGGGCAGGTCGGGCGATACCGATAAGATATTGATTTAGAAATATTTCAAACCGCCCTCGCCTCACGATCTGCGTGAGTATTCGCGTTGGTTATGCGCCCTATTCAAAGGAAAAATTTCAAAAACATCAGCGGAAGCGCCCTTGTTGAGACAGCGGACAGACGGCCCCCCGGTTGGATCTCCGCCTAGTTTTAACTCAAGCACGGAGATTCCAATGCTTTCCGATTTTCTCGCATCCCTGCGCGCCAGATTGCTGACGACCTCGTCACTGGCGCAGGAAACCGTTCGTGACGGGCAGACACTGTCCAACGGCTTCTTCCAGAACACAGTGGTTGACAATACGCCGGCTTTTGTTCTGGACAATGATTTCGCGCGTCTTCTGAACTTTGGCCAGATCACCACCAACAACGCCGTGGCAGCCGTTTCGGTTGAAGGTGAAAACGCGCAGGTCTTCAACTTCCGCTCGGGCAGCATCGAGGCGAACTCGGGCCCCGACGCGCTGGCCACCGGCGTTCAGGTCACCGGCAGCGCCGACATTCGCAACTTTGGCGAGATCGCGGGTGAGTTCAACGGCGTTCAGTTCGCAGGCGCAGGCAGCTCGGGTACTCTGGACAACTTCCGGGGCGGCGTGATTTCCTCGGACAGCCGCGCGGTCGATATTCAGGGCGAAGGTGTCAGCGTTCGCAACTTTGGTGACATCATCGGCACCGGCGATCAGCGCAATGGCACGATCTACACCAACTCGACCGCCGAAGATGTCAGCATCTCGAACTTCTCGGGTGGCACCATCGACGCGGGTGCGGGCAACAACGGCGCCGGTATCTCGTTGCAGGTGGGCGATGAGGTTGGTGATCGGGTGTCGAACACCCTGTTCAACGGCTTCGGCGCGGCCATTCAGGGCCGTGGCCAGGAAGCGTCGAACACACCAGGCGCCGGTGATGGTATCCGCATCAACAACGGGGCCGAGGGCACCATTTCGGAAACCGACATCGTCAACAGCGGGTTGATCTCATCCGAAAGCGATCAGGGCACCGCCGGTGGCATCCGCATCGCCGACGGCGCAGCGGCTGAGGGCCGTATCCTGAACACCTCGACTGGTGTGATCGAAGGGGTGCGCAATGGTCTGTATATCGGTGAGGCCGAGCATGATCTGGACGTGCTGAATTTTGGAACCATCCAGTCGGGCAGCCGCGCGGTGAACATCGACGGCACCGGAGTTGATCTGACCAACGGCGGCACTATTCTGGGCACCGATGATCAGCGCAACGGCACGGTTTATGCCGATGGCACTGCGGATGACTTCTCGGTCCGCAACCTGGCCAATGGTCTGATCGATGCAGGCGACGGCAATCAGGGTTCGGGCGTTGGTGCCGAAATCGGCGGGGCCGAGGACGGTGCAAACACCTTCACGCTGGAAAATGACGGCATCATCATCGGCCGTGGCAATGCCGCTGCCAATGTTGGTCTGGCCGGTGACGGTGTGCGGGTCGGCAATGCAGGTAACTCGGGCACGACTGACGCGACGATTACCAACACTGGCACCATCCTGTCGGAAGGCGCTAACGGCACTGTCGCAGGTGTGCGCGTGGTCAACAACGTGAACTTCAAGGGCACGCTGACCAACTCGGGCCTGATTGCAGGTGTGCAGAACGGTGTTTACTTCGGCACGGGTGATCACTCGGGCGGGTCGTTCCTGAACACGGGCACTGTGACCTCGGATAGCCGCGCGCTGAACATTGACGGCTTTGGTCTGGATGTGCGCAACGAAGGCGACATTCTGGGCACCGGAGATCAGCGCAACGGCACAGTTTATGCCGATGGCACCGCCGATAACTATACCTTCACCAACACCGGTCTGGTGGATGCGGGCTTTGGCAACAACGGATCGGCAGTATCGCTGCAAACCGGTGATGTGGACGGAGACGTGGTTTCGGCTGCGATCTTCAACGAAGGCACCTTCCAGGGTCGCGGCGATGCGACCGAAGGCAATCAGGTTGGCGACGGTCTGCGTCTGTTCAGCAATGTCGAAGACGCCAGCTTTGCCGGGCTGGTGCAGAACAGCGGTGTGATCGCGGGGTCGGAAGACAGCGACGCAGCGGCGGGTATCCGCATCGATGGTGGGCTCGAACTTCTGGGTGCCATCATCAACGAAGGTGAAATCTCGGGTCAGGTCAACGCCATTGACGCGACCGAGGCAGGCTCAGTGACATTCGTTAACGATGACGAAGGTGTAGTAAATGGTAACGTGTTGCTGGGTGCCGGAGACGACATCGTTGTAGACCTCGGTCAGATCAACGGTGTCGTCAACGGCGGAGCAGGGGATGACGTTCTGATCACCGGTGACGGTGACAACGTGATCGTCGGTGGCCTTGGAAATGACTTCATCGAAGGGGGTGAAGGGTTCGACACAGCCGATTTCTCGGATCTGGACGTGTCGGTCAAGGTCAGCCTGGATGCCAATGGCAACGGCACGGCGGTGCGCGACACTGGCTTCAGCGTTGTGACCGAAGACGTGCTGATCCCGAATGATGAGGCGGGTGCCTCGCTTCAGGATACGGCAGTCGACAATGGCGCAACCTTCGTGTCCGAAGCTCTGGCCGGGAACCTGTACTTCAACGTGCATACCTCGGACTTCCCCGGCGGGGAAATTCGCGGGCAGTTGGACAACCTTGTGTCCGACCAGACGGTGAACGGCATTCGGACCATCGAACTGTCGGGCGGTCTGGACGCGGCACAGGAGCCGGGGCCGGTTTCTGACAGCGACGCGACCGGAACCGGTACGCTGGTGATCACGCAGAACCTGCACACGGGCGAGGTGAGCTATTCGTCCACCCTGTCTGTTGTTGGCCTGAACGAAGCTGACCTGCAGACACCGGTCCCAGGCGTTGCCTCGGCGATCCACCTGCACAATGCGCCGCGTGGCAACAATGGTCCGATCGTTCGCGATACGCTGGTGGATGCCGGTGCAGAGATCGATCCTGCGACCAACACCGGTGTGTCGGGCCTCGATGTCATCGACAACCAGATCGAAACCGACATCCTCAGCTCGATCGAACGGGTAGTGGGCTCGGGTGACAGCGACACCATCGATGTGTCGGGCTTCAACGGTGTCACCGTTGATCTGGACCTCAGCGGTCCTGCCCCGAACCCGGCTGGCAATGGGGATGAGGGTCCGCAGGACGGTGCCATCATCCAGAACGGTGTGATCGTTGCTGAAATCGATGACTTCGAGAATGTCATCGGCACCAGCGGTAATGATCTGCTGCTTGGTAACAACGAGTTCAACATCCTCGACGGCGGTGCCGGAAACGACGCGATCCACTCGTTCGGTGGTGCAGACATCATCATCGGTGGTGAAGGCATCGATACCGCGCTGTTCACCGCAGGGCCGGGCGTTGTTCTGGACCTCGATGAGGATGGCAACGGTGTTGCACAGGTCAACGCGCCGGATGGGGCTACGCTGGATCAGGTCTTCGGGTTCGAGAACATCAACGGCTCGAACAACGCAGGCAGCCCGAATGGCGGCAACGACATTCTGTCGGGCAACTCGGGGTCCAACACCCTGAACGGTCAGGCGGGTGACGATGTGCTGAACGGTGAGGGTGGCGATGACATCCTGATCGGTGGCGCAGGCAACGACACCTTCGTCTTCGAGGGCGACTTCGGCAACGACGTCATTCAGGACTTCCAGGCTGGCTTCGACCAGTTGGCATTCGGTGACTTCGAGGGCCCGCTGAACGTCAGCCAGGATGGGGCCGACGTGGTTCTGTCGTTCTCCTCGGACAACTCGGTCCGTTTGGCGGGCGTCAATGCCAGCGACCTGACAGACGACGACTTCGTCGCCTGATCAAGAGACCAAAGGGTGGCGGCGCAGGTCGCCACCCATTCACCCTGAAAAGAGATCACCGTCATGTTTCAGAAAAAATCATCCGTCAAAACAGCCTGGGCCTCACTGAGAGGCGGCTTTTTCGCAATCGGCTTTTTCAGCCTTGTTCTCAACCTCCTTATGCTCGCCGGTCCGCTTTATATGCTGCAGGTCTATGACCGCGTGCTGACCAGCCAGAACATGGACACCCTGATCGCCCTGACGCTGCTGCTGGGAGGCGTGTTCATCGTCACCGGCCTGCTGGACCTGATGCGGGTACGTATCCTGAACCGGTTGGGCGCGCGGTTCGAACTGAAGATCGGCGCGCCGCTGCTGCAGGCCTCGATCCGTCGTCGCCTGCAGGGCAAATCGAACGCCACAGACAACCCGGCCGCAGATATCACCGGTCTGCGCGATTTTATCTCGGGACCCACGCTGATCGCATTCTTCGACGCGCCGTGGATTCCGATCTATCTGGCGGTGCTTTACATGCTGCACCCCTATCTGGGCGCGCTTGGCCTTGCCGGAGCGCTGACCCTTACAATTCTGGCCCTGATCAACAATTCGCGCGCCGCCGGCGTCATGCAGGATGCATCCCGCGCGCGCAGCAGGTCCGATGCTTTGTTCACCGCAAGTGAGCAAAATGCAGAGCTTGTCCACGCCATGGGGATGAATGGTGATCTCGCCCGGCGCTGGACAGCTCTGCAACAGGATGCACATACGCTGAAAACCCGCGTGGCCGACCGTATCGCCAGTTTCTCGGTTCTGTCCAAGACGATCCGCATGGCGCTGCAGTCGGGTATGCTGGGCCTTGGCGCGGCGCTGGCCATCACCGGTCAGGCCACCGCCGGGGTGATGATCGCGGCCACCATCGTGCTGGCCCGCGCGCTGGCCCCGATTGATCAACTGATCGGCCAGTGGCGCGGCTTTCTGGCGGCGCGGGGGTCCTACAAGAACCTGCGGGCGCTGGATGAGGCGTTCCCGGTGCAGCCCAAACGTCTGGCGCTGCCGCGTCCGCAATTCTCGATCAACACGATGATCACGCAGGCCGGGCCACCGCTGGCGCGCAACGCGACCATCGGCGGGATCGAGTTTGCGCTGTCCGCAGGGGACGTGATGGCCGTGATCGGTCACAGCGGTTCGGGCAAGAGCACCTTGGCGCGGATGCTGGCGGGTATCTGGACGCCGCAGCGTGGCGCAATCCGGCTGGACGGCACGCCCATGGCCAAATGGGACCCGCAGGATCTGGGCCACATGATCGGCTATCTGCCGCAGGACGTGCAACTGTTCGACGGCACCATCCGCGAAAACATCGCCCGCTTTTCGACCTCGGTCGACGATGCCAAGGTGTTCGAGGCCGCCGTGGCCGCCGATGTGCACGGCCTGATCAGCAACCTGCCCGATGGCTATGACACCCAGCTGGGCGACGGGTTTCACCTGTCCGGCGGTCAGCGTCAGCGTATCGCTCTGGCCCGCGCGCTGTATAAGGATCCCTTCATTCTGGTGCTGGACGAGCCGAACTCGGACCTCGACGCGCAAGGCGAGCTGGCTCTGCGCAACGCGATCCGGGGTGCCAGTGCGCGCGGGGCGATCACCTTTGTCATGACCCATCGCCCCAGCACGCTGGAGGCTGTGAACAAGGTCCTGACCCTCAGCAAAGGGGCGCAGACCGGCTTTGGCAACAAGGAAGATATGCTGCGTCCCCGGCAGACCGGTCTGCCGCCGCAGAAACACACTCAGATCGCGGCGCGCGATACGCAGCCGCCCGCTCAGAAAGGAGCAGCTCAATGACACCTGCAGTTTACAACGCACCCGATCAGAGCGTCCTGCGTCTGGAAGACTATAACCGGGTTGAACAGAAGGTTGCCGGTTCAGGCATCAAGGGTTTCGTCCTGCTGGGCTGTCTGATCGTGGCCGGATTCGTCGGCGGAACGGCCTATTGGGCCGCGTCGTCCAAGCTGGACGGGGCGGTGGTGGCTCCGGCCTCGTTCGTGGTCGAAGGCAACCGCAAAACGGTGGAGCATCTGGACGGCGGCATCGTGCGCGACATTCTGGTGGCCGACGGCGATCTGGTCGAGGCGGGGCAGGTTCTGGTCGAACTCGACAGCACCGATCTGGACGTCAATCTTGACGTGATCAAAAGCCAGTTGGGCGAGCTGACCGTTCGCCGCGCGCGGCTGGTGGCACAGATCAGGGGCGAGGATCAGTTCCGGCGCGGGGACGTCGCCGAGATGATGCGCGTTCGGATGGACCGTCAGGGATGGGAGGATGCCTTTCTGACCCAGAAACTGCTGTTCGACGCCGAAATCCGCACCCGCGCAGCAGAACGCAACCTGCTGGACCAGCAAATCGCGAACCTTCAGGACCAGATTCAGGGGCTGAAGGCGCAGCGTCAGGCCAATGCCCGCCAGATGGAGATCACGCGCGAGGAGCTTGGCAATCTGGAAACCCTGCAGGCCAAAGGGCTGGTGGCCGCCAACCGGGTCAATAATCGCCGGGTCGAGATTGAGCGCCTGACCGGCGTCGATGCCTCGCTGACCACGCAAGAGGCGCAGGCCCGCAATCAGATCAGTGAGCTTAAGCTGGCCAGTATCGGTCAGGAAACTCAACGCGCCGAGGCGGTGTCGGGCGAATTGGCGCAGGTCGAGGCTCTGCTGGCCACGCTCGAGCCGCAATATGTGGGCGCTTCCGAGCGCCGCAAGCGGGTGGCCGTGACCGCGCCGGTCAGCGGTCGTGTTGTTGGCCTGACGGTCTTTACCGCAGGCGGCGTGGTGCGCCCGGGTGAGCCCATTCTGGACATCGTTCCCGCCGACCAGCCCCTGATTGTCGAGGCCAAGGTCAACACGGCGGATATCGAGAAGCTCTATGTCGGTCAGTCGACCCGTGTGCGCCTGTCCGCCTTTGATCAGGGTGAGGTGCCCGAGGCCACGGGCAGGATCACTGATATCTCGGCCGACAGCCTTGAGGACGACCGCACCGGCGAGCCCTATTATCTGGCGCAGGTCAAGCTGGATCAGGCGCAGCCTGAACAGGTCGCCGCGCTGGAACTGGTGCCGGGGATGCCCGCCGATCTGTTCGTCAACACCGGTGAACGCACCGCGCTGAGCTATTTGGCACAGCCGTTGCGGGACCGTTTGGCGCGCACGTTCATCGAGTGAACGCAGCGGTCGAGCAGGAAGGGCCGTCGGTACTGCGAACCGGCGGCCCTTTCGCGCTATTCCGGGGCGATTTGCGATATCTGATCAGACGGGGCATCAGTCTTGCGCGTTGGTCTCAGCCGGGGTGCCGCTCAGTCGCTTCCGGCCGGGGCGGCGGCTTGCTCTTGTGAGATGGTGAATTGGCCTCCAACGGGGTAGGCGTTGGTTTCGCTCAGCTGCCCGTCCGGATTGACCTGCAGCACCACGGCGCGCCCGATGACAGGCGCGGATGTGTTCGTGACGTTGTTGAAATCAACCTCGCCATACAACGTGAGGTACCGCTTTGCGCCCGGGACGTGGCGCAGTTCGGGCACCTGAAGATCAAGCTGGGGCGCGGCGATGCGCATGATGAAACTGGTGGCGCCGACTGCCGCCGAACCGGTTACCTTGTAGGTGCTGCCGGCTGTCACGCCGGTGCCACGACCCTGCGCGGTGCCGATGGCAACTGCACGAAAACCCTGCTGTTCCAGCGTCACGGCACTGTCCAAACCCAGACGTTCCGATATCAGCTCCAAATTATTGGCGACATCCAGATAGGTCGGCTGGCTGAGCGTGGGGTGAGCAAAGGTTTGCACACGGACGACGGCATTGTCGGACAGCCCGAACAACTGCGCGTCGGTCGGGATGACCTGAACCCGGTGGGTGCCATCGTTGGCCGCCAGGACCTGATAGCCGACGATGGAATAAAGCTGTCTGCCAAACTGTTCGAACAAGGTGCGCGCGTCGGCGGCATTTACCTGCAACGCATTGGCAAAGGGAAAGCCAGGGGTTTCGTTTTGCCCGGCTTCGTTTACCACCCTGAAATTCCAGGGGAAGCTGTTGGTATCGACCTGTGCGCCCTGCAGCATCTGCGCCGCACAGTTCCGCGCCTGATTGGCGCTGATGGAGTGCCCCAGCTGTTCGCCGACGCTTTTCAGGCGGCTGAACGGCAGACTGCCGGTGGTAAAGTCATACTCGCCGGTGATGATCTGATAGCTGACTTCAAAGCGTTCGGGGATCGTCTTACCCGCGATGACCTGCTGCAGTTGCGGTGCCATTTGCAATGAGCGCGTAAAGAAATCCCGCCGTTCGAATTCATTGGCGAACGCGTCCTGACAGTTATTGTCCAGCTTGGTCGAGACCAGATAGGCGACAAGATTTACATAGAATTGCTGATCGTTTAGGTGCCCCGGATTGGACCGCAGGAACTGAAACAGGGCCCGTCCATAGGCGTTCTGCATCGACAGATCATTCGCCGCTGCTATCGGGTCGACCGATACTGCGCGCCCTGCCTGGGCCGACAAAGTCTGCGCGGAAACCGGACCCGCCAACACATGTGAGAGGATGAGCGCCGACAAACCGGCGATACGTCCTAACGAAAAGAAATGCCTTGCAGAATAAAACATGCTGATCTCGCAGCCTACAAATTACCCAAAAAAACTTAGCAGAAATCCGGACATAAACCAACCTTTTCAAAGGCGGCCCGAATGCGCTGCGCCTCAGCCGGAAAAGCCGATGCTGTGGGAAATCTGTTGTGCTGCCTCGGTGACAGAAGCGCTGACCTGATCGACCTTGCCGTCGGGCAGCCTGTTGGTCGGGCCCGAAATCGAGATTCCCGCCACCGCCTCGCCGTACATATTGCGGATCGGGGCTGCGATGCAGCGCATTCCTTCGGTTCGTTCCTCATCATCCAGTGCCCAACCCCGGGCGCGAATTGCGGTCAGTTCGGCCTCAAGCTGTTCGGCGCTGGCGATGGTGCGGTCGGTGAATGGCTGCAGACCGGCCCCGCGTATATAGGCCTTGATCTGATCGGGCGTGTAACAGCTCAGCAGCGCCTTGCCGATGCCTGAGGCATGCATCGGAGACGAAGTGCCCGGCGGAAAGAACGCCCGGATGGATTCGTTGGTTTCGACCTGGCTGACAAACATCACCTCGCCCTTGCGCTCGATCCCGAGGTTCGAGGTCTCGCCAGTGTCCAGCATCAGGGTCCGCATCACCGGGCGGCTGCGCTCGATGATGCCGCTGCGGCGCAGGAAAGCCGAACCAAAGCGAAAGGCCAGTGGCCCGATATGCCAGGACTGCGTCGGCGGGTCGAGTTCGGTAAATTCCCGTGCCTCGAGGGTGGACAGAACCCGGTACACCGTCGCCGGAGACTGATCCAGCTGCCGCGCTAGTTCGGTCAGGGTCAGCCCATCGGCACCGGCCAGCGCTTCGAGCACATCGACGGCCCGGTCCAGCGCCTGAATCGTGGTCTTTGCGGCGGGTGCATTAAAGCTTTTGGGGCGTCCCAGACGCCTTGGTTTGCGGTCCATGATCCCCTCTGATTCAACAAGATCGGTTTCAAAAAATTCTAATAATGAAAAACACTTCTGGATAGTGAAAAACACTTCTGGATAGTGAAAAATACAACACGCTGTAAACATTAACTAATTACTGATTTTTCAGAAAAATAACCAGTTTTCAAAAAAATTTTCTTTTTCAGGACCCTTGCGTAGGGTTTGCCGGTCACCGTCATGAGGACACCAATATGCGCTTTCAGAACCCCGTATTCATCCCCGGCCCCACCAACATGCCCGAGGTGCTGCGCCGTGCCGTTGATATGCCGACGATGGACCATCGCTCGGCCGAATTTGCCGACATTCTGCACCCTGCGCGCGACGGGGTGCGCAAGGTTCTGAAAAGCACCAGCGCCGAGGTCTTTATCTTCCCCAGCAGCGGCACCGGCGGCTGGGAGACTGCGATTTCCAACACGCTCAGCCCCGGCGACAAGGTGCTGATGGCGCGCAACGGCATGTTCAGCCATCGCTGGATCGACCTGTGCCAGCGCCATGGGCTGGACGTGCAGATCGTTGAAACCCCGTGGGGGCAGGGCATCCCGGCGGATCGGTACGAAGAGATTATGACCGCCGACACCGCGCATGAAATCAAGGTGGTTCTGGCCACCCATAACGAAACCGCCACCGGCGTGTGCAGCGACATCGCGGCGGTGCGCCGGGCGATGGATGCGGCTGGGCATCCGGCGTTGCTCTATGTGGATGGGGTCAGCTCGATTGCGTCGATGGATTTCCGCTTTGATGAATGGGGCGTGGATATCGCCGTCACCGGCTCGCAAAAGGGGTTCATGCTGCCTGCGGGTCTGGCGATCACCGGTTTTTCGGCCAAGGCGCTGGCCGCCGTTGAAACCGCCAAGCTGCCGCGGACGTTCTTCGACATCCGCGACATGGCCAACAGCTATGCCAACAGCGGTTATCCTTACACCCCGCCAGTGGGTCTGATGAACGGGCTGAACATGGCCTGCCAGATGCTGCTGGACGAGGGGCTTGAGAATGTCTTTGCCCGCCATCACCGCATTGCCTCGGGCGTGCGCAAAGCGGTCGAGGCCTGGGGGCTGCAACTGTGCGCGCAGACGGCGGATGTGCAGTCGGACACGGTGTCGGCGATCCTGACGCCGCCGGGCTTCAACGCCACCGACATCGTGACCCATGCGGCGGATGTCTATGACGTGGCCTTCGGCGTGGGTCTGGGCGAGGTTGCGGGCAAGCTGTTCCGCATCGGCCATCTGGGCAGCCTGACCGATGTGATGGCGTTGTCCGGCATTGCCACGGCCGAGATGTGCATGGCCGATCTGGGCCTTGGCATCCGTCTGGGATCGGGGGTTGCCGCCGCGCAGGAGCATTACCGCCAGACCACCGCGGCCCCGGCACTGGCGGCAGAATGAGGCCCGAGATGATCATACCCACCATTGAGGACATGCGCGCGGCGCAGAACCGGATCAAGCCCCACATCCGCCGCACGCCGGTGATGCGTTCGGACTATCTGAACGAACTGACCGGGGCCGATCTGTTCTTCAAATGCGAGAATTATCAAGAGCCCGGGGCCTTCAAGGTGCGCGGTGCCACCAACGCGGTCTTCGGGCTGAGCGATGAGCAGGCGGCCAAAGGCGTGGCGACCCATTCCTCTGGCAACCACGCGTCCTGCCTGTCTTATGCCGCCATGCTCCGGGGAATTCCGTGCAACGTGGTGATGCCGCGCACCGCGCCGCAGGCCAAGAAGGACACGGTGCGCCGCTATGGTGGCATCATCACGGAGTGCGAACCCTCGACCTCATCGCGCGAGGAGACCTTTGCCCGGGTGCAGGCCGAAACCGGGGGCGATTTCGTCCATCCCTATAACGACCCGCGTGTGATCGCGGGGCAGGCGACCTGCTCGGCCGAGTTGCTGGAACAGACCGGGGGTCTGGATGCGGTGGTTGCGCCCATCGGAGGCGGCGGCATGGTGTCGGGCACCTGCCTGACGCTGTCCAATCTTGCCCCCGAGACGCAGATCTACGCTGCCGAACCCGAACAGGCCGATGATGCCTATCGCAGTTTCAAGGCGGGCCATATCATTGCCGATGACGCACCCAAGACGATTGCGGATGGTCTGCTGGTGCCGCTCAAGGATCTGACGTGGCATTTTGTTTCAAACAACGTGACCGATATCTTCACCGCCTCGGACCCCGAGATCATCGAAGCGATGAAGATCACATGGAAATATCTGCGTGTGGTGATGGAGCCCTCGTCAGCGGTGCCGCTGGCAACCATTCTCAAGAACCCTGCCGCGTTCAAAGGCAAGCGAGTGGGCGTTATCATCACCGGCGGCAACGTGGATCTGGATAAACTTCCCTGGATGCAGGCGTAAGGAGACAAGACAATGAACAAACCCCTGAACATCGACGAGCTTGAGGTTGGCTTTGACATCCCCGCCGCGCTTGGCATGGACGAGGCCGAGATTCAGACCCCCTGTCTGGTGCTGGATCTGGACGCGCTGGAACGTAACATCAAGAAGATGGGCGATTATGCCAAGGCGCATGGGATGCGCCACCGGGTGCATGGCAAGATGCACAAATCGGTCGACGTGGCCAAGCTGCAAGAGGAACTGGGCGGCGCGGTCGGCGTCTGCTGCCAGAAAGTGTCCGAGGCCGAGGTCTTTGCCCGTGGCGGCATCAAGGACGTGCTGGTATCCAATCAGGTGCGCGATCCGGCCAAGATCGACCGTCTGGCCCGCCTGCCCAAACTGGGCGCGCGTACCATCGTCTGCGTCGACGATCCGGCTAACGTGGCCGACCTGTCGGCGGCAGCGGTGAAACATGGCACCGAGCTGGAAGTGTTTGTGGAAATCGATTGCGGCGCGGGTCGCTGCGGTGTGACCACCACCCCTGCCGTGGTCGAGATCGCCAAGGCTGTCGAGGTCGCACCAAACCTGAAATTCACCGGCATTCAGGCCTATCAGGGCGCGATGCAACACATGGACAGCTATGAGGATCGCAAGGAAAAGCTGGACGTTGCCATCGGGATGGTCAGGGACGCGGTTGATGGCCTCAAGGCCGAAGGGATCGACTGCGAGCTGGTCTCGGGCGGGGGCACCGGGTCCTACTACTTTGAATCAAACTCGGGCGTTTACAACGAACTCCAGTGTGGTTCCTACGCCTTCATGGATGCCGATTACGGACGGATTCTGGACCAGAACGGCAAGCGGATCGATCAGGGCGAGTGGGAGAACGCGTTCTTCATCCTGACGCAAGTGATGAGTCACGCCAAGGCGGACAAGGCCATCTGCGATGCGGGCCTCAAGGCGCAATCGGTCGATAGCGGCCTGCCCGTCATCTATGGGCGCGACGATGTGGAATACATCAAATGCTCGGACGAGCATGGGGTGATTTCCGATCCCAGCGGCGCGTTGAAAGTGGGCGATAAGCTGCGGCTGGTGCCCGGCCATTGCGACCCCACCGCCAACGTGCACGACTGGTATGTGGGCGTGCGAAACGGCAAGGTCGAAGCGCTGTGGCCGGTCTCGGCCCGCGGCAAGGCGTACTGATCCGGATATCCGCAATCTCCCCTCAAGAAAGACACGTTCATGATCATCGTTCCGGAAAAGGAAATCGGCGCGCTGCTGGGGCGGCCCGAAAGCTATGATGCCGTTGAAAAGGTCTTCGCGGCCATGGCGTCGGGCGATGCCTACAACTTTCCGGTGGTACGCGAAGCCATCGGCCATGCCGATGCGCTGTATGGGTTCAAGGGCGGCTTTGACAAGGCCGGGATGACACTTGGTCTGAAGGCCGGGGGATACTGGCCGAACAACCTTGAGACACAGGGCATCATCAACCACCAGTCGACGGTGTTTCTGTTCGATCCTGATACGGGCCGGGTCCAGGCCATTGTCGGCGGCAACCTTCTGACGGCGCTGCGCACGGCGGCGGCCTCATCGGTGTCGATCAATCGGCTGGCGCGGGCGGATGCAAAGGTGATCGGCATGGTCGGCGCGGGCCATCAGGCCACATTCCAACTGCGCGCTGCGCTGGAACAGCGCGATTTCGACAAGGTCATCGGCTGGAACATGCATCCCGAGATGCTGCCCAATATCGAAAACGTCGCCCAAGAGGCCGGGCTGCCCTTTGAGGCGGTCGAGCTTGAGGGAATGACCGAGGCCGATGTGATTGTCACCATCACCTCGTCCTTTGCGCCCACGCTGATGGCGGATCACGTCTCAGCGGGTACCCACGTGGCCTGCATGGGCACCGACACCAAGGGCAAGCAAGAGGTCGGTACCGACCTAATCACCCGCGCCACGCTGTTCACCGATGAGGTCGCCCAGTCGATCAGCATCGGCGAATGCCAGCACGCCATCGCCGCCGGGTTGATCGCCGAGGGTGATGTCACTCAGATCGGCGCGGTCATCAACGGCGACCATCCGGGCCGTAGGTCAGAGGATGAAATCACCCTGTTCGACGGCACCGGCGTCGGCCTTCAGGACCTCGCGGTCGCCTCGGCGGTGGTGGATATCGCGGTGCAGCAGGGGGTTGCTGTCGAGGTTGATTTCTGACCCGAACAGAGCCTGCCGTTCAGCAACAGCCGCGCGGCCTATGACGTCAAAATCGCGGTGGCTTCGATTTCGACCAGGGCTTCGTCTTCGATCAGACCGGCGACGACAACCATGGTCATCGCAGGGAAGTGGCGTCCCAGAACGCGGCGATAGGCCTGCCCGACTTCGCGCTGGCGGGCCAGATATTCACGCTTGTCGGTGACGTACCATGTCAGGCGGGTGATGTCTTCGATCTGGCCACCGGCCTTTTCGACCACGGCCACGATGTTGCGCAGGGCCTGTTCCATTTGGCCGATGAAATCATGGGTTTCGAACACCTGCTGCGCGTTCCAGCCGATTTGGCCGCCGACAAACAACTGCCCGTCGCGGGCCAGAACGCCATTGGCATAGCCTTTGGCCGGAGCCCAGCCGTCGGGGAAAATCTCAGTATGGGCCATTTAGTCCTCGTCTTTAAGACAGGGGGTCAGGGCGCTGCGCATCGCGGCGGGCCAAGGGGCAGGTTTGCCCTTATCGTCGATGTGAACCAGCGTCGCGATAAAGCTCATGCGGGGCTCATCTGCGCAGCGGGCGTCGATGGTCAATTTCAGACTCGAAGTCCCGATCCGCAGCACCTGCAGGTTCAGGGTCAGGCGGTCGCCATGCCGGCTGGGCCGGGGAAAGCGCGCCTCGATATTCACGGTGGGAACCGCGCCGGAACCGTGGATTTGTTCGAACGGGTGGCCGATATGGGCGAAGAACGCCTCGACACAATCGTTCATCATCTCGAAATAGCGCGGGTAAAAGACGATCCCGGCGGGGTCGCAATGCTTGAACAAGACCTTCTGTGGGCAAGTGAACATGCGCTCGCCTCAACCCGCCGGGCGCAGGCGAAAGCGCTGAATCTTGCCCGTTGCGGTTTTGGGCAATTGGTCGATGAACACGATCGAGCGCGGGTATTTGTAGGGCGCAATCACTGCCTTGACGTGATCCTGAAGCTGTTGGGCCAGCGCATCGCAGGCCTGATGCCCCTGGGACAGGACCACATGGGCCTCGACAATCGAGCCGCGCATGTCGTCGGGTGCTCCGATCACCCCGCATTCGGCGACTGCGGGGTGCGACAGCAGCGCGGCCTCGACCTCGGGTCCGGCGATGTTATAGCCGGACGAGACGATCATATCGTCATTGCGGGCGGCGAAATGCAGGTACCCTTCGTCATCGCGCACAAAGGTATCGCCGGTGATGTTCCAACCATTCTGCACATAGCCCGCCTGCCGGTCATCGTTCAGATACCGGCACCCGGTCGGGCCGCGCACGGCCATGCGCCCGGGTTGTCCCGGCGGGCATTCGGTGCCTGTTTCGTCCAGAATACGTACCTCATACCCGGTAACGGGCTTGCCGGTGCAGGCCGGTTTGTGGTCGTCGAACCGGTTCGACACGAAGATATGCAACATCTCGGTCGCACCGATCCCATCGAGCATCGGTTTCCCGGTCTTTTCGATCCATTCCTCGTAAACTGGCGCGGGCAGAGTCTCACCCGCCGAGACGGCGGCGCGCAGGCTGGACAGGTCGGCCCCGTCGTCCATCGCGCGCATCATCACGCGATAGGCGGTGGGGGCGGTGAAGCAGACGGTGGCTTTGTATTTCTCGATGATGTCGATCATGTTGGGTGGCGTTGCGGTCTCCAGCAAGGTCGCCGCCGCCCCGAACCGCAGCGGAAAGATCGCCAGCCCGCCCAGCCCGAAGGTGAAGGCCAGCGGCGGAGAGCCCACGAACACATCCTCGGGCGTGACGCCCAGCACCTCTTTGGCATAGCCATCCGCGATGATCAGCAGATCACGGTGATAGTGCATGGTGGCCTTGGGATCGCCCGTCGTGCCCGAGGTAAAGCCCAACAAGGCCACATCGTCCTGCGCCGTTTCGACCGTGTCGAAGCGCACCGGTTTTTCCAGCGCCAGACGATCCAGTTCGGCGTCGTGGTTCGAGGTGCCGTCAAAGCCCACCACCGATTTCAAATGCTCCGAGGACTTGGCGCATTTCGTCAGCTCATCCATCAGCCGCGTGTCGCACAGCGCATGGGTGATCTGGGCCTTGTCGACAATCTGCGTCAACTCGCCGGCGCGCAGCATAGGCATGGTGTTGACCACCACCGCGCCAGTCTTGGTCGCCGCCAGCCAGCAGGCGACCATGGCCGGGTTGTTGGCCGACCGGATCAGCACACGATTGCCGGGCTTCACGCCCAGATCCTCGACCAGCACATGCGCCAGCCGGTTGGTCCAGTCGCTGAGCTCTTTATAAGTGCGTTGCCGTCCGTTGCCGATCAGCGCGGTGTGATCGCCAAAGCCGCGATCGACCATCCGGTCCGTCAGCTCGACAGCGGCGTTCAGCCTGGCGGGATAGTCGAACCCGTCCAGCAGGAAATCAGGCTGCGCCTCGGGGGCCGGCAGGTTATCCTGCGCGAACGTGTCGATATGTCCGGTATACTGCGCCATCAGTCTCCTCCCTGATATTGCCCAAGCGTCTGCCGTGCGATCACCACCCGTTGCACGTCCGAGGCCCCTTCGTAGATGCGCAAGGCCCGGATGTCGCGGTACAATTCCTCAACCTTGCTACCGGTCCGGACACCGTCGCCGCCATGCAGTTGCACCGCCCGGTCGATCACCTTCTGCGCCTGATCGGTCGAAAACAGCTTGGCCATCGCCGCCTCGCGTGTCACGCGCGGTGCGCCGCTGTCTTTGGTCCAGGCGGCGCGATAGATCAGCAGGGCGCTGGCATCGACGTCCAGCGCCATATCGGCCACATGGCCTTGCACCATCTGCAGATCGAACAGCGGTGCGTTCTGGATATGGCGGGTGGTCACGCGTGCCAGCGCCTCGTCCAGCGCGCGGCGGGCAAAGCCAAGCGCCGCCGCCGCGACGGTCGAGCGGAACACGTCCAGCACCGACATGGCGATGCGAAACCCCTGGCCGGGCGCGCCGATCATCGCCGATTTCGGCACCCGCATATCGGTAAAGCGCAGGGTCGCCAGCGGATGCGGGGCGATGGTGTGCAGCCGTTCAACCACCTCGAACCCGGGCATATCGGGTGTGACCACAAAAGCGCTGAGCCCGCGCGCGCCGGGGGCCTCTCCGGTACGGGCAAAAAGGGTATAGACATCCGCAATGCCGCCATTCGAGATCCACGTCTTCTCGCCATTCAGCACGTAGGCGTCGCCATCCTCGGTGGCGGTCATGGTCGCGTTGGCGACATCCGAACCCGATTGCGGCTCGGTCAGGGCAAAGGCCGAGATCGCCTGCCCGCTGCGCGTCAGCGGTAGCCATTCCTGTTGCTGCTGGGCCGAGCCAAACAGCGAGATTGCACCGGTCCCCAGCCCCTGCATCGCAAAGGCAAAATCCGCAAGCCCGTCGTGACGCGCCAGTATCTCGCGGCTGAGGCACAGGGTCCGTACATCCAGACCCTCATCCCCGATGGCAGCGGTGGGCTGCAGCCAGCCATCCTGCCCCAGCGCCCTGACCAATGTGCGGCAGGTGGCATCGGTGTCGCTGTGGTCGATCTGTGCCAGCGCATCGTCGGCCCAGCGATTCAGCGCTGCGGCGTGGGTGCGGTGGTGGTCGTCGAAGAACGGCCAGTTGAGGAAGCTTTGATCTGCCATCAATCGCCCTCGAACACCGGTTTTTCCTTGGCGACGAACGCGTCATAGGCGCGTTTGAAATCGCCGGTCTGCATGCAGATTGCCTGCGCCTGCGCCTCGGCCTCGATGGCCTGATCGATGGACATGGACCATTCCTGCGCCAGCATGGTCTTGGTCATCATATGGGCGAAATTGGGTCCTGCGGCGATGCGCGCTGCCATCTCCTGCGCGGCATCGGCCAGATCGGATGCGGGCACCACACGGTTGAAGAACCCCCAGGCCGCCCCTTCCTCGGCCGACATGGATCGCCCGGTATAAAGCAGTTCCGCCGCGCGGCCCTGTCCGATGATCCGGGGCAGGATCGCGCAGGCCCCCATGTCGCAGCCCGCCAGCCCGACGCGGGTGAACAGGAACGCGGTCTTGGCCCCGGGCGTCGCGATGCGCAGATCGGAACACATGGCGATGATCGCACCTGCGCCGACGCAAACGCCGTCGATGGCCGCAATCACCGGCTTGCCGCAGTTCACGATGGCCTTGACCAGATCGCCGGTCATGCGGGTGAAGGCCAGCAATTCCTTCATGCTCATCCGGGTCAGCGGGCCGATGATGTCATGCACATCGCCGCCCGAGCAGAAATTGCCACCGTTCGAGCCAAAGACCACCACATCCACATCGTCGCCATAGGGCAGGGTGCGGAACCAGTCGCGCAGCTCGGCATAGCTGTCGAAAGTCAGCGGGTTCTTGCGGTCGGGGCGGTCCAGACAGATCGTGGCGATCCGGTTCTCGCAACTCAGCATAAAGTGCTTTGGTGTTTCAGTCATCTTGTGCCCCTTCCCCGGCATCAGGCAGCGCGCCGTTCAGCAGCAGCCCGATCTGGGCGCTGGTCTGCGCATCCAGCCCGCCCAGCAGCTCACTGACCCAGCTTTCATGCGCCGCCGCCTGTTTCAGAAACTCATCCACCCCCGCCGTGGTCAGGCGCACCCGGTTGGCGCGCCGGTCGCCCGGTACCGTTTCGCGCTGCATCAGCCCGTCATCGCACAGCCGGTCGACGATCCCGGTAACATTGCCGTTCGACACCATCAGCATCCGCGACAGTTCCGACATCTTCAGCCCGTCCTGATTGCGATACAGCGCCGACATCACGTCAAATCGGGGCAGGGTGGTGTTGAAGCTGGTGCGCAGGCGCTCGCGCAGCTCGGCCTCGATCCGGCGCTGGGTCTTGATCAGGCGCAGCCACAGCCGCAGGCGTTCTTTTGAGGCGGGCGTGTTCGTCAAATCTCACCTCCCGACAGGGCCATGGCGTGCCCGTTCATGGATGCGGCCGCGTCCGAGCAGAGCCACAGCGCCGCCCCTGCAACCTCTTGCGTGGTGACAAAGCGGCTTTGCGGGTTGCCGGCCAAAAGGGTTTTGGCCGCTTCATCGTGGGACATGCCGGTTTTATCGGTAATCGCATCCAGCGAGTGCTGTAGCAGCGGCGTGTCGATAAACCCGGGACAGATCGCATTGGCGGTGACGCCCGAGGGGCCAAGCTCATGCGCCAAGGCCCGCGTCAGGCCTACGACCCCGTGCTTGGCCGCGCAATAATGGCTGACATAGCCATAGCCTTTGAGGCCCGCGGTCGAGGCCACCGCAATCAACCGCCCCCAACCCGCCGCTTTCATATCCGCCAGACAGGCCTGCCACAGGTGGAACACCCCGCCCAGATTGACCGCCAGCGTCGCGTCGAACTCCTGCGCCGAAATCTTGTGGAACGGGGCTGAGGGCGCGGCCCCCGCATTGGCGATGGCCACTGAAACGGGCCCGTGAATGGCGCGGGCCTTGTCGATGGCGGCGCGGACCGCCTCGCCATCCGTCACATCGCAGCGCAGGGGCAGGGCACCGGTTGCGTCCGCGACCTCTTGCAACGCGCTGAGCCTGCGGCCCAGTATGGTGACCTTGCCGCCTGCCTCCGCGAAGGCCTGCGCCAGTTCGGCCCCGACACCGCTGCCGCCGCCGCTGATCACGATGTGTTTGGCTTGCAGGGTCATGCGCGAATGGCCTCGGCCTCGCGGTCGGCATTGCGCCAGAGTTGATCGCGGCCTGCCTCATAGGGCAGGGGCCAGTCTGCGTGGCGGTCCCCGATCTGCGTTCCGGCGTGCAAGGTCCAGTAGGGGTCGGCCAGATGCGGACGAGCAAGGCAGACCAGATCGGCCCGCCCGGCCATCAGGATCGAATTCACATGATCGGGCTCATAAATATTGCCCACCGCCATGGTGGCGAGACCGGCCTCGTTGCGGATACGGTCCGAGAACGGCGTCTGGAACATGCGGCCATAGACCGGTTTGGCCTGGGTCGTGGTCTGGCCTGCGGACACGTCGATGATATCCGCCCCGGCCTCGGCAAACGCCTGCGCGATCAGAACCGCCTCTTCGGGTGTCACGCCATCATCGCCGGTCCAGTCATTGGCCGAGATGCGCACCGACATAGGCTTGTCATCGGGCCAGACAGCCCGCATGGCGCGGAACACTTCAAGCGGATAGCGCAGGCAGTTTTCGAGGCTTCCGCCATACTCATCAGTTCGGATATTCGACAGCGGAGAGATAAAGGACGAGATCAGATACCCGTGTGCCGCGTGCAGTTCGATCATGTCGAACCCGGCGCGGTCGGCCATCTGCGCGGCAGACGTGAACTGGTCGCGGATCGCATCCATCTCGGCCCGCGTGACCTCGCGCGGGGTGGCGTTGCGGTCCGACCATGGGATCGCCGAGGCCGAGACCAGATCCCAGTTGTCATACGGCAGCGGTGCGTCCATCTCCTCCCACCCCAGCTGGGTCGAACCCTTGCGCCCGGAATGGCCGATCTGACAGCAGATCCTGGCCTGCGTTTCGGTATGGACGAAATCGGTCAGCCGGGCCCAGGCGGTTTCGTGCTCGGGCGCGTAGAGCCCGGGGCAACCCGGCGTGATACGGCCTTCGGGCGAGACGCAGGTCATCTCGGTATAGACCAGACCGGCCCCGCCCTTGGCGCGTTCGGCATAATGCACGAAATGCCAGTCGGTCGGGCAGCCGTCGACAGCCTTGTATTGGGCCATCGGCGAGACGACGACACGGTTGGCCAGCGCCATCCCCCGCAACCGGTAGGGCGCGAACATGGGCGCGCGTACCGGTGTTTCGGGCCCACCTGCGCGGGTCTGAAACCAGCGTTCGGCCCCTTCCAGCCATTCGGGATCACGCAGGCGCAGGTTTTCATGGCTGATCCGCTGCGAGCGTGTCAGCAGCGAATAGTTGAACTGCACCGGATCAAGGTTCAGATACCGCCCCACATCCTCGAACCATTCCAGAGAGTTACGGGCCGCCGATTGCAGGCGCAGCACTTCCAGCCGCCGATCCTCCTGATAGCGCGTCAGCGCGTCGGGCAGGGGCATGGTGTCAACATATTCCGCCAGCGCGATCGCGCTTTCCAGCGCCAGTTTGCTGCCAGAACCGATCGAGAAATGCGCCGAGGCCGAGGCGTCGCCCATCAGCACGATGTTCTCGTGACTCCAGTTCTCGCACAGCACACGGGGGAAGCTTAGCCAGGCCGAGCCTCTGATATGGTTGGCATTGGTCATCAGGCTGTGACCATCCAGATATTCGGCAAAGATCGCTTCGCAGACGGCGATGCTTTCCTGCTGGCTCATGTCGCCGAAGCCGTAGGCGTCCCATGTGGCCTGATCGGTCTCGACGATGAAGGTCGCGGTGTCATCGTCGAACTGATAGGCGTGCACCCACAGCCAGCCCTTGTCGGTTTCCTTGAAGATGAAGGTAAAGGCGTCGTCGAATTTCTGATGCGTGCCCAGCCAGACGAATTTGCAGGCGCGCATGTCGATATCGGGTTTGAAATGCGCCGCCAGTTCCGTGCGGGTTTTTGAATTCAGCCCGTCCGAGGCGACGACGATGTCGTAGTCCTTGGCATAGTCCGTGGCGCTGGCGGCTTCGGTTTCGAACTGCAGATCAACGCCCAACTCCCGCGCGCGGGCCTGCAACAGCAGCAGCAGTTGTTTGCGCCCGATGCCGCAAAAACCATGCCCGGTCGAGACGATCTTTTCGCCCCTGTAATGCACCGCGATATCGTCCCAATAGGCAAAGTGATCGCGGATGGCCGCGGCGCTTACGGGATCGTTTGCGGCCAGATTGTCCAGCGTTTCGTCAGACAGAACCACGCCCCAGCCGAATGTGTCGTCGGGCTTGTTCCGCTCAATCACCACAACCTCGGCATCGGGCTGGCGCAGCTTCAGCGATATGGCAAAGTAAAGCCCTGCGGGGCCCCCTCCCAGACAAGCGACGCGCATTGTGCCCTCCCGATCAGAATAGCGTATGATTGAAAGCCTAGGTCGGGTCCACATTTACTTCAAGTCTAAAATTTTAAGCTTGAAATAAATGTGACCCTTGGAAAGCCCAGCGGCGGGGACGCCGCCGGATACCGGTCTTATTCGTTTGCTTCGGGCGGCAGAAAATCGACCTCATGCTCGGCCGAGATTTTCACCACCTGCTCGACATCGGTCAGTTCGTGCAATTCCTCGAACAGGTCCTTCAGCCTGCCCATGGGCGAGACCCAGAACAGCGCGCGCGCCGGTTTGTCGGATTTGTTGAAATAGCCATGCGGGATGCCGCGCGGCATCCGCACCAGATCACCGGCATAGGCCTTGGTCCAGACGCCATCCAGTTTCAGGTCCAGCTCGCCCTCTTGCACAAGGATGAACTCGTCCTGCGTGGGGTGGATGTGGACGGGCACAAAATCGCCGGGGTTCGAGTTGGTCTCGAAGGCAAATGTGGTCTCGCAGACTGCCTTGGGGTAATAGACCTGCCCCAGAATGTTCCACGTCGTTTCCTTGTAGCCGACACCGTTTTTGGTGATGCCTTTTTCCAGATCTTTCATCGGGTCCTCCTTGGGTTATGTCATCAGGTTGCTGTGTATTGCGGGGCCGAAGCAAGGAATTCACCATAAGCCGCCGCATCCGGGTACCGAAACTGTTCGGCCAGCGGGTTGCTGCGTTTGGTCTTCGCGGCCCCGATATCGGCCAGCAATTCGTCGAAATGCTTGAAATGGAATGGCGCCGAGCACAGCCCGCCATAGATCTGCGCCGCCGGGCGCTCGTTCCGCCGCCAGTTCAGCATCATCTCGATGTTCTCGGTCATCTCCGCCTCCGAAGGCTGATTGGCCAACTGCCCATCAGCATAGCGCACCAGCCAGTTGGCGATCATTTCAGCCGACAGGATGGTGCAGAAGCTGGAGTTGAAGCCGACAAAACCCATATCCGGCAGATCGGGATTCACCGACAGGCGATAGACCCGGTACTGGCCGTCGGCCTCGATCAGCTTGTCCTGATAGGCCTGCGGCAGATAGGGCACGCCCAGTTTCCACCCCACGGCCAGAACGGCGACGTCGCAGGGTACGACCTCGCCCGTGGTCAGCTTCAGCCCGTCCTCGGTATAGCTGTCGAACGATCCGATGGTGGTCTGCAACTGACCCGCATTCAGCGCCTCGAAGAAACCGGGCGTGACGATGGGAACGGAACACGAGACATCTTTTTCGATCGGAATATCCGGCACCATATTATGCTTCTTCAGACCCAGCTGAAGTTTCAGCATGGTTTCAAGCCCACGGAAATTCGCCCAGACCAGGGGTTTGAACAGCGCAGCAATCGCGCGCTGCGCCGGGGATTTACCCCATTGGTTGAACTGCTGTTCCTGCGCGCGCATGTAAAGCAAGTGTTTGAAGTTGATCCCACCCACGAAGTACGGGATACGCCAGACATTCTCGCGATAGACCAGCCGCACGGATTTCGCGCCGTTCTTGGTGGCGTTCACCGCAATATCAGTCGCAGATTTCGAGCCCCCCAGAACGACAACATCCTTGCCCTGCACAAGGCCGGGATCGGTATATTCCGACGAATGCATCACCTGCCCGCCGCGATCCTGAAACGTCTCCTGACCGGGATGAGAGATGATGTTCTTTTCCGAGAACTGACCGGTGCAGACCGCGACAAAGTCGAAATCTTCGCGTCGTTCCGCACCGTCGGCCTCAACCGTCAGCGTCCAGCCGGGTTGCCCATCGCTGCGCCGCTCCATCGCCTTGATGTTGGTATTCAGCCGAAACAGCCGCGACAGATCGTGTTTTTGCGCGTAAGACAGCAGGTACTCATGCACTTGCGGGCCCTTGGGCCATTCGGGATAGTCCTGCGGCATCGGGTGGTCGGTATAGCAATACAGGTCTTTGGGCGATTGCGTCTGCACATCCGGGTAAGAGCGCGACAATTCCCATACGCCGCCAAAGTCATGGCTGCGTTCAAATCCGGTGACGTCATGCCCCCGTTCAGCAAAGGCCTTGGCCGCGGCCAAGCCGCTGACACCGCCTCCGATCACCGCAACCGATTTGCGTTTTGCTGCGCCTGCCGACATTCACATCCTCCCTGCACGTGCTGCGTATGGATGAGTGTGCACAAGGCGCGTGAAACCGTTTATCCAAAAAACGAACTATTCTGCATCTAAAATGTTCAGGCTTGAAATAAACCGCTTGCCTGCTAGCCTGACCGCAGGAGCTGTGACCTTTGACGCGCGTATTCCAACCCAAGACCTCTGATTTCCTGAACCGATTCCCGTTGCTTCAGACCGGTGATCTGGATGAGGCGCGCAGCTGCGTGGCGCAGAAGTTCTGTGATCATCGGCTGGAACGGGTGGGCCGCAGCCGGTCTTTGGCGGTGACGCATAATCATGTGGCGGGGCGCGATGTCTCGCTGAACTATCTTCATTACGGTGGCGACGTAAGTATTGATCCCGGGCAGTTGGGGTCGTTCTACCTGTTGCAGATACCGTTATCAGGATCGTCCAGCGTCACCCATCGCGGCGAAGAGGTTCTGTCCGATGCGGCAACCGCGACCCTGCTGAACCCCGATCGAGACACCCGGATGATGTGGCAGGCGGACTGTCGCAAGCTGATCCTGCAGGTCGGCAAATCCCACTTGCAAGCGGTCGCGGAAAGCCTCAGCGGTGCGCCATTGCCGGGCCCGGTGCGGTTTGACACACGGGTCGATCTACGGTCGCCAAACGGGGTGCGTCTGAAACGCATGGTGCTGGCCTGTGCTGCTGCCACGGATCGCGGCGATCTGCATCTGGGCAATGGCCAAAGCCGCGATCTGAAGGCCGAGATGGATCTGGCCTATGCGCTGCTGACCCTGCAGCGCAGCAATGTCTCGCACATTCTCGAACAGTCCGACACCGGACCCACCCCGCGCGCCTTGCGGCTGGCGGTTGACTATATCCACGCCAATCTGGCCGAACCGATCACGCTGAACGATATCGCGGCAGAGGCCGGAGTGAATGTGCGCACTTTGCAAAAGGGTTTTCGTCAGCGGTATGGGCTGACACCGATGCAATATCTCAGGAACGCGCGGCTGGATGCGGCGCATTATCAATTGGCGATCCGGCGCGACCGGCCCAGCATCACGCAGGTCGCCTTTGGCAGCGGGTTTTCACATCTGGGCCGGTTCTCGCGAGACTACAAGCAGCGGTTCGGTGTTCTACCCAGCCATAGCGGACCGTAGCATAGGTCAGTCTGAGCGCAGCAGCGTGACCGTCTCGCGGCAGAGCATCCGGTCTGAATCGGCGAGGTCTACGATCACGTCGAAATGGTTCCGCCCTGCGATCTCGGTAGCGGAAACGGATAGGCCCTGCGTCTGCAACGCCTGAGCAAAATCGGCACTCTGACGTTTGAATTCGCGGGTTTCTTCTGCGCCCCAGAAGATCATAACCGGGCAAGCCACTGGCAGCGTCTGGCCCATTGGGCTGTTGCGGGCCGCAGCCTCGGGGCTGAGGTTTAGCCAGCTGTTCGGCTGGCACAGGCGCACAGGTTCCAGATCAAACAGGCCGCTGACGAGAACGGCGCCTTTGATCAGGTTCGATGGCAATCCGAACTGCGCCTGCCAGTCGGTCAGTAGGGCCATTGCCGCCAGATGCGCCCCGGCGGACGAGCCGCAGACGTAAATCCGGTCCGGGTTGATCCCAAGTGCGGTTGACTGCTGATGGATAGAGGCCAGCGCGCGGCGCACCTGATCTACTATCTGATCCAGTGTCACGGCGGGCGCCAGGGTGTATTCCACAACCGCAACGGCGATGCCTGCATTCACCATGGATTGCGCCATGAATGCACTGTCGGATCGCCCCAGAAACCGCCAGTATCCGCCATGCAGAAAGACCAGCACCGGCGCGCCGTCTCCGGCGGGAAAAAGATCGAACCGTTCGTCGGGATGATCGCCATAGGGCAGATCGCGGATCACCCGGCAACGGGCATAGGCCTGATTGCTCAGCGCGCGATAGCGCCGCATCTCTGCGTCGAAATCGCTGACCGAGGCGCGGGCGTTATATTCCCGCTCGAGGGTTTGCTGATCCATGTCCCGATAGACCGGCATCCGGGTCAGACCCCCAGATAGGTTTCTGCGAAATCCGGTGTGGCGCGCATGGCGGCTATATCGCCATGCCATGCGATCTGTCCCTTGAGCACGACATAGGCGTAATCGGCCACCGGCGCCATTTCATCCAGGTTCTTGTCGATCACCAGGGTGGTCTGACCTTCGGCTTTCAACTCGGTCAGAATCTCCCAGATTTCATGGCGGATCAGCGGGGCGAGGCCTTCGGTCGCCTCGTCCAGGATCAGAAGGCGCGGGTTGGTCATCAGCGCCCGCCCGATGGCCAGCATTTGCTGCTCACCCCCCGACAGGGAATCCCCCATCTGCCCGGCCCGTTCGCGCAGGCGGGGGAACAGGTTGAACACTCGCTCTAACGTCCAGGGCTGCGTCGCATCGCGGCGGGTGCGGGCGGTGGCGATCAGGTTCTCGCGCACGGTCAGGGTTGGAAAAATCTGACGACCCTCGGGCACCAGCGCAACACCGGCCTGACCGATCTGATGCGGCTTCAGCTGCGTAATGTCCTGACCGTCCAGCCGGACCGCGCCTGACAAGGCCGGGGTCAGCCCGGTGATCGCCCGCACGGTCGTCGTCTTGCCCATCCCGTTGCGGCCCATCATCGCGACCAACTGCCCTTGGCGCAGTTCCAGATCAATACCGAACAGCACTTTGGACGAGCCGTAAGCGGCATGGAGATTCTCAGCCTGCAACATCACACAGCCCCATCGTGAAACTCATGCCCGCCCAGATAGGCCTGCTGCACGTCAGGGTCCTGCCGGATCGCCCGAGGTGTGTCGCTGGCGATCACCTTGCCATAGACCAGAACCGAGACCTTGTCGGCCAGACCGAACACCACATCCATGTCATGTTCGACCAGCAGCATGGTGATATCGCCCCGCAACCCGTCCAGCAGGGCGGTGATCTGGCGGCTTTCTTCCGCCCCCATGCCTGCCATCGGCTCATCCAGAAGCAGTAGCTTGGGGCGGGCGGCCAGAGCCATTGCGATCTCGACCTGCCGTTTCTGCCCATGGGCCAGATTGCGGGTGACGGTTTCGGCCTCTGCCCCAAGAGCTACGCGTTCGAGGATGCCCATCGCCTCGGCGCGTTCCGCCTTGTCGGCGGTGGCGGGGCGGAACAGGCGGAACACCTGATGGTTCATGGATTGCAGCACAAGGCAGACATTTTCGATCACCGTGAGGTCGGGGAACACCGAGGTCACCTGAAAGCTGCGCACCAGCCCGGCATGGGGGCGCAGATGCGCTGGCATGGCCAGCAGGTCCTGCCCGTCGAAGCTGATCGAACCCGAAGTCGGCGTCAAATAGCCTGAAATCTGAGCGATCAACGTCGTCTTGCCCGCCCCGTTGGGGCCGATCAGCGCGTGGATCGTGCCCTTTTCGACATCCAATGACACGTTGTTGGTCGCCGTCAGCGCTCCGAAATTCTTGCACAGGTTACGGATCTGCAGCATTGCCTACTCCTTCGCCCGGAACAGCAGGCCGTAGATGCCGGATTTGGCAAACAGCACGATCAGGATCAGGATCGGCCCCAGCACGAACCGCCAGTGTTCGCTGAGCAGGTCCAGCCCGATGGAATGCAGGATCAGGGGCAGGAACTCTTCCAGCAGCAGAAAGACGATGGTGCCCAGCACCGGGCCCAGCAGGGTGCCGATGCCGCCCAGAATGACCACGATCATCAGATCGCCCGACCGGGTCCAATGGGTGAGGGCGGGGCTGACGAACTCGGTGTGGTTGGCCGAAAGCGCCCCGGCCAGCCCGGCCCCGGCCCCGGCGATGACAAAGATCAGCAGCTTGGCGGTGTAGGGCTGGATTCCGATCGAGGACAAGCGCGCCTCATTCTGGCGGATCGCCTGCAGGGTGCGGCCGAATTTCGACGCCACCAGCCTGCGACAGAACCAGAAGAATGCGATCAGGCAGGTCAGACAGAAATAGTAGAAGGATATGCGATCATTCAGGTCCAGCCCGGGCAGGGTATTTCGCCCGTCAAACATCATCATTCCGTCATCGCCGCCATATTTCTCAAGCGACACGAACAGAAAGAACAGCATTTGCCCGAAACTGAGCGTGATCATGATGAAATAGACGCCCTTGGTCCGTAAGGACAGGGCACCGATAGCCAGCGCAACAAGGGCGGACAAACCCACCGCCAGTGGCAGTACGATCAGACCGGAGAGTGTGCCCGGCAGGCCAAAGAACGTGTCGCCCTCGTACGCGTGAAAGGACAGGATGCCGACCGTGTAGGCTCCGACCCCCAGAAACGCCGCATGGCCAAAGGACACCAGCCCGGTATAGCCTATCAGCAGGTCAAGGCTGATGGCGGCGATGGCGAAGATCACCAGACGGGTGGCGGTCGAGATCAGATAGGACGAGCCCGCCGCCTGCAACAGAAACGGCAGCACCAGCAGGGCGAATACGCCAAGGGCGAAGACTTTGGGGAGGTGACGTTCGCTGATCATGAGGCCCGTCCGGCAACCGGGAACAGCCCCGTGGGTTTCAGTACAAGCACGATCACCATCAGCAGGTAGATCGACATCGAAGACAGCCCCGCCGCAATCCCGCTGGCAGAGGCCGGGTCCAGAAACGCACCCAGGATCGAAGGCAGAAACGACCGCCCCATGGTATCGACGATGCCCACGGTCAATGCCCCGAACAGCGCGCCACGGATCGAACCGATGCCGCCGATCACGATACAGACAAAGCACAGGATCAGCAGGTTCTCACCCATCCCGACCTCGACCGAGGTCAGCGGACCGGCCATCGCTCCGGCCAGACCGGCAAACATGGCACCGACGACGAAGATCGCGGTGTTCAGCCCGTCGATATTGACGCCCAGTTGCTGCACGATCTCACGGTTGGTCGTGCCCGCCCGGATCTGCATCCCGACCCGCGTTCGGGTGATGATGAACCACAGGATGGCCGCGACGATCAGGCCGGAAGCAATGATCGCCAGACGGTAAAGCGGGTACGAGAACACGCCGAACAATTCGACACTGCCGGATAGGGCGGCAGGCACGTCGACAAATTGCGGTGTCCGGCCCATCAGCATTGTGGTGCCTTCGTTGATGAACAGGATCAGCCCGAAGGTCGCCAGCACCTGATCCAGATGATCGCGGGTGTAGAGCGGTCGGATGATCAGGACCTCGATCAGCAGCGCCGCCAGCGCGGTGACAGGCAGGCACAGGATCAAGCCGATCCAGAATGATCCCGTCGCGCCTGAGATCAGGGCGATCGAATAGGCTCCGATCATGAACAGGGAACCATGGGCCAGGTTGATGATGCTCATGAAACCGAACACCAGGGTCAGCCCGGCCGAGACCAGAAACAGGAACATGCCCAGCTGGATGCCGTTCAGGAACTGCTCGAAAACAAGCTGAGACACGTCTTGGGGTACCTGTTGGGAAGGGGTGCGTTCAGGACCGGCATATCGTGGACAGGCCGGTCCCTGTTGTCAGGTTGCGATTACAGCTTGCAATCGCCGACATAGGCGTCGGCATGATCCTCGGCGATGATGCCGGTGACCTTGTTGCGGAACTGGCCGTCTTCTTCGACCACAACGCGGCTATACCAGTTCTGAACCGGGTGGTTGTTCGAGTTGAACCGGAACGGGCCGCGCACCGAGTCGAAATCGGCTGCACGCAAGGCCTCGCGGAAGCCATCCATATCTTCGGTCACCTTGCCGCCTGTTGCCTTGAGCGCGCTGGAGATCAGGCGCGCGGTGTCATAGCCCTGGCTGGCATAGACGGTGGGTAGACGGTCATATTTCTCGGCAAAGCCCGCGACAAAGGCTTTGTTCGCCTCGTTGTCCAGATCGTGGTTCCAGTGTGAGCTGTTGGCCACGCCCACCATGGATTCCCCCACGGCCCGCAGGATGTTGATATCCGCCGATGGTGCGGCCAGTACCAGTGGCACGTCGGCGCGCAAACCAGCCTGATCATATTGCTTCATAAAGTTGATGCCCATGCCGCCGGGCAGGAAGTGGAACACCATCTCTGGATCGGCGGCGCGGATCTTGGCGATCTCGGCAGCATAGTCGGTCTGGCCCAGTTGAGTGTAGGTCTCGCCCACGATCTCACCATCGAAAAAGCGCTTGAACCCCGCCAAAGCGTCCTTGCCCGCCTGATAGTTCGGCGCGAGGATATAGGCGTTCTTGTAGCCTAGGTTATTCGCGTTGATCCCTGCAGATTCGTGCAGCGAGTCGTTCTGCCACGAGGCCACGAAATAGTTCTCGTGGCATTTGCTGCCCGCAAATTGCGAAGGCCCCGAATTGGGTGAGATGTAGAACCGGTCCGCCCGCAGGGTCAGTGGAGCCACAACGGGGGCGATGTTCGAAAAGATGACGCCGGTCATAATCTCGACCTCATCGCGTTCCAGAAAACGTTCGGCAATCGCGCGCCCGTTTTCGGGCTTCAGCCCGTCATCTTCGACCAGAACCTCGACCGGGACGCCGCCCAGTGTGCCGCCTTCTTCCTCGATGGCCAGCATGAAGCCGTCACGCACATCCGCACCCAGATACCCCGCCGGACCCGACAGGGTAGTGATCATGCCGATCTTGAGGTCTTCGGCAAATGCCGCCGTAGACGACAGCATCAGACCGGCTAACAGCCCAAGTTTCATGGTCCTCATTTCAATCTCCCTATTGTTGCGTACTGCGGTTTATACCGCTTTTTGTTGAAACCTTATGCGTTCCAGTAATTATTTCAAGCCTAAACATTCAAGCTTAAAGCTTCACCCAACCCTCCGGTGGCTTTCCCTTGCCGGGGTGCAAGGTGCCGCATTTGGGGCAGGTGCGCGCCTCGGTGCTGTTGTGGAACGCGTCATAGATTTTGGGCAGGGCGGTTACGATACCTTCGGGGCCATCAAGCGCGACTTCTTCGCGGTGTACCAGGCTTTCGCAGTTGAAGCAGAACCATTCGAAGCCCTCTTTCATGCCCGGCTGGCGCGGGGCTTCGACGACGATGCCGACCGATCCTTCCTGCGGGCGCTGAGGGGCGTGGCGGACATGCGGGGGCAGCATAAATACCTCGCCCTCGCGCACCGGTACGTCATAGATTTTGCCCCCCTCGGCGATTTTCAGCATCATGTCGCCCTTTTGCTGAAAGAACCATTCCTCGACCGGGTCATCATGGAAATCAACCCGGGTGTTGGGGCCGCCGACGACCATGACGATCATGTCGCCTTCCTTGTGCAGCAACTGATTGCCCACCGGCGGGCGCAACTTGTCGGCGTTATCCTCGACCCATTTCTTGAAGTTGAAAGGCTTCAGCGTCGGATGCAGGGGCATGATCTCCTCCGGATTAGGCAGCGTCGCAGCTGGACCCGTGGGTCCTGATATGAAAGCCTAGAGGAGACCCGCGCAAGGAAATATTTGTTTCAGAGAAACTGGATATCACCTTTCATGATATCTGGGGCGTTTGAGCTGCCGGTCAAAGACGCAGCCCGCATCCCTCGAAGGCGGCGGCGATATCGGCCTTTTCGGCGTCGGTCAGTTCCAGCATCGGATGTCGAACCCGACCACCCGTCTGGCCCAGCAAATCCTGCCAGTATTTGCTGTGGGCGGTCGGCTTGCCGCCGGGTTTGGTGCGACGGATCGCATCGCGGACCGGGTTCAGGCTGTCACGCACACGCCGGGCGGCGTCGAACTGTCCGGCAAAGGCCAGTTCGGTATATTCATGCATCCGCCGGTCGTTCCGGGTTTGCAGCAGATAGGGCGGAGAGGAACACAGGTACAGCTGCCAGCCCAGTTCTTCGATGTTGTCCAACCAGTCGTCTTCTGCCGAGGTTGAGACCAGAATCCTGTCGCCGGCCATTTGGGTCAGCCGCGCATACATCTCGCGCGGGACCGAGTATTTGATGGCCATGATGTTGGGCAGTTCGGCAATCCGCGCGCAGGTCTCCGGCTCCATCAGATAGCCGCAATCGGGGTGGCTCCACATGGCGATGCCGATGTCCAGCCGGTCGCAGAGGTATTTGTAATACTGGTAAAGAACCTCATCCCGGTCGTGGCAGAAGCTGAGCATCGGCGTGTGCACCACCACATAGTCGGCACCGCACTCCTGCGCATGACGGCCCAGGTCCAGCACTGTGTCGACCGACTGATCCGAGATCGACATGATTGTCCCGGCTTTGCCCGCGCATTCCTCAACCGCAATCGTCATGTTGCGCTTGCGTTCTTCCAGAGACATCGACCAGAACTCGCCCTGCTTGCCGGCGATGAACAGGCCCTGAATGCTCAGATCGTCGATCCAGTGGCGGATGTTGCGGCGCAGCGCGGCCTCGTCCAGTGCAAGATCGGCGTCAAACGGGTTCAGCGCTGCGGCCCAGATCCCGCGCATGGTCTCGCGCGCATAAGCTTTGGCTTCGTGTTTGGCGTATTGCATTGCGCGGGCTCCGTCTTTGCTGGTTTGGGCATAAAGGCGCGGGGCAGGGGTGGAATGCCAATCCATTGCGCTAATATGGCTATCCGAAAATACTATACCCAGCGACACTTGATTTCATATATCTGGTGTCAAAGGCAGGAGGATACATGAAGATCGGAGTCATCGGCGAAGGCGCAATCGGGCGGTATGTCTGCGACCATCTGGGCCTGCCCCATGTCCTGCTGGTGCGGCCCGGCAAAGTGAAAGCCGGTGATACCCCGGAGGTTCAGCGAGTGGCGGAGGTGGCGGATCTGCCTGCCGACATCGATCTCATGGTGGATTGCGCAGGCCATTCGGCATTGATCGAACATGGCCCGGCGATCCTTGAACGCGGCATGGATCTGGTGACCGTTTCGGTTGGTGCGCTGGCGGATGCGGGGCTGCATGACAGGCTGCAGCGCGCGGCACAGGCGGGGCGCGCGCGGCTGATCCTGGCCAGCGGCGCGATCGGGGCGCTGGACTGTCTTGCCGCCGCCCGCATCGGCGGGCTGAGCGAGGTGGTCTATACCGGGCGCAAACCGCCGTCTGGGTGGAAAGGATCACCCGCCGAGGATCACATCGACCTTGAGGCCCTGACCGATCCCGCAACCCATTTCGAGGGGGACGCGCGGCAGGCGGCGCTACGCTATCCCAAGAACGCCAACGTCGCGGCGGCGGTGGCGCTGGCCGGGGCGGGGTTCGAAGCGACGCGGGTGCGGCTGGTGGCCGATCCGTCGATCACCGCCAATATCCACGAAATCCACGCCAGCGGCGCGTTTGGATCGTTCTCCTTCCGTATCGAAGGCCGCGCCTTGCCGGATAATCCGCGCAGCTCTGCCCTCGCCGCGATGAGCGCGGTGGCGGCCATCGTGCGGGAAAAGTCCGACATCGTCATCTGAGGTCACAGCCATGGTCACCCGTCACAATCGCATCGTCGACCGCGCCCTGACGCGCCTGAAACTGCGGCAGCTTCGGCTGTTGGTGGCGGTGGGGCAGCGCGGCAGCATTCAGAACGCGGCGCGCGATCTGGGCATATCCCAACCTGCCGCGACCAAGATGATTCAGGATCTGGAGCTTGATTTCGAGGTCAAGCTGTTCGACCGCACCAATCGCGGCGTCGTGCCGACGGTGTTTGGCGAAACGCTGATCCGGCATGGCAAGCTGATCTTTGCGCAGGTCTCGAACGCCGCGCAGGAGTTGGATGATCTGAACGAAGGCAACAGCGGGCGCGTGGTGGTGGGGACGCTGCTGGCGGCCTCTCCGGCGTTGTTGCCGCTGGCGGTGGGGCAGATTCTGAAGGATCGCCCGAACGTGGCGATCAAGATTGCCGAGGGTACGAACGAGGTGTTGATGCCGGGCCTGCTGTCCGGCGAGATCGACATCGTGGTGGGCCGCCTGCCCAGCCACCGCCACCGGGCCAAGATCGTGCAAGAGACGTTTTTTGACGAACGGGTCATCGCCGTTGTCGGGCCTCAGCATCCCCTGGCCGGTGCGCCGGGTGTGGAGTTCGAACAACTCAAGGCCCATAGCTGGATTCTGCCCCCGGCCGAGACCACGCTGCGCCGTCAGACCGACCAGTATTTCGTCAAGCAGGGTCAGTTCACCCCCGATATCGCCATCGAGTCGGTTTCGTACCTTGCCAACCGCGCGTTGCTGCGCAGCCATGGGTTCGTGGGGTTGATGCCCGCCCATGTCGCGGCCCCGGATATCGAGCGCGGGGTGCTGGCCCGGGTCGACTGGCCGGTGCCCTTCGGTGCGGGTCCGGTCGGGGCCTCGCATCGGGGCGAGGCATCCCTGTCACCGGCGGGTGCTGCGTTCCTGCAGGCGCTGCGCACGGCGGCGTGCCAAATGAAAGAGGCGCAGGCGACGGGCTGATATCAGCCAAACGGATATCAGTATTTGCTCAATTCAATTGTATCGGGGTGCACCGGCATGAAACCTTGCCGCAACAGGCGAATGCGAGGGCCCCCATGAGCATCTATCCCGACCTGCAACTTTATATCGACGGCGCATGGCGGAAGACCCCCGAGACTCTGCCTGTTCTCAATCCCGCGACTGAGGAAGAGATCGGCCGTCTACCTCATGCACGGCTGGGCGATCTGGACGATGCGCTGCAGGCGGCCGAGGCCGGGTTTCGCATCTGGCGCAAGACCGCCCCCCGGGACCGCGCTGATGTTTTGCTGAAAGCGGCTGCCCTGATGCGCCAGCGTCAGGAAGAGATCGCGCAGTCGATCACCGCCGAGCATGGCAAACCTCTGGCGCAGGCCCGGCTTGAGGTGATCCGGGGGTGCGAATTTTTCGAATGGGATGCGGGCGAGGCGGTGCGAACCTATGGCCGGGTGATCCCCTCGGCCCCCGGTGTGCGCTATGTGGTGCATCACCAGCCCATCGGTGTGACGCTGGGACTGTCGCCGTGGAATTTCCCCATGAGCCAGCCTGCCCGCAAGATCGCCGGGGCGCTGGCCTCGGGCTGCTCCATCATCCTCAAGGCCGCCGAAGAGACGCCGGCGGGCGCGCTACATATCGCTCGGGCTTTCCACGATGCGGGCCTGCCCAAAGGGGTGTTGAATCTGGTCTTCGGTACCCCGGCGGATATCTCGACCCATCTGATCCGGCAGGATCCGGTGCGGCTTGTCGCTTTTACCGGTTCCACCGTGGTGGGCCGCCACCTGTCCGCTCTGGCAGCGCAACACGACACCCGGGCGCTGATGGAACTGGGCGGGCACGCCCCCGTCATCGTCTGCGAAGATACCGATGTCGAGCGCGCGGCGCTCTGCGGCGCGGTGCGCAAATACCGCAACGCCGGGCAGGTCTGCACCTCGCCCACGCGCTTTTTCGTGCATGAGAGCATCTTTGACAGGTTCCTGAGCACCTTTGCCGAACGCGCTGCGGCAACGGTGGTGGGCAACGGGGTCGAGCCGGGCGTCGAAATGGGGCCGCTGGCCAATGCCCGCCGGGTGCCTGCGCTGCTTAAACTGATTGAGGACGCCCGCGCCAAGGGCGCGCAGGTGCTGACCGGCGGCGCGGCCATCGGCCCGAAGGGTCACTTCCTGCAGCCGACGGTTCTGGCCAACGTGCCCGAGACGGCGCGGGTCATGCACGAAGAACCGTTCGGCCCGTTGGCGGTGATCAACCCGGTGGCCACGCTGGACGAGGCGATCCGGCAGGCCAATGCGGTGCCTTACGGGCTTGCTGCATATGGGTTTACCAACCGGGCCGACTACATCGATCAGATGACGGATGACGTTGAGGCGGGCAACATCTCGTTCAACACGCTGGAGGCGTCGTTGCCAGAAACCCCTTTCGGCGGTGTCAAAGCCAGCGGCTCGGGCCGCGAGGGCGGGACGGAGGGGCTCGAGAACTACCAGATCGTGAAGAATATCTCGCATAGCATGAGGATCGTATGACGCGTTCGCGTCTCCTGTGACCTGATGCCTGAATTTGCGATTGGCGCCCGCTGCAAGCCACAGAACGTAGACCAAAAAACTGGTTGCGCTAAATGTGGAAGTGATGGCGCTAACCGTGCCAAAACCCGCTGGGCAGCCGTTGAACTTGCATGTTACTGTCCCGCCGCACAGGCTGAATCATCAGCCCGGACCAGCCGGTATGCACCGTCTCACCATGACGCGCCGCGCCGCAAGAGGAGAATGAGAACGATGTCATCTGGACGGGTTAACCCGCAATTCCGGCTTGAAGATCAGGGGATTACGGGGTTGGGGAATGTCCACTACAACCTGATGCAATCCGCGCTGGTCGAAGCCGCCCTGGAACGCAACGAAGGCGAGATGGGGCAGGGCGGGGCGCTGTTGGTCAGCACCGGGGAATTCACCGGCCGCTCGCCCAAGGACAAGTTCACCGTGCGCAACGCCACCACCGAAAACGACATCTGGTGGGAGAACAATGCGCCGATGGATCCCGAGCCGTTCGACCGGCTCTACGAGGACATGCTGGCTCATATGGAGGGACGGGATTATTTCGTTCAGGATCTGATCGCAGGGGCCGACCCGCGCCACAGCATCAAGGTGCGTGTCATCAACGAGCTGGCCTGGCATAACCTGTTCATCCGCTACATGCTGCGCCGGCCCGACCGCGAGGATCTGGACGATTTCGTCAGCGACTACACCATCATCAACTGCCCCAGTTTCAAGGCCGATCCCGCGCGGCATGGCTGCAACTCGGAAACCGTGATCGCCGTCAATATCGAGAAAAAGCTGATCCTGATCGGCAATACCGAATATGCGGGCGAGAATAAGAAATCCGCCTTTGGGCTGATGAACTTTCTGCTGCCCGAGAAAGGCGTCATGCCGATGCATTGCTCGGCTAACCACGCTAACGGAAACCCCCAGGATTCAGCGGTGTTTTTCGGCCTCAGCGGCACCGGCAAGACCACCTTGTCGGCGGACCCGAACCGCACGCTCTTAGGGGATGACGAACATGGTTGGTCCGACCGCGGGGTCTTTAACTTCGAGGGCGGGTGTTACGCCAAGACCATCAACCTGAGCGCCGAGGCCGAGCCCGAGATCTATGCCACTTGTTCCATGTTCGGGACCGTGATCGAAAACATGGTCTATGACGAGGACACGCGTGAACTGGACTATCAGGATACCAGCCTGACGGAAAACATGCGCTGCGCCTATCCGCTGGACTATATCCCCAATGCCTCGCAAAGCGGGCAGGGGGGGCATCCGAAGAATGTCATCATGCTGACCTGCGACGCCTTTGGTGTCATGCCGCCGATTGCCCGGCTGACCCCGGATCAGGCGATGTATCACTTCCTGCTGGGCTTTACCGCCAAGATGGCCGGAACCGAACGCGGCCTGACCGAGCCGCAGCCGGTCTTTTCCACCTGTTTCGGCGCCCCCTTCATGCCGCGCCGCCCCGAGGTCTACGGCAAGCTGCTGCGCGACAAGATCATCGAACATGGCTCGACCTGCTGGATCGTCAACTCGGGTTGGACCGGTGGGGCCTACGGGATCGGCTCGCGGATGCCGATCCGCGCGACCCGGGCCCTGCTCAGCTCGGCTCTGGACGGATCGTTGGACAATGTGGAATACCGCAAGGACCCGAATTTCGGCTTTGATGTTCCCGTTGCTGCGCCCGGCGTTGCCGAGGTGCTGCTGAACCCGCGCCGCACCTGGGACGACCCCGAGGCATATGACCGGCAGGCCGCCAAACTGGTGAAGATGTTTGCCGACAATTTCGAGCAGTATCTGCCTTATGTCGGGGATGAGCTGAAAGAGGTGGTCGTCGGGTAAGACGCCCCCAAGAAGTCACAAGCCCGGCCCTCCAAGGCCGGGCTTTTTCATCGCATCCGCGCGTCAGCCGTAATGCGCCACCGGGGTTCCGGCCAGCGCGGACATATTCAGCAAGCCACGGGCGGTGATCGCGGGGGTGACCACATGCGCCTTGTTGCCCATGCCCATCAGGATCGGCCCGACTTCAAGCCCGTTTGCCTTGATCTTCAGGATGTTGCGCACCGCGCTGGCGGCATCGACATTGGCAAAGACCAGCGCGTTTGCAGTGCCGGTCAGCCGTGAATCGGGCATCAACCGCTGCCGGATGTCAAAATCCAGCGCGGCATCCAGATGCATTTCGCCCTCATAGATGAAATCGGGGTTTGCGGCATCCAGAATGTCCATCGCGTCCCGCATCCGGCGACCTGAATCAATGTCGAGATCGCCAAATTGCGAATAGGAACACAGCGCGATCCGCGGTTCGATCCCGAACCGGCGGATGTGGCGGCCACAGCCGATGACGGCTTCGGCAATCTGTTCCGGCGTCGGTAACTGGTTGACCTGCGTGTCGGCAATGAACAGCGGGCCGTCCTCCAGGATCATCATCGACAGGGCCGCGACCGGGGCCAGATCGTCGCGCTGCAGCAGTTGCGTGACATAGCGCAGGTGCCAGTGGAACTGGCCGAAGGTGCCGCAGATCATGCTGTCGGCCTGTCCCAGATAGACCATGATCGCGGCGATGGCGGTGGTGTTGGTTCGGGTGATCGTACGGGCCAGTTCGGGGGTGATGCCCTTGCGCTTCATCAGCCCGTGATAGGTCTGCCAGTATTCCGCGTGGCGCGAGTCGTGTTCGGGATCCACCAACTCGAAATCCACCCCGGCGCGGATCGACAGGCCGATCCTTTCAAGCCTCTTATTCACGATGCCGGGGCGACCGATCAGTATGGGCAAGGTGGTAGTTTCTTCAAGCATGGCCTGCGCCGCGCGCAGGACGCGTTCATCTTCGCCCTCGGCAAAGACCACCTTGCGATGGGACCGGTGGGCGCTTTCGAAGACGGGGCGCATCAACAGGGCCGAGCGGAACACCGACCCGTCGAGCGATTCCTTGTACCCGTCGAGATCGGCAATGGGCCGGGTGGCCACACCCGTTTCCATCGCCACGCGCGCCACGGCGCTGGCTACAACGCCGGTCAGGCGGGGATCGAACGGTTTGGGGATCAGGTAATCCGCGCCAAAGGCCAGTTGCTCGTCCTTGTAAACGGCTGCGGTTTCGGCAATCGTGGTGGTCCGCGCCAGCGCGGCGATGGCCGAGATGCAGGCCAGCTTCATTTCGTCATTGATCTCGGTCGCACCCACATCCAGCGCGCCGCGGAAGATGAACGGAAAGCACAGCACGTTGTTGACCTGATTGGGGTAATCCGACCGGCCCGTGGCGATGATGGCATCGGGCGCGGCCTCGCGCGCGGCGTCTGGCATGATTTCCGGTACTGGATTGGCCAGCGCAAAGATCACCGGCCGCCGTGCCATCCGTCGGACCATATCCTGCGACAGCACATCCGGCCCGGAGAGGCCCAGAAAGAAGTCCGCCCCGTCAATCACCTGATCCAGCGTCCGCAGATCCGAGGCCTGGGCATAGCTTTCCTTTTTCGGGTTCATATCCTCGGTCCGGCCCTTGTAGACCAGCCCGTGAATGTCACAGAGCCAGATGTTTTCTTTTCGCACGCCCAGCTTGACCATCATGTCCAGACAGGCAATCCCGGCGGCCCCGCCCCCGGTCGAGACGACCTTGATGTCCTCGAAACTTTTGCCCGCCACATGCAGCGCATTGGTTGCTGCCGCACCAACCACGATGGCGGTGCCGTGCTGGTCATCGTGAAACACCGGGATATTCATCCGCTCGCGGCACAGTTTTTCGACCACGAAGCAATCGGGGGCCTTGATATCCTCGAGGTTGACTGCGCCGAATGTGGGTTCCAGCGCGCAGACGATATCGGCCAGCTTTTCGGGGTCGGTCTCATCCACCTCGATATCGAAACAGTCGATATTGGCGAATTTCTTGAACAGGACGGCTTTGCCCTCCATCACCGGCTTGGCGGCCTGCGCGCCGATATTGCCCAGCCCCAGAACCGCCGAGCCGTTCGAGATCACGGCGACCAGATTGCCCTTGGCGGTATAGCGGAACGCCTCGGTGCGGGACTTTGCGATTTCGACGCAGGCATCGGCGACCCCGGGCGAATAGGCGCGGGCCAGGTCGCGGCTGTTGGCCAGCGGTTTGGTGGCGCGGATTTCAAGTTTTCCCGGTTGCGGAAATTCGTGATAGTCCAGCGCCGGATTTGAAATCTTACCGTCGGTGTCCTTTGACACGGCGTTGCCTCCCATATGACTGCACAAGCCGACCTTGCGGAAAAACGGCCCCGGGTCTGCAGGTCAGCGGGCGTGGCCGAGCGTGCCGCAGGGCGGTTGTTTTCCAATCAATTGAACATCGGCAACAGCTTGTCCAGCGACTGTTTTGCATCGCCATGGAGCGTGCGCATGCTTTCCCGGAAGAACAGCAGGGTTTCGGGTCCCGAATACCCCTGCCGTTTGCGGATGGTCGCCGGGCATCAGTGGCTTGGGCACATCCGTTCGACAGTCTTCATTACGCAGATAAAGGCGCGGAGCCCCGTCGTTACGATGCCCTGGCGCGCGGCTGGGCCCGGAGTACCGAGGCCACCACATCATCGGCATCGTCAGCGATCAGGACACCCGCATTGCGCAGGCTGGCGATTTTTTCCTGCGCCGAACCGCCGCCCAAAACGGACAATGTACCGGCATGGCCCATCCTGCGACCCTTGGGGGCGTGACGTCCGACCACAAGTGCGACTACAGGTTTGCCGTAATCGACCGAGTTCAGGTAGGCAGCGGCATCTTCTTCCGACCGCCCGCCGATCTCGCCGATCAGAACGACCGTTTCGGTTTCGGGGTCATCTCTGAACCGTATCAGACAGTCCACGAAATCCACCCCATGCAGCGTGTCGCCGCCGACGCCGACCGTGGTGGACTGTCCCATGCCCGCCTTGCTGAACTGGGCCAGAACCTCGGATGTCAGCGAGGCCGAGCGTGAGGCGATCCCGACGCTGCCGGGTTTGGCGTTGCGGGTTGGCATGACCCCGATCTTGCACTGGCCGGGTGTCAGGATACCCTGCGAGTTGGGGCCGATCAGAACGCAGTCGGTGCCCGCAAGTACAGCCTTGACGCGGCTCATGTCATGCTGGGGAACCCGCTCTGTCACGCAGACGACGACACCGATGCCGGCCTCGATGGCCTCGATCATGGCGTCAGCGGCATGGGGGGCGGGCACGATGACGAGGCTGGCATTGGCCCCGGTTTCGGTTATCGCTTCGGCAACGGTGTCGAACATCGGCATGTCAAGATGCCGCGTGCCGCCCTTGCCAGGGCGCACACCGCCGACATAGGTCGATCCATAGCGGACCGCCTGATCGGTGTAAAAGGTTCCGGCCCGACCGGTCATGCCCTGAACGATCACCCGGGTGTTTGAATCAACGAAGATCGACATGGTTCGGCCTCCTTATCCGGCGATTTCGACGACGCGGCTGACCGCGCGGGACATGGTGTCAAAGGTTTCTACCGGCACCTTGCGTTCGCGCAGGATGCGGATGCCCCATTCGGCGTTCTGGCCCGAGATATGGGCGATCACCGGCAACTGACGCGGGGACCGGGAATAGGCGAAATTCACCCCTTCGGCGACAGTGTCGGCTGCAGTCATGCCGCCGCCATGCACGTTCAGCAGGATCGCTTTGACGTTTGGATCACCCAGCAACAGTTCGACCCCCTTGGCCACATCGAAGCTTTTGGCGGTGGTGCGGATATCCATGAAATTGGCCGGATCGCCTCCGGCATCGACCAGCATGTCATGGGTGGCAAGCCCCAGTCCGGCCCCATTTGCAACAACACCGATATTGCCGGTCAGCTTGACCAGATTGATGTTGTTTTTCTGCGCTTCCAACTCGCTTTCCGGCTGACTTAGGTCCCAGGCCATGGTCTCGAACTCGGGATGGCGGAACGTGGTGTTGCCATCCAGCAGAATCTTGGCGTCGACCACCATCCAGCCGCCGCTGGCCGTGCGGGCAAAGGGGTTGATTTCGAGCAGGGTCATGTCGTTGTCGCAAAAGGCGCGGCGGGCGGCATAGATGCTGTCGGTGGCACCTTCGAGTCCGACCTCGTTCAGAAACCGTTCGAGCGCGGTGCGGTTGTCTTCGGTTTCAGCGATCAGGATATGAGTGCGGACCGTGCTCTCATCCATCCGCGACCGCTGTTCGAATGTGACCCCGCCATCCGGAGAGGCCAACAGCAGCGGTGCGCCGGTTTTCGGATCCAGCGCAATGGCGACAAAATAGTCCTTTGCGATGTCGATCGCCGCCTCGACATAAACGGCATCTACACGCTCGCCCGCCTCGCTGGTCTGTTCGGTGACAAGGGTCGTGCCCAGCAGGCTTTCGGCAACCTCGCGGACCGAAGACGGCGTTGCGGCGAATTTTACACCTCCGGCAAGGCCGCGCCCGCCCGCGGGGATCAGCGCTTTGACGACATAGCGCCGGGCGTTGATCTCCTTGCAGGCGGTTTCCGCCAGTTCGGGGGTCTTGGCTGCTCGGCCTTCGGGGACCGGCAGACCGTATTGCGACAACAGCTCTTTTGACTTCTGTTCTGAAAGAAACATGACCGCTCTCCTTTCCCGATTTGTGGTATGTGGTATACCACAGAGCAGAGCCTGTCAACAATGCTGGTTGTATTATGGCGGAAACTGAACCACTTCTTTGGTGACTTTGAGGCGCCTATGATCACGTTACGAGACCTGGAATTTCTATCGGCATTGGCGCGGCGCAAACATTTTGCCCGCGCGGCAGAGGATTGTGGCGTGTCGCAGCCCGCCTTTTCGATGCGTATCCGCAAGATTGAGGAAAAGCTGAACGCGGCCGTCGTCAAACGCGGAAACCGGTTTCAGGGTTTCACGGCGGAAGGCGAGACTCTGGTGCGCCATGCCCGCAAGGTGCTGGACGACCTCAAGGTGATGGAGCAGGAGTTCCGATCCAAACGTGGCGAGGCAACGGGCACGCTGTCGGTGGGCGCGATTCCGACCGCCGTCATCTTTGCTGCCCGGGCGGTCCGGGATCTGCAGACGCAACACCCCGGCATCACCGTCAGTCTGAAAACCACAACCTCGCTGGATATCCAGCAGGGGCTGGAGAACGGGCAGTATGAGGCTGGTTTTACCTATAGCGAGGGGATCGCACCGGATTTTCTGCGTGTTGATCCGCTTTATGATGAAACCTATCTGCTGCTTGCGCCCAAGCAGTTCGTGCCGGGCCAGACCGGCTCGATCACCTGGGCCGAGGCGGCGCAGCTGCCGCTGAGCCTGCTGGAACCGCAAATGCAGAACCGGCGCATTATTGACCGCGTGTTCAGCGAGCTTGGTGTGGTTCTGGACGTCAAGTCCGAGACCAGCGGGTTCACCGCATCCATGGTTTTGGCGTCCGAAGGGATGTCGGCCACCATCGTTCCCAAGATCCTTGTCGAATCGCTGGGCGGGCTCGAGGGAACCGTCGCGCTGCCGCTGGTCGAGCCGACGCTGGAAAAAGAGGTTTGCCTAGTTACGCCGATCCGCGATCCGGAACTGCCGAATGTCAAAGCGTTACGCCGGATTTGCACGGCACCGTGATAAGCTTGAATTATCAAGCCATCAGCACGAACTAATTGAAGTTCACAAAAATTGATGGATAAGCTTACACTGATTAAGGCCCCATGGCGGGGTCTTCCGGAGGGCATCATGGCACCATTAGATACCAAGCCATCAGGCGCACCCAAGGGCGTCTGGAAGTCAGGTAAAGGCAAGGGGCGGCACACGCCCAAAGGCCGTCAGTTCACGGATGAGGCGCAGGCCGAGATCGCGCGCCTGTTGGGCGACCGTCCGCGTCGCCGCGACCTGCTGATCGAATTTCTGCATCTGATTCAGGACGAACACGGCCATATCAGTGCGGATCACATCGCGGCCCTCGCGGTCGAAATGCGCATCGGTCAGGCCGAAATCTATGAGACCGCGACCTTCTACGCCCATTTCGACGTGGTGAAAGAGGGCGAGACGCCTCCGCCTGCGTTGACGATCCGCGTCTGTGATTCTTTGTCCTGCGAAATGGCTGGCGCCCAGCAGCTGCAAAAGGCGTTGGAGGACGGTCTGGACCCATCCGAGGTTCGTGTTGTCCGGGCACCCTGCATGGGTCGCTGCGACACCGCTCCAGTGCTGGAGATCGGCCACAACCACATCGACCACGCGACCCCCGAAAAGGTGCAGGCCGCGATTGCGGCGGATGACACCCATGCGCATCTGCCCGACTACGAAGCCTTTGCCGCTTATGAGGCCAATGGCGGCTATGCCAAACTGAAAGAACTGCGCGAGAGCGGCGATTGGGAGAAGGTGCAGGAAGACGTCCTGTCCTCGGGCCTGCGCGGTCTGGGCGGTGCTGGCTTCCCGTCCGGCAAGAAATGGGGCTTTGTTCGCATGAACGAAGGCCCGCGTTATCTGGCCGTGAACGGCGACGAAGGAGAGCCCGGTACATTCAAAGACCGCTACTATCTGGAACGCACGCCGCATGTCTTCCTTGAAGGCATGTTGATCGCCGCATGGGCGGTCGAAGCCGAAACCTGTTTCATCTACATGCGCGACGAATACCCTGCCGTGCTGGAAATTCTACGCCGCGAGATTGCTGTGTTGGAGCAGGCCGGAATTGTTCAACCCGGCTATATCGACCTGCGCCGGGGGGCTGGTGCGTATATCTGCGGCGAAGAATCCGCGATGATTGAATCGATTGAGGGAAAGAAAGGCCTGCCGCGTCACCGTCCTCCGTTCGTGGCGCAGGTTGGCGTCTTTAATCGTCCGACCTTGGTGCACAATGTCGAGACGCTCTATTGGGTCACCAAAGTGTGCCGCGAAGGGCCGGAATGCCTGAGCAGCACCGAAAAGAATGGCCGCAAGGGCCTGCGCAGCTATTCGGTCTCGGGCCGGGTGGCGAAGCCGGGGGTTTACTTGCTGCCCGCAGGGTCAACCATTCTTGACGTGATTGATGCCGCTGGCGGAATGGCCGAAGGTCATGTGTTCAAGGCGTATCAACCGGGGGGGCCGTCGTCAGGTATTCTCCCCTCCCATATTGACGACATCCCGCTCGACTTTGACACTCTGCAGCCGCTGGGCACGTTCATCGGGTCCGCCGCCGTGGTGGTTCTGTCCGATCAGGACACCGCGCGCGACGCGGCACTGAACATGCTGCGGTTCTTCGAGGATGAAAGCTGCGGCCAGTGCACGCCTTGCCGGGCGGGTTGTGAAAAGGCGGTGAAGCTGATGCAGGCCGACAAATGGGATCAGGACCTGCTGGAAGACCTTTGTCAGGTCATGGGCGATGCCTCGATCTGCGGTCTGGGGCAGGCGGCCCCGAACCCGATCCGTCTGGTCATGAAGCATTTCGCTGACGAAATCTGAGGGGAGACAGAGCCATGCTAGACGCAAGCCCAAACAAGACCGTCACCTTCAACCTCAATGGCGAAGATGTCACCGTGCCCGAAGGCTGGACAATCTGGGAAGCCGCCAAGGGTCAGGGTTTCACCATCCCGCACCTGTGCCACAAGCCGCAGCCGGGTTATCGCCCCGACGGCAACTGCCGCGCCTGTATGGTCGAGGTGGAAGGTGAGCGTACGCTGGTCGCCTCATGCATCCGCCCTGCCGTCGACGGTATGGTGGTCAAGACCGACAGCGAGCGGGCCGAGAAATCCCGCGCCTTGGTCATGGAACTGCTGGTCGCGGATCAGCCGGAAGAGGCGCATGATACCTCCAGCCATTTCTGGGACATGGCCAAGCTGAACGATGTCAGCGACAGCCGGTTCCCGGCGAAAGAACCCGAGAAAATTCCGCTGCTGGATGACAGCCATGTTGCGATGCGGGTCAATCTGGATGCTTGTATCAACTGCAACCTCTGCGTCCGCGCCTGCCGCGAGGTTCAGGTGAATGACGTGATCGGCATGGCCGGTCGCGGCCATACCGCGCAGGTGGTGTTCGACCAGAACGATCCGATGGGCGATTCAACCTGTGTGGCCTGTGGTGAATGCGTTCAAGCCTGCCCGACAGGCGCGCTGATGCCCGCCACTGTGTTGGATGACCAACAGCGCGGAGACAGCAAGGACTACGATTCCGAGACCGAAAGCGTCTGCCCGTTCTGCGGTGTGGGCTGCAAGGTCTCGCTGAAGGTCAAGGACGGCAAGGTCAAGTATGTCGAGGGCATCAACGGCCCCGCCAACGAAGGCCGCCTTTGCGTCAAAGGTCGGTTCGGCTTTGACTATATCCACCACCCGCACCGCCTGACCAAGCCGCTGATCCGGCGCGAGGACGCGCCAGCTAAGGGCCTGAATGTCGATCCCGCGAACCTGTCGACCCATTTCCGCGAAGCGACCTGGGAAGAGGCGATGGACCTGGCCGCCACCAAGCTGAAAGCGATGCGCGACGAAGATCCGCGCAGCATGGCAGGCTTTGGTTCGGCCAAATGCACCAACGAAGAAGCCTACCTGTTCCAGAAGTTCATTCGGCAGGGCTTCGGCCACAACAACGTCGACCACTGCACCCGTCTGTGCCACGCCTCGTCTGTGGCAGCCCTGATCGAGAACACAGGCTCGGGCGGCGTGACAGCGGCGTTTAACGACATCAAGGATGCGGATGTGGCGATCATCATCGGGGCCAACCCGATCGAAAACCACCCTGTCGCGGCGACCTATTTCAAGCAATTCGCCAAGCGTGGCGGCAAGCTGATCGTGATGGATCCGCGTGGCGTTGGCATGCGCAAATTCGCTGACGAAATGCTGCAGTTCCGTCCGGGCGCGGATGTCTCAATGCTCAACGCGATCATGAACGTGATCGTCGAGGAGGAGCTTTATGACAGCCAGTACATCCACCGCTGGACCGAGAACTGGGAGGCCGAGAAAGAGCATCTGCGTCAGTTCACGCCCGAAGCGATGGCCCCAATCTGCGGCATCGAACCCGATCAGCTGCGCCGCGTCGCGCGGACCTTCGCGCAAGCCAAGGCTGGTCTGATCTTTTGGGGTATGGGTGTCAGCCAGCATATCCACGGCACGGACAACTCGCGCTGTCTGATCTCTCTGGCTCTGATGACCGGAAACGTTGGTAAACCCGGCGCGGGTCTGCACCCGCTGCGCGGTCAGAACAACGTGCAGGGTGCATCCGATGCTGGCCTTATCCCGATGTTCCTGCCTGACTATCAGACTGTCACCGACGATGGCATCCGCTCCAAGTTCAACGAGGTCTGGAACTCGGACGACTTCTCGAATGAAAAGGGCCTGACCGTCACCGAGATCATCGACCAGATCTATGCGGGCAGCATCAAAGGTATGTATATCCTGGGTGAAAACCCGGCTATGTCGGACCCGGATGTGAATCATGCCCGCGAAGCGCTGGCGAAGCTGGACCTGATGATCGTTCAGGATATCTTCCTGACCGAAACGGCAAACTATGCCGACATCATCCTGCCTGCCTCGGCACTGTATGAAAAGAACGGCACCGTTTCGAACACCAACCGTCAGGTGCAGCGGGTGCGCCCCGCCGTGACCCCTCCGGGTGAGGCGCGCGAGGATTGGTCGATTACCGTTGAACTGGCACAGCGGATCGGACTGAACTGGGACTACACCGATGTGTCTCAGGTCTTTGCCGAGATGAAGTTGACGATGAAATCGCTCGACAACATCACCTGGGACCGGCTTGAAACCGAGACGATCACCTATCCGTCCCTGTCCGATACCGATCCGGGCCAGTCTATCGTGTTTGGCGATGGCTTCCCGCGCGCGGGCGGCAAAGCCAAGTTCACCCCGGCCAGCGTCATCCCGCCGGATGAGGCCCCGGATGAGGAATACCCGATGATTGCCACGACGGGGCGGCAACTGGAACACTGGCATACCGGGTCGATGACCCGCCGGTCCAACGTTCTGGATGCTGTGGAACCGGAGGCGAACTGTTCGATGAACCCGCGTACGCTCAAGCTGATGGGGATCGAACCGGGCGAGACGATCCGCCTGACCACCCGCCGTGGCTCGATCGAGATCATGGCACGGGCCGACCGGGCGATTGCCGAGGATATGGTGTTCATCCCGTTTGCCTATGTCGAGGCGGCGGCGAATATCCTGACCAACTCGGCCATCGACCCATATGGCAAGATCCCCGAGTTCAAGTTTTCGGCCATTCGCGTCGAAAAGATCGAGGATGCCGTCGCGGCCGAGTAGGTCCCTTATTACAATGTCGAAGAGGGCGGTCCTTGCGGGGCCGCCCTTTTCCGTCGCGCATCACTTCCAGTGGCGGCGAGGTTGAATGTTCAGTGGCAAGAATCTCCATTGGCATACCATGTACCAAATTGGAAATCTTTCGGCGAGATAATGAAATATTGCCGACCAGAGTCGGGTATCCGATGCGCCAAATACCAGATTGCAGAGAAGAAAATCGTCGCCGCGACGCGGCGCATTTTCACGGCCGACGGGACAGTGTCGCTTCGGTGAGGTTTCCAGTCTGGAAAAATACATAATAAAACAAAGGTAATACCGGCCTTATCTGGCAGATGGTGCCTTGACTGGATTGCCTGCCCGGACACTGACGCACGGGCCGATACCAAACCTGTCTCCCGATGCTTTGACCCGTTATGATGCATGTGCGGCGAGGAAAATCCAAGATTCCAATTGCCCGGTCGAAATCGCTGGTCTATGGTATACCACTATATCAGCTGAACCGCCGCCGATCGCTGGCACTCAGGAGACCGTAATGAAGCTGCGACCGATCGCGACAAACTTCACGCTGAAAGACCACGTCTACGAACGGCTTCGGGAAGCGATAACCGAGATGGACATCTATAGTGCAGATGCAGATCTCAGGCTGGACGAGCGTTCGTTGGCCGAACAGCTCAACATCTCCAGAACACCCCTGCGCGATGCCATTGCCCGGCTCGAAGCAGACGGCCTTGTGAGCGTGGTTCCCAGAAAGGGCGTCTACGTGCAGCGCAAGAGCCTGGCCGAGATTCTGGAAATGATCGTGGCCTGGGCTGCACTGGAATCCATGGCGGCACGGCTGGCCGCAGAGGTTGCGACGGACAGCGAGATCGCCTCGCTGCGCAAGATCGCCTCGAAATACAACGATACGCTGTCGGCGACGCGGATCGCGGAATATTCCGACGATAATCTGCGGTTTCATCTGCGCATTCTCGAGATTTCGCATTGTTCGCTTTTGAAAACCATGGCCGAGGGCCTGTTCCTGCATATGCACGCGGTCCGGTTCCGGGCCATGGGCGAAGACGATCGGGTAAAGCGCTCGGTGGTGGATCATGCGGAAATCATCGAAGCGCTCGAAGCGCGCGACCCCGATGAGGCGGCCCTGCGCGTCCGGGAACACACCATGCGTCTGTATGAGCACATTCGCAAAACCTGGACGAGGCTCGAACTCAACAGCAACACAGCTTAGCCGCAAAGGGCCCCGAGCCGGGCCCTTCCGTCGGCGCGAATTGACACTGGAGGAAGGAAATGGCTGTAGCCACCGCAACAAGTTCGTCGACAACCGAGGCGGAAGCTGCTTCTGAAAGCCTGACGGATGGGTTTCATTTGCTCATCGACGCGCTCAAGCTCAATGGCATCCAGACGATCTATAACGTGCCGGGCATTCCGATCACCGATCTGGGCCGTTATGCGCAGGCGCAGGGGATGCGGGTGCTGTCGTTTCGCCATGAACAGAACGCGGGCTACGCCGCCGCCGCTGCCGGTTTTCTGACCAAGAAGCCCGGTGTCTGCATGACCGTTTCGGCCCCGGGGTTCCTGAACGGCCTGACTGCGCTGGCCCATGCAACCACGAATTGCTGGCCGATGATCCTGATCTCGGGCTCGTCCGAGCGTGAAATCGTCGATCTCCAGAGGGGCGACTATGAAGAGATGGACCAGCTAGCCATCGCGCGGCCCCATGCCAAGGCGGCCTACCGCATCCTGCACGCGGAAGATATCGGCCTGGGCGTGGCCCGCGCCATCCGCGCGGCGCTGACCGGGCGCCCCGGCGGCGTGTATCTGGATATCCCCGGTGCGCTGCTGGGTCAGGTGATGGATGCGGTCGAAGGTCAGAAATCGCTGATCGAGGTTGTCGACCCGTCGCCCGCCTCGGTGCCCGGCCCGGATGCGGTGTCGCGCGCCATCGAAGTGCTGAAATCGGCGGAAAAACCGCTGATGATCATCGGCAAGGGCGCGGCTTACGCGCAGTGCGATGACAAGATCCGCGAACTGGTTGAAAAACTGGGGATTCCCTACCTGCCCATGTCGATGGCCAAGGGGCTGTTGCCTGACACGCACCCGCTGTGTGCCTCGGCGGCGCGGTCGCTGGTGTTGAAGGAATCGGATTGCGTATTCCTTGTCGGGGCCCGGCTGAACTGGCTGCTAAGCCACGGTCAGGGCAAGGCCTGGGGTGAGAAGGGGTCAAAGACGTTTGTCCAGATCGACATTGAGCCGACCGAGATGGATTCGAACCAGAAAATCTCGGCGCCGCTGATCGGTGACATCGAAAGTTGTGCGACCGCGTTGGTGGAAGCCATGGGCGACAACTGGGCCAAAGCGCCCGAAGAGTGGACCGGCGCGGTACGCGCCAAGGTCGAAGCGAACGTGGCCAAGATGGCACCACGTCTGCAGAACAACAATGTCCCGATGAACTATCAGGGCGCGTTGGGAGCGTTGAAACGGTGCATTGCCGAAAATCCCGACACGATCCTGGTGAACGAAGGTGCGAATGCGCTGGATCAGGCGCGTTCGATCGTCGATATCCACAAACCGCGCAGCCGTCTGGATGTGGGTACCTGGGGGGTTATGGGCATTGGCATGGGCAGCGCGGTGGCTGCTGCGGTCGAGACCGGCAATCAGGTTCTGGCCATCGAAGGCGACAGCGCCTTTGGTTTCAGTGGGATGGAGGTTGAAACCATCTGCCGCTACAACCTGCCGGTTTGCATCGTGATCATGAACAACAATGGCGTCTATCGCGGCGATGGTGAAAACTGGTCGGGCGGCGAGGACCCGGCCACCACCGTGTTCGTTGCGGGTTCGCGTTATGACATGATGATGCAGGCCTTTGGCGGCGTGGGCGTCCATGTGACCTCGCCCGACGATCTGAAACAGGCGGTGGATGCAGCATTCGCTAGCCGCAAGCCAACCCTGATCAACGCGGTGATCGACCCGGCTGCGGGCAAGGAAAGCGGCAATATCGGCAATCTGAATCCGTCCTCGGTGGTGGCGCAACAGCGTTACCCGCAGGCGCGCCAGATCAAGTAAATCGGGAGGGATAGGAAATGAAAGCTCTTGACGGTGTAAAGATTCTCGACTTCACCCATGTGCAATCCGGCCCGACTTGCACGCAGCTTCTGGCCTGGTTCGGGGCGGATGTGATCAAGGTGGAACGCCCGGGCGTTGGCGACGCCACGCGCAAGCAACTGGTGGATGTGCCGGGCGCGGATTCGCTTTATTTCACCATGCTGAACCACAACAAGCGGTCGATCGAACTGAACTCGAAACATGAGACCGGCAAAGAAGTTCTGACCCGCCTGATCCAGGAATGCGACGTGATGGTCGAGAACTTTGCACCGGGCGCGCTGGATCGCATGGGTTTTACGTGGGAGCGGATTCAGGAAATCAACCCCAAGATGATCCTGGCCTCGGTCAAGGGGTTCGGTCCCGGCAAATATGAGGATTGCAAGGTCTATGAAAACGTCGCGCAATGTGCGGGCGGCGCGGCCTCGACCACCGGGTTCCTTGATGGCCCGCCTACCGTAACCGGCGCGCAGATCGGTGACAGCGGCACGGGCCTGCATCTGGCGCTGGGTATCGTCACCGCGCTGTATCAGGCGGCGCGGACCGGCAAGGGACAAAAGGTTCTGGCACCGATGCAGGATGGCGTGGTCAATCTGTGCCGCGTCAAGCTGCGCGATCAGCAGCTTTTGGCCGCCGGGCCGCTCAAGGAATATTCGCAATATGGGGCGGGTATCGCATTCGGCGAGGCGACACCGCGCGCGGGCAATGACTCGGGCGGGGGTCAGCCGGGTCGCATTCTCAAGTGCAAGGGCTGGGAAACCGACCCGAACGCTTATACCTATTTCATCACCCAAGCCGCGGTGTGGGAGAAGGTCTGCGATGTCATCGGCGCGCCCGAGTGGAAGACCAAGGAAGGGTATGCCACCCCGCCCGAGCGGCTCGACAAGCTTGAGGAGATTTTCGAACGTGTCGAACAGTGGACCATGACCAAGACCAAATATGAGGTCATGGATATCTGCAACCCGCTGGATATCCCGGTTGGTCCGATCCTGTCGACCAAAGAGATCATGGAAGATGAAGGGTTGCGCGCCACTGGCACCATCGTCGATGTCGATCACCCCGAGCGTGGCCGTTACACCACCGTCGGCTGCCCGATCAAACTGTCGGAAAGCCCGGTCGAGGTCACCCGTTCGCCCCTTTTGGGCGAGCATACCAGCGAAATCCTGCAACAGGTTCTTGGCTATGACGGCGAAGACCTGGCCCGTGTCATCGAGTCCGGCGCCGTCGGCAAGGTGAACAAGGAGGCCGCCGAATAAGAAGGTTTTGACGGTTGCGCCGCGAGGAGGCGGCGCGCCGCTCAAAGGGAGGAAAAGATGCGTTTGATCGTGATGGGGCAGCAGGCATTCGGGAAGGATGTGCTTGCCCGGCTCTTGGAAGCAGGCACTGACGAAGTCGTCGCTGTCTATTGTGAGCCCGACAGGGATGGCAAACCGGTCGACCCGATCAAGGAGTTCGCGCTGGAAAAGGGTCTGCCGGTCCACCAGCCCGCCAATTTCGATGATCAGGACACTCTGGACCGGCTGGCCGGTTTCGATGCCGATCTGATGGTCATGGCCTTCGTGAATGTCTTCGTGCCCGAAGCGGCGCGGGATACGCCGACCCACGGGTCGATCTGCTTTCACCCTTCGCTGCTGCCGCTGCACCGCGGACCTTCGGCAGTAAACTGGCCGATCATCATGGGTGCGACCAAATCGGGCTATTCCTGGTTTTACCCGTCCGACGGCCTGGACGAAGGCGACAGCCTGCTGCAATGGGAATGCGAGATCGGGCCGGATGACACCGTCATCGACCTGTATTTCAAGAAGATTTACCCCCATGCGGTCGACAGTGTCCTGACTGTCTGTGACCTCTATCGCAAGGGCAACCCGCCGCACATCGTTCCCGATGAAAGCCGGGCGACCTATGAACGACGCTGTACCAAGATCCATGCGCGCATCGAATGGAATCGTCCGGTCAGACAGGTCTATGACCTGATCCGCGGCACCAATCCGGCTCCGGGGGCGTGGACAACGCTGGATGGCGCCGAGCTGGGGGTGTTCGACTGTGCCCTGGTGCCCGGTGACGGCATTTCGGGGCGGGTGCGCGAGATCACCGACGAGGGCGTCTCGGTCCAGTGTGTCGGTGGTCGCATCCTGATCAAACGTGTCCGCCCGGCGGGGCAGGGCAAAATTGCGGCCTCGGAATGGGCGGCGTCCATTGGGCTGGAACCCGGTACTACGCTTGGCAAGTCATTGTAACCTAGCAACTTTGGAAAATCCCATGTCTGATATCGAAATTGCCCGCGCCGCGAATAAGAAACCGATTCAGGAGATCGGCGCAAAGCTCAACATCCCCAGCGAGCACCTGCTGCCGTTTGGCCATGACAAGGCGAAGGTATCCGAAGCGTTCATCAAGTCGCTGGCGGGCAAGAAAGACGGCCATCTGATTCTGGTGACCGCGATAAACCCGACCCCGGCGGGTGAGGGCAAGACGACCACCACCGTTGGTCTGGGCGATGGGCTGAACGCGATCGGCAAAAACGCCGCGATCTGCATCCGCGAGGCATCGCTTGGCCCATGCTTTGGCATGAAGGGTGGGGCTGCGGGCGGCGGCTATGCGCAGGTTGTGCCGATGGAGGATATGAACCTTCACTTCACCGGTGATTTCCACGCCATCACCAGCGCCCATAACCTGCTGGCGGCGATGCTGGACAACCACATCTACTGGGGCAACGAGCAGGACATCGATATCCGCCGCGTCGCCTATCGCCGCGTGATGGATATGAACGACCGCGCGCTGCGTCAGATCGTGTGTAACCTTGGCGGTGTCGCCAACGGGTTCCCGCGCGAAGCCGGCTTTGACATCACCGTCGCGTCCGAGGTGATGGCCATCCTGTGTCTGGCGACCGATCTGGCCGATCTGGAAAAACGTCTGGGCGACATCATCGTAGCCTATCGCCGCGACCGCTCGCCGGTCTATGCCCGCGACATCAAGGCGGACGGTGCGATGACCGTTCTGCTGCAGCAGGCGATGCAGCCCAATCTGGTGCAGACGCTGGAAAACAATCCCGCCTTTGTGCATGGGGGTCCGTTCGCCAACATCGCACATGGCTGTAACTCGGTCGTGGCGACCACCACGGCGCTGAAACTGGCTGATTACGTGGTGACCGAGGCCGGTTTTGGTGCCGATCTTGGCGCCGAGAAGTTCATGGATATCAAGTGCCGCAAGGCGGGTTTGAAGCCCGAGGCGGTGGTGATCGTCGCGACGGTCCGCGCGATGAAGATGAACGGCGGCGTCGCCAAGGCCGATCTCGGGCCCGAGAATGTTGCCGCCGTCAAGGATGGCTGCCCCAACCTGGGTCGCCATATCGAGAACCTCAAGCAATTCGGCGTACCGACCGTGGTCGCCATCAACCACTTTGTCACCGACACCGATGCCGAGGTTCAGGCAATCCGGGACTATGTGGCCAGCCAGGGGTCCGAGGCGGTGCTGTGCAAGCACTGGGCCGAGGGCTCGAAGGGAACGTCCGATCTGGCCCGCAAGGTCGTCGAGATCGTGGAGAGCGGTACCGCGCAATACGCGCCGCTTTATCCCGATGCCATGCCTCTGTTCGAGAAGATCGAGACCATCGCCAAGCGGATCTATCGCGCAGATGAGGTGTTGGCCGACGGCAAGATCCGCAAGCAGCTGAAGGATTGGGAAGAACAGGGATATGGGGATCTGCCGGTCTGCATGGCCAAGACGCAGTATTCCTTTACCACCGATCCCAACCGCCGCGGCGCGCCCACAGGCCACAGCCTGCCGGTGCGCGAGGTGCGCCTGTCGGCGGGGGCGGGGTTCATTGTGGTCATCTGCGGTGAGATCATGACCATGCCGGGCCTGCCCAAGGTGCCCTCGGCCGAGGCGATCTGCATCAATGATGATGGCCTGATCGACGGGTTGTTCTGATCATGACCAGCAGCACGCTCCATACCATCATGATGCCCGTGCGTGGCGACGGCAGGGGGCCTGTGCTTTTTGCCCACGCCGCGGCGCTGGCCAAGCGGTTCAGCGCGCATATCAAGGTCGTGCACTGTCATCCTAAGGCCGAAGACATGATGCCGTATGGCGTGGTGATCCCGAGATTTCTGCGCAAGCAGATCGAGGCCGCTACGCAGCGAAGCGCGGATACCGAAGAAAGCTTTGTGCACGAGAAATTTTCGGCGGATGCCGCAAAACACGGGGTCTGCGAACAGGGCCCCGAATTGAACAAGCCCACGGCCAAGTTCTATGAATACAAGGGCAAACAGGTCAGTGCGGTGCGTCATTACGGCCGTCTGTCCGATCTGATCTGCGTGCCAAAGCCCAGCAAGGAAGAAGACCTTGGGTTCAACACGCTGAAATCGGCCCTGTTTTCGTCGGGTCGCCCGGTGCTGGTCTGTCCACCCTCAACCAAGGTGGCGGCGGATCTGGGTCGCCACGTGGCCATTGGCTGGAACGGATCGCTCGAGGCGTCGCGGGCCGTTGCCATGGCGATGCCGCTGATCGAAAACGCCGAAAGGGTCACGGTTCTGACCGGCGGCCAGTCCGAACACGCCGCCACCGGAGAAGAGTTCCGGGACTATCTGATGCACCGCGGCGTCGCCTCGGATGTGGTTCAGTTTGCCGTGAAGGGCAATGTGGGCCGCCAGCTGTTGAGCAAATGCAGCGATGTTGGGGCCGATATGCTGATCATGGGCGCGTATCACGAAAGTTATGAACGGGAATCCCTGCTGGGTGGCAACTCGGCGACTATCGTATCCGAAGCGAAGATACCCGTTGTCATGGTTCACTGAGCCTCAGGGCGAATGAAGAAGGAGGATGAAGCACATTACGTAACGCATTCCGGTGTTCGGCGGCCATCTCGGGAGGAGGGCCCTCAGACCATCGGGATCACGTACCGAAGAAAACCAATCATGACCGTACCTAGGGAGGAAAAGATGAAGATTTGGAAAACTCTGACGATGACAGCCGCCGCCTTGGCGCTTACCGCGCCCGCTGCGATGGCCGAATGGCAGCCGCGCAAGCCGGTCGAATTCATCATCATGGCCGGAACCGGCGGTGGCGCAGATCAGATCGCGCGCCTGCTGCAGGGTCTGATCCAGAAGAAAGAGTTGAGCCCCAGACCGTTTATCCCGATCAATAAACCGGGTGGTTCGGGTGCAGAGGCACTGTCCTATATCAAGGGCAAGGAAGGCGACAACCACACTTTGCTGGTTGCCCTGAACAGCTTCTACACCACGCCGATCATTCAGGAAGAACTTGAGATCGACGTCACCACCTTCGCCCCGATCGGGCGTATGGCGATGGACACGTTCCTGCTGTGGGTCAACACCGACCGCGAAGATATCACTGACCTCGACAGCTATGTTGCGACCGTTCAGGGCGCGGATGGAACCTGGAAGGTTGGCGGCACCGGCTCGGGTCAGGAGGATTCGATCCTGACGGCCATGATGGAAAAGGAACTTGGTTATAACGTGACCTATATCCCGTTTCCGGGTGGTGGCACGGTGGCGAAGAACCTTGTCGGCAACCAGATCGACTCGACCGTGAACAACCCGTCCGAGCAGATGGAGTTCTGGCGTGCGGGCAACTCGAAACCGCTGGTCCAGTTCAACGGCGAACGCACCCCTCCGTTCGAGGACGTGCCCACCGCCAAAGAGCTGGGTCTGGACATCGAGTATTATATGCAGCGTTCGATCTCTGGCCCGGCCGGAATGGATCCCGAGGCGATTGCCTGGTACCAGAACCTGTTCGAAGAACTATTCAACTCGCAGGAATGGCAGGATTATTGCGCATCCGACGGTTTGACCTGCAACGAATGGATTGCGGGCGACGAACTGGCCGATTTCCACAATGCGCAGCTTAAACGTCACGTCGAGCTGATCGAAACGGTTGGCGCTGACGCCATCACCTCGAAATAAAGCGACCTTCTTCTCCGGGTGGATCGACCGCCCGGGGACGTAACGGGATAGGGCCCGATTGCGCCACGGCGATGCAGTGCAACGGCTTTGCAGATGGCAGCAGTCCGGGCGCGGAGGAAAAACATGACTGTTCGTACAGCGGAATTGATCATGGGGGTGGTCTTGCTTCTGGCCTCCTTCGGCCTGATGTGGAACGTCCTGAGCGACGATCTCACCATCGGCTGGGTCGAGGGAAGAGGCCCCGGTGCTGGCATGTGGCCGTTCTGGCTGTCGGCTGGTATGGCGCTGACATCGCTCTGGACGATTGTTCGCTGGTTCCGGGGGGTGACACCGGAATCCCGCAACGAAGACCCTTATATCGACCCCGAGACGGTCTTTATGGTGGGGATCACGGTTGCAGCCATCTTCTTTCTGCTGGTGCTGACCAATATCATTGGCCTTTACTTTTCGATGATGCTGTTCCTGTTGTTCTATGTGAAGGGCATCGGGCGGCATGGCTGGGGGCTGACGCTGGCCGTGGTGTTCGGAATGCCTGTGGCCATCTACATGCTTTTTGAGGTCGCGCTGAACAAATACCTGCCGCGCGGCTGGCCCTTCTTCGAGAACATCTTCCTGCATATCGACGATTTCCGCTACGCGATCATGTCGTAGCGCCGATCCGCCAGCCATCCAACAGGGAACACGCTCATGGACTCCATAATCAGCTTGCTTGGTGCCGGATTACTCCAGTCATTCGAGCCGCTTAACCTGATGATGATCTTTCTGGGCTGTTTTGCCGGGTTGTTCATCGGTGCCATGCCGGGTCTGGGCTCTGTCAACGGCGTCGCCATTCTGTTGCCCGTCACCTTCCTGGTGCCGCCCACCGCTGCGATCATCTTTCTGGCAGCGCTTTATTATGGTGCCATGTATGGCGGGGCGGTCAGCTCGATCACGCTGGGCATTCCGGGCGCTTCGACCGCGGTGGCTACGGTGTTCGACGGACGGCCCATGGCTCAGGCGGGCCGGGCGGATCAGGCGCTGATGGCGGCGGCAATCGCCTCGTTCATCGGCGGCACCATCTCAGTTGTCCTGTTCACCGGCTTCGCCCCGCCGCTTGCCGCCTTTGCCCTGAAGTTCGGCCCGCAGGAGGAATTTGCGCTGATGCTACTGGCCTTTGCGACCTTTATCGGGCTCGGCGGCGACGACATCCCCAAAACCATCTTTTCGATCCTCGTCGGTCTGGTGCTGGCGGCTGTGGGCTTTGACATCATCTCGGGGCAACCGCGCCTGATCTTTGGCGGTCTGGTGGAATTTCAGCGCGGCATTCCGTTTCTGGTGCTGGCCATCGGTATCTATGGCATCGGTGAGATGATCTGGACGCTGGAGCACACTAAGGGCAAGATTCAGATGCACAAGGTCGAGGTCGGCTTCAGGAAGATCATCAACAATCTGGCGCAAATGAAAAAGTACCTGCCGGTTTCGCTGGTTGGTTCAGTTCTGGGGTTCTTTGTCGGCACTCTTCCGGCTGCGGGGGCCACCCCGGCGTCACTGATGTCTTATGGTCTGGCCAAGACCTTCTCGAAGGACGGTGATACCTTCGGCAAAGGCAACGTGTCCGGTGTAGCCGCGCCCGAGGCGGCAAATAATGCCGCGTCGACCGGGTCGATGCTGCCGATGATCACGCTGGGTATCCCGGGATCACCCACGACGGCCATCCTGTTGGGAGGCATGATCATCTGGGGCTTGCGCCCGGGCCCGCTGTTGTTCACCGAAAGTCCGGATTTCGTCTGGGGTCTGATCGGCTCGATGTATGTGGCGAATTTCATGACCGTTGTGCTGAACATCGCCCTGATTCCGATCTTCATCCGCGTTCTGGCGATGCCGTTCAGCGTTCTGGCCCCCATCATCTTCATTCTCTGCGTTGTCGGCGTCTTTGCCACCACCGACCGGATGTTCGACACCTATCTGATGTTGGGTTTGGGGATCGCGGGCTATCTGCTGCGTAAGCTGAACTATCCGGTCGCGCCTGCGGTCCTGGCCATCGTTCTGGGCCCATTGACCGAGCGCTCGATGCGCCAGTCGCTGATCTCCAGCCAGGGCGATCCGATGACCTTTCTCGAGCGCCCGATCTCGCTGGTCTGCATTCTGATCGCGGTGGGTCTGGTCAGCTATCCGATGATCTCGAAGATGATCAAGAAACGCAGAGCGGCCGAGGCGACCTGAGCCGCGCAGCCATCACACGCGGACGGGCCCGGCTTTTGTAGCAGGTGTGCCGCTGCTTCGGTTTCCGTTGGTCCGCTATCCGATGATCTGATCCTCTGCGGGTGAAGCTGACGGTTGATCTCATTGGTGGTATAAGACTTGGGGGCATTGAAATGGCATATAAGATCGTAATCCTCGGGGCCTCATACGGGTCTTTGTTAGGGGCCAAGCTGTTGATGGCGGGCCAGGACGTGACGCTTGTCTGTCGTCAGGCCACCGCCGATCTGATCAACGCAGAAGGGACGGATGTCCGGATCAAGCTGCGGGGTGAAGATCAGCACCGCGCGTTTAGATCGGGTGATCGGCCGGGCAAGCTGGACGCCAGGACCCCCGAACAGGTCAATCCAGAAGAATGTGATTTGGTCGCCCTCGCCATGTCCGAGCCGCAGTATTGCAACGCTGCCATCAGCGTGTTGCTGAGCCGGATCGCGGCGGCCAAGAGGCCCTGTTTGTCGATCATGAACATGCCGCCGCTGCCTTTCCTGCGCCGCATTGGGGGGCTGGACGCCGGCAAGCTGAACTCCTGCTTTTCCTGCCCCGAGGTCTGGGGCGGTTTCGAGCCCGGAAATGTAACACTGTGCAGCCCCGACCCGCAGGCCTATCGTGTGCCCGAGGAGGGGGCGAATACGCTGCATGTCGGTCTTCCCACCAATTTCAAGGCGGCCCCGTTTGAGCAGGACGCCCATAATGCCATCCTGAAAGACCTTGAGGCGGCTATCGACGCGGTCCGGGTCGATGGAAACGAGGTGCCGGTGAAGCTGCGGGTTTTCGATTCACTGTTCGTACCTTTTGCCAAATGGAGCATGTTGCTAACCGGAAATTACCGCTGTGTGCTGCCCCATGGGGTCCGCCCGATCAAAGAGGCGGTTTATGACGACATTGGCCTGTCGGAAAGCATCTATGAGACCGTGAACCGCATCGTCGCCCATCTGGGGGCAAATCCTGAAGACAAGGTGTCGTTTGATAAATACGCAAACGCGGCCAAAGGTCTGCTTAAACCTTCGTCTGCGGCCCGCGCGATCGACGGCGGCGCGGACCGGATTGAACGGGTGGATATGCTGGTCAACCTGATCGCCGATCAGTTCGGTCTGTCGACGTCTGACCTTCGGGCTGTCACCGATACGGTTGATGCGCGTCTGGCGTCAAACCGGAAAACCACAGCCTGATGCGATGCAGCAAACAACAAAGCGGCCCCGGAGGCCGCCTTTTAGAACATGAACTGTATCGGGTTCAGAGCGCGCGGAAATTGGCCGAGCGCTGCGCCACATGCTGCACGACCTCGTCGCGCGAAACGCCCATGTCGTTCAGCTTGTCCTGATTGGCGTGCAAAGCGTTCTCAAGCTCTTTGCCCAAGCGATTGGCAGCGATGACGGATTGCAGGCAGCGATCGACGACACGCAGCGGGGCGAGCGCCGCGGATGCAAAGTTTGTCGCAAAAGACGCTCTGAGACCGGCTTCCGGGTGATGTGCCATGATCATAGCTCCGTCAGGTTTCATAGGTACCACAGACCAAGTAGCCTTCTGGGACCGGGATAAGTATTTCCGTTTCTGCATTGCCGCATTGCACTGGGCGCATAACACATGGACCGGGCACCTAAATGGGCATACCCTTGCCCCGACCAGAGAGAAACGATGTACCGAGCCCGCCTGATCACCAACCGCTACGCCCGCTCGTTCGAGTGGGTTTACCTGCGTCTCGAATCGCTGATGGTGGCGCTGGACCCGCTGTTTCGCAGGGTGGGGTATCACCGCATGGAACGCGTGGTAGCGCCGGTAGAGCGCCTCACCAAATCGCTGCTGTTCGATTGTCGGATGTGCGGGCAATGCGTGCTATCCTCGACCGGGATGTCCTGCCCGATGAACTGCCCCAAAACGCTGCGCAACGGGCCTTGCGGTGGCGTTCGTCCCGGTGGCTATTGCGAGGTTAAACCGGCGATGAAATGCGTCTGGGTTCTGGCCTGGGACGGTGCGGTGCGGATGCGCAATGGCCGCCAGATTCAGACAGTCCTGCCGCCGGTGGACCATTCTTTACAGGGCAGTTCGGCCTGGCTGCGGGCCTCGCGCGAAAAGGCGGCGAACCTGCGGGTGACCCAGGACCGCCCGCGCACAACGCTGGCACAGCTTTTCCCTGGCGCCCGCCGACAGGAGCCGACGACGACCCCGCTGGCGCAAGAACCGGAAGACGAGGCCTAGCGTGTCGGACCCCGCCCCCAACCACCCCGACAGCCGTCTCGAGCGAGTGCTGCGTTCGGGCCGGTTTGCGATTACCGCCGAGCTGAACCCGCCCGACAGCGCCGACCCTCAAGAGGTGTTCGAGGCCGCACGCCCGCTGGCCGAGGTTGCCGATGCGATCAATGCGACGGACGCGTCGGGCGCGAACTGCCATATGTCGTCGCTGGGGATTTCCGCGCTGCTGAACAAGGCCGGGTATGAGGCGGTGATGCAGGTGTCGTGCCGCGACCGCAACCGCATTGCCATTCAGGGCGATGTCCTGGGCGCGGCGGCCCTGGGCGTGCGGAATATCCTGTGCCTATCGGGGGACGGGGTGGCGGTGGGCGACCAGCCCGGGGCCAAGCCTGTGTTTGACCTCGATTCGATCTCATTGCTGCGTACTCTGCGGGGGATGCGCGATGACGGGTGTTTTCTGTCAGGGCGCAAGATCGCCCACCCGCCGCGTCTGTTTCTGGGCGCGGTCGAAAACCCTTGTGTCGACCCATTGGAATGGCGCCCCGACAGGTTACTGAAGAAGGCCGACGCCGGGGCAGATTTCATTCAGACCAACCATGTGTTCGACATCCCCCGCTTCCGCGCGTTCATGCGCCGTGTTCGCGATCTGGGTCTGGATCAGAGATTGTTCATTTTGCCCGGGACCGGCCCGTTGGTTTCCGCCCGGGTCGCGCGGTGGATGAAGACCCGTGTTCCCGGCATTCACATCCCTGAGCCGCTGATCACCCGTCTTGAGCAAGCGAAAAACCCCGAGGAAGAAGGCAAGGCGATCTGCATCGAGCTGATGCAGGAGATCATGTCGATCGAAGGCGTTGCTGGACTGCATGTCATGGCCTATCGGCGCGAAAACATGGTGTCCGAGATCGTGCAGCGCTCGGGGGTGCTGCGACACAGGGCGGGGTCTGCTGTGCGTAAATCCGACTAACTCCGGTGCCTGATTGTGCGCCGCAGGGCCGCGCGCTGGAAGTTCCTGACAGAATCACAAAAATGGTGCTTCCGGAACTGGAAGGTTGGCGCGCTCTTTCTTTGTTTTCGGCAGCGCAACAACATTAACAGAACATGAACAATGTATTCGCTGCGTGTTCAACCGCCATCACGCATATTGGTATCCATAGGATCGGAAAAAGTGAAATGCCCGGTCTGTCGGAAGGGGAACAGCATGATCAAGACTGCCATCGAGGTTGCACCGCAACACAGTCCCGCAGCGATGCGATCCTCGGGTGCCGCTCTGCGCACCGATCATAATAACACCACGGATTCGAGCAGTGGTCGCTTCCCTCCTATCGAAAATGCACTGACTGAAATTATCAACAATAAGCGACTCAAAGAGGCAAAAAAGGGCACCTGACCTCACATCACGGTGGCCAGATTTTCCCGGGCCTCATCGTCCTGCCCGGGGAAACCCGAAGCCCGCTCCGGTTCGGAGCGGGCTTTTCTCTTGTTGAACCGTCCTGTCAGGATCCGCCGCCAAGCGTCGAAACGACGTCGCCCGACCCCCGGGCAAAAAAGAAGCCGGGCCAGCCATGCAGCGCAGTTGACGCATGGCCGACCCGGCTCTCCTTGCCTCCGTGAGCGGTTGGCAAAGAGCTCGGGTGCTATAGACCCAGAAGGGATTTCACCGCCGCTTCGACCTCATCGGTGACCGGCTTGTTTGCGGCATTTTCCAACGCTTCACGCTCGGTCAATGTCTGATTTTCGACAGCATTGGTCAGGTCGTCGACCTCTGCGGCTGTTTCCTCATATTCAAGGGCCGCTTGCCGCTCGGTATTCAGGCCGTCGACGTTATCGACCGCGTCCTGCAGTTCGGCATTGGCCTCATCCAGCTGTGCCTGAATATCGTCCTTGTCCGCTTCGTCCGCTTCGGCAAGTGCTTCCTCAAGCTCGGTCACGGTGTTCTGCTTTTGCTCGGCATCTGTTAGCGCGGCCTCAAGCTCCTCGTCGATCTCCGAGACCAGGCGCTCCGGCGGGGTCATGCCGTCCAGCAGGGCTTGTGCCTCTTCAAGCTCGACACGCAACCCGTCTCCGGCGAGGACGGTATCGCGGTAGATCGCAATGCGACCCACACGTGAATTGGGCGAAGCGTTCTGAAGTGCGGTTTCGCTTGCGTTGGCCGCGTTCAGCGCGCCCAGTTCAGACGGGTGCACGCCCAGCAGGTTGGCCATTCTATTCCCCGTTGTCCGGACGGTAGGCCGAACCGATTTGTCGACCCGGACCGTTTTTTCCACCTTGCGGACCACGGTTGTCTTTTCAGCAGATCTGGTTTTGGCTTTCTTGCCCCCAAAAAGATCTTTGAGAGAGAAGCCCCGGTTCTTCGAAGTACCCGAACGCGACCCACCCGAGGCCGACCGTTTGCCGCCTGCCTTTCCGGCTGACTTTTTGGCTTCGCCTTTGGACGCGCTCGAGCCGCCTTTACCGTTTCCACCCCCGTCTTTTCCGCCCCCATTTCCGTTTCCACCGCCATTTCCTCCACCGTTTCCATTGCCGCCCCCATTTCCTTTTCCTTCCTTGGCGTAGGCGACATCAGGAAATGCGAAGGTTCCTACGATTGCGGTCGAGCCCAGCAGGGCGATAGCGATAGCCGAGGCTTTCAGCAGGCTGGTGGATTTGGTTTTCATAACGGTCCTCGTTTATCCGAGTGCGAATTTCTTCAGTCTGTGCGCCCATGACCAGGATCAGAAGGCGCGGGGCGGGTGTTGGAATCAGGGCCAACGTCCCGATATAATCCGATGCTCATTGAACCCACGCGTAACTGGTCGTTCATCGCCAGTTCACATTGGAAACGGTAGATTCATGATGCGTTTACGCCGTAAAAAGTACCGACCATGAAACAGCTGTTGATCATTGCGAGTCTCCTTGCCTTCCTTCTTCCCGAAGAGGGGGATGCCGCGGCGCGTGAGCTCAAGCAGTCCGAATTGCGCAAAGCGACAACATCGGGAAGTGCCATCCGGCTGAAGAAAGTCATCAAGGGGGTCGAGAAGGCCTTTGGCGGAACCCCGGTCGACGCGCGCGCCTTCGAGGCCGACAAGGTCTATTATAGGATTCTGGTCAAAAAGCCGGATGGAAAGATCATCAGTGTCATTGTGAACGCCCAGACCGGAGTTGTCGTCCCAAACCGGTCAAGCATCGGCCGCCAGATATCCGAGGCCGCACGCTCGGCTCCGGGGAACTCGGCTAGCGCGGGATCGAAGGGTAAATCCAGCAACAAGGGCAACAACGGTAACCGTGGCGGCAACGGCGGTGGCAATTCCGGTGGCAATGGTGGCGGAAACTCCGGCGGTAATGGTGGTGGAAACTCGGGTGGCAACGGTGGTGGCAATGGCGGCGGAAACTCGGGCGGCAATGGTGGCGGAAATTCCGGCGGCAATGGCGGTGGTAATTCCGGCGGCAATGGCGGCGGTAAAAAGTAGTGGTTAACCCGGCAGCCGCGCGCCTATAGTCCTGTGGTATGAGAGTATTGCTGGCAGAAGATGAGCCGCACCTTTGCGAGCAGATCAAAAAACTGCTGAACGCGGAAGGCCGCGTGGTGGATGTGGCCAATAGCGGGCTTGATGCCCTGCATCTGGGCGCGACCGAGCCTTATGACATGATCATCCTTGATATAGGACTTCCGGAACGGGATGGTATTTCCGTTCTGCGCGAATGGCGTAGCGCCGGGGTCAAAACGCCCGTGCTGATCCTGACGGCCCGCGATGGCTGGAGCGAGCGAGTCGATGGTCTGGACGCCGGGGCCGACGACTATATGACCAAGCCGTTTCATATGCCCGAACTGGCAGCACGGGTCCGCGCCATTTTGCGGCGGCAAAGCGGGCAGCTGAACCCTGTTATCGAGATGGGAAATGTCGTTCTTGACACGCGCAACGGGCGCGTCACGACCGATGGTATCCCGGTCGATCTGACGGCTCAGGAAATCGCAGTTCTGACCTATCTGGCCCATAATGCCGGCCGGATGATTTCAAGGACCGAGCTGTCGGAACATATCTATGAATATGACGGAGATCGGGATTCGAACACGATTGCCGTTTTCATAACCCGCCTGCGCAAGAAACTGGGTTCCGATCTGATCACAACGGTTCGGGGTCGTGGGTATATGATAGATTCGCCCTGATGCTGTCGCTGCGCCAACGGGCATTGCTGGGGGGGATCGCATCGGGTGCCTTATCGGTCGGCTTGGGCACTTTGGCGGTGTTCTCGTATATCGATGCCCGCGTCTCTGACAGGTTCGACACCGCGCTTCGGGATCGTCACACGCAGCTTGTGGTCGGGCTGAGCGTCACGACTCAGAACCCCGAGGCCCTGCGCGATCTGATGTTCGACCCGGCCTATGGGACCCCGTATTCCGGGCGGTACTGGCAGGTGAGCAGCAGCGAGGGTGAGGTCTACACGTCGGCGTCGCTGTTCGACGAGATCATCGCCGAGCCGTCGGGCGATCCGGATGGCCAGACACTTTGGAACACGCGCGGCCCCGAGAATGAGGCGATCCGCAGCGCCTTTCAGAAGATAACCTACGAAGACGGCACCGTTTGGGGGATCAGCGTCGCCGAGAGCCAGACCCAGCTTGTCACCGAGCGCCGTGTTGCGCAAAAAAGCCTGTGGCCGGTCTTCGCTTTGGTCGGGCTGATCGGTGTTGCCGGATCCTTGCTCTCGATGTCGGTCATTCTGGGCCCGTTGCGCAGGCTGCGAAAGGATGTGGCCCATCGCTGGGACAGGGATGAAGATCTCAGGCCGGCGGATTACCCCAGTGAAGTTTCGCCGCTGGTCGAGGATCTGAAACACCTGTTGCGCAGAAACAGGGATATCGTAAGCGGCTCGCGACGTCAGGCGGCGGATCTGGCGCACGCGCTGAAGACCCCGACTGCCATTCTGCGCAATGAACTGGCGACGCTATCTGAGACCGGAGCCGCAACAGCTACCGCTCAGGAAGCGCTGGACCGGGTCGACGCGCAGCTGGGCCGGTCGCTGGCCAGATTGCGGGCGCTGAACGCGGCGGAATTGACCCATTCGAGGACGGATCTATCCAACTCCATCGACCGGTTGGCCCGGCTGTTCCGGACCATGGCGGAACGTGACGGTAAATCGCTGGATATCGCGCGCGACGCGGGGCTCTGGGTTCGCATGGACACGCAGGACATCGAGGAGGTTTTGGGCAATCTGTTGGACAACGCGGTCAAATGGTGCCGGTCTTCTGTCCGCCTGAATGCCAGACGCAAGACCAGCGGCATAGAAATTCTGATCGAGGACGACGGCCCCGGCATCCCCGAGGATGGCCACCGCGAGGCGTTGCGCTCGGGCGGGCGGCTGGACACGTCGGTCAGCGGCACCGGATTGGGGCTGGCGATTGCTGTCGACCTGTTGGCTGCATACGGTGCCCGGTTGGACCTTGGCTTTTCCCAGACGCTCGGCGGTTTGGAGTGCAGGATTGTGATCCCTATCGGCAATGGGTAAGTGCCGTCAGATATTGCGATCAAGAGCATCGTAAACCAGAAAGGTGCGACGTTTATGAAAATCATCATCGATACTGACCCCGGCGTGGATGACGCCATGGCGATCTTCTATGGACATGCCGCACCTGATATCGAGCTTATCGGGCTTACCACCGTATTCGGCAACGTCCTGGTGTCGCAGGCCACCCGCAACGCGCTGTATCTGTCCGAGATGCTGGGTGCCGATCTGCCGGTGGCGCAGGGGGCGGCCGAACCGCATGATTTCCCGGACTATACGCCCTCGACCGCCGTGCACGGTCCCGAAGGGTTCGGCGATGTGGTCGGGCTTGAGGTCGATAAGCACCCCGTGGCAGAGACCGCCGCTGAATTTCTGGTCCGTCAGGCCCGGTTGCACAAGGGCGAACTGGTTGTCTGCGCCATTGCGCCGTTGACCAATATTGCGGATGCGATCCGGCTTGATCCCGAGTTTGTCTCGAACATCGCCAAGCTTGTGATCATGGGCGGGGCGGTGGATTGCCCCGGGAATGTGACCCCTCATGCCGAGGCCAACATCCGCCACGACCCCCATGCCGCGGCCGAGGTGCTGGCATCGGGCGCTGAAATTGTGCTGGTCGGGCTGGACGTGACGTTGAAAACCCTGTGCGACCAGGACGATTTTGACGAGATCGCGCAGGCCGCGCCCCGAACGGGTGGATTTTTGCGCGATATCAGCGCGTTTTATCTAAAGTTCTATAAAGATATTGCCAACGAAGACGGCTGCGGGCTGCACGATTCCACCGCGTTGATCGCCTGTACGCATCCCGAGCTGTTCCGGATGGAAACGACCGGCCTGACGGTGGTTCTGGACGGTGCGCAGGCCGGTAACACGGTGCGGGATGCGACGAAGCCGCCGGTTTCGGTTTGTGTCGGGATTGATGCCGCTGGGGTCAAGGCGCGGTTCATGCAATATGTCAAAACCAACGGCTGACGGCAGGGGAACCCAATGGCGAAAATCTACAATATCGGATCGGTCAACACCGACTATGTATATCGGTTACCTCATCTGCCGACGCCGGGCGAGACGCTGAAAGCGCAGGATTTCGGGGTCAATCTGGGCGGAAAAGGTCTGAACATCAGCGTCGCCATCGCCCGGGCCGGAGGCGACGTACGCCATGTCGGGGCCATCGGACACGGCGACAGCAAGGTGTTGGCCATGTTGCGCGAACAGGGCGTCGATTGCGCTGCGATTGCACAGGTGGACGCGGTGACCGGACATGCGGTGGTTTATGTGGACGACCGGTCCGAAAACCAGATTGTCATTGTCGGCGGCGCCAACCATGCCATTTCCGAACAGCATATCCGCAGCAGCTTGTCCGATGCCGCCCCGGGGGACTGGCTTGTTCTGCAGAATGAGACCAATGCAAACGAAATCGGTCTGAAGGTGGCGCGCGAGAAGGGAATGAAGGTGGCTTTGGTCGCGGCCCCGTTTGACGTGCAGACGCTGCCGGATCTGATCCTGAGGGTTGATCTGGTCTCGATGAACAAGACCGAAACGCAGCAGTTCGAACAGGCGGTCGGCCAGTCCTGCCGAGACGTCCAGGGCCCCGATTTCCTGCTGACCTATGGCGTGGACGGGGCCGCGTTCATAAGCCGCTCGGACGAGGTGCGCGTGGCGTCCTATCCGGTGCAGGCGGTCGATACGACCGGCGCGGGGGATACGTTCTTTGGGGCGTTCATGGCAAAACACGCGCGATCCACGCCGCTGTCTGCAGCGCTTACCTATGCCAGCGCTGCCGCCGCCCTGCAGGTTCAGCGTCCCGGGGCCGCCGTTGCAATCCCGACCGACGAAGAGGTGCAGGCGTTTCTTGGCAGCAAGACCTGAGAGCCGGCCGATTGGCGGCGGTCGCCCAGGCATATGAGGCTGCCGGAGTATTTCAAACGAGTGGAGTGCTTGTCCCAGAGATACGTGCTGAGCGATCGGGCTAGTACGGCGCAGGCATCAGCTGCGGGCGCGCTGCAGATCGGGGTCGTAGGGTGACCGTGCGATAACCCGGACATCAACCAACGCGCCGCACAGATCCAGTTGCATAGTGTTGCCAACACCGGCCAGATCCGGCGTTACAAAGGCATAGGCAAGGTTCAGACCGGTCCGGTGTCCCCAGTCGCCTGACGTGATGGTCCCAACAACCTTGCTGTCTGAGATCAGTGATGCCCCGCCATGCGCCGGGGCGCGGGTGGCATCTACGTCGAGCGTGACCAACATCTTACGAGGACCCTCGGCCTTGCGTCGCATCAGCGCATCCCGACCAATGAAATCGCCTTTCTCCAGCTTCACAAACCGGTCCAGCCCGGTCTCAAAGGGGTCGAATTCGGTCAGCAGATCGGCCTTCCAATGCAGGAACCCCTTCTCCATCCGCATCGACTCCACGGCCCGCACGCCGAACAGCTTCAGTCCATGGGGTTCTCCGGCCTGACGCAGCGCAAGATAGGCGGCGTAAAGTGAGGCGTTGGGGACGTGGATCTCATACGCCAGTTCGCCGGAAAAGCTGATGTTTAGCACCGTGGCCGTGGCGATGCCGACGTAACATTCGCGCAGCGAAAGCCATGGGAATGCGTCGCGGGACCAGTCGCCGCGTGCACAGGCGGACAGCACATCGCGCGCCTTGGGGCCGGCCAGAACTAGAATGGTCTGGTCATTGGTCAGGGACCGCAGCTGCACATCCTCGCCTTCCCGCAGATGCGCCTGCAACCAGTCCATATCGTGATACTCGCTGGCCGCTGCCGAGCCGTACCAGACCCGCGCCGGGCCGCGATCGCTGGCGGGCAGGTTCGCGATGGTCGCCTCGGCCTTCACCATGCCGTGGTGGTTCAGCAGATAGCCCAGCCCCACGCGTCCGTCACGCTTGGTCACCGCACCGCACATCATCCGGTCGAGAAAGCTGTGCCGGTCTGCGCCGGTGATCTCGATGCGGTTGAAACCGTTCACTTCGGTCAGGCCGACATTGGTCTGGATGTTCTGAACCTCGGCGGCGACCAGATCGAAGGCCTCGTCAAAATTGAAGCTCGGCGTGGGGTGAAAATCGGGCGACGGCTTGATGTAATCGACCCGCTCCCAGCCATTCACAACGGTGAACTCTGCCCCCTCGGCGGCGAGCACCGGCGTCAGCGTGGTTGTCTTGGCCGGGCGGCCCGCAGGGCGGTGTTCGTGGGGGAAATGAAACCGGAATTCGTTCTGATAATCCTCGATGGCTTTCAGCGCGGTCAGCTCCACATTCGCATGGCCGGTAAAGCGGCGCGGGTCGAGGCACCATGTGTCATAGCAAGCCTCACCATGCACGATCTGTTGCGCCAGCAGCCAGCCGTGGCCACCCCCTTCGCCCAGACCTGCCCGCAGGCCGATGATGCAGAAGGCGTTGCGCTTGCCCGGGATCGGACCGACCAGAGGCGCGCCGTCGATTGTGTAGGTGATCGGGCCGTTGACGACGGTGTGGATGCCGACCTCCATCAGTGCGGGCATCCGGGCAAAGGCTCCTTCCAGAACATCGGTGACACGGTCCAGATCATCGGGGCAGAGCGCGTTGACAAAGTTCGGATCGATCCCGTCCATGCCCCATGTCTTGCAATCCTGCTCATAGAACCCCACCAGCAGCCCGTTCTTTTCCTGACGGCAATAATAGTCGCTGATCGGGCAACGCAGCAGGGGCATCCGGTGACCCGCCTCGCGGATCGCGGGGATTTCCTCGGTCAGGAAATACTGATGCTCCATCGAGGCAACGGGATGATGCACATCCATCATGGCACCCACCTCGTTCACGCGGTAACCGCAGGCGTTCACCACGATATCGCAGTCAATGTCACCATGTTCTGTGTGCACGGTCCATGTGTCGTCCTGATGCTGGGTTAGCGCGGTAACAGGTGTATTCCGATAGACCTCGGCCCCGGCCTTGCGCGCACGTCGCGCCAGCGCCTGACACAGCTGCGCCGGGTCAATGTCGCCATCCAGCGGATCCCAGAGCCCGCCCAGCAGGTTCTCGGTCGAAATCAGCGGGTGGCGGCGGGCACATTCATCGGCGTCGATCACCTCAAAATACACGTCCATACCGCGCGCCAGGGATGCGAAATGGCGATAGCCCTGCATTTGCTCCGGCGTATTGGCCAGACGGATACCGCCGTCGCCGTGATGGTAGTTGATCGGGTAATCCGGGTCCTCGGCCAGTTCCTTATACAGGTTGATCGAGTGGGTCTTGAGCCCAACCATCGTCTGGTTCATGCCGAAATTGGTCACCTGCGCGGCGGAATGCCATGTGGTGCCGCTGGTCAATTCGTTGCGCTCGACCAAGACCACATCGGTCCACCCTTCGCGGGTCAGGTGGTACAGCGTTGAACAACCGGCGATGCCGCCGCCAATGACGACCACCTTGGTGCGCGATTTCATCATGAAGGGATCCTCCGGCTGGTTTTCCGGGATTAGGGCGGGTTGGCTGCGCATTCCGCAAGGGGTGGCGCGGTTGTGGGCAGAATATCGAAGACTAATCCAGAATATCTCGTACTAATCTGGTTTCCGTTGAACACGGAACACCGGTTTCTTTGAATAGGCCATGCGAGCGAGAGGGACGTTATGGCAGCACGGCAGGGAAAGCGGGCCGGTCGAAAGGGGCGTCTGGCGCAACGGGCTGAAAAACCTGCGCTGGATCCGTGCCCTCCGGGGCAGCCGGGCGGCAGCTACAAGCCGCTGACCGATGCCGAGTTGGAGCGGATCTATTCGACCGCCCTTGATCTGCTTGATCGGCTGGGCATGGGCGAAGTGCCACCCCGGTTGCGTGACGACCTGCTGACTGTTGGCGCGCGCGACACGGGCGAGGGTCGGGTGACCTTCCCCCCACAGCTTGTTGAACAAGCCATTGATCAGGCGGCGAGGACCTTCGTCCTGCACGGTCGGGAACCGGCCCGCTCGATCGAGGTGGGTGGCAATCGCGTGCATTTCGGCACCGGAGGGGCGGCTGTGCAGACGCTTGATCTGGAGACCGGCCTCTATCGCCCGTCTACCCTGCAGGACCTGCACGATTTCACGCGGCTTCAGGATGTGCTGGCCAATGTCAGTTGGTTCACCCGCTGCTGTGTTGCGACCGATGTGCCCGAGACATTCGATCTGGACGTAAACACCGCCTATGCGCTGATCCGGAACACCACCAAGCCCACCGCGACCTCATTCACGTTGGCCGAGCATGTCGCCCCCATCGTCGACATGCTGGACATCGCCGCAGGCGGGCCCGGTGAATTTTCCAAACGCCCCTTCATGAAGGCGCATATCAGCCCGGTGATCTCGCCCATGCGTTATGGAGAAGATGCGGTGGACGTCGTCTATGCCTGCATCGAACATAACATTCCGATGTCCTGCATCACCGCCGCGCAGGCCGGAGCGACAGCACCAGCGACGCTGGCCGGTTTCCTGGCCCAATCGCTGGCGGAAACGCTGGCCAGTCTGGTGATGGTCCATGCCATTCAGCCCGGCTTCCCGATGGTGTTCTCGAACTGGCCGCTGGTAATTGACCTGCGCACCGGTGCGTTTTCCGGTGGCAGCGGTGAGACAGCGGTGCTGAACGCCGCCTCGGCGCAGTTGTCGAACTGGCTGGGGCTGCCGTCGGGCGTGGCCTGCTCAATGACCGACGCCAAGGCAATCGACGCGCAATATGGCATGGAAAAGGGCCTGACCTCGATGGCCGCAGCGTTGGCCGGTGGTAATCTGATCTATGAAAGCTCGGGCATGACGGCCTCATTGCTTGGCGTCAGTTTTGAGGGGTTTGTTCTGGATGATGAAATGCACTCGAACACCTATCGTGCGCTGCGGGGGATCGAGGTGACCGAGGACAATCTGGCCTTTGGGCCAATATGCGACGCAGTATTGGGCGAGGGCCACTTTCTGGGAGCGTCGCATACTTTTGCCGCGATGGAGCGCGACTACTTCTACCCTTCGCTTGCAGACCGCGAGGAGCCCCGGACCTGGGCCGAGAACGGCGCTTTGGATGCGCGCAGTCGTGCCCGACAGCGCGCGCGGCAGATTCTGCAGGACCACAGGCCCAGCTACCTTTCCGATCAGCAGGACCGGCAGATCAGGGATCGGTTCAATATCATCGACGGCTGAGCCTAGCGGATCAACTCAAACTCTCCCGCCAGCCAAGGGATCTCGGACTGCAGCGGCGTCAGGATACGGTCGCGGATCAGCGACCGCGTCTTGGTGTCGATCAGTTCGATGACCGAACGCGAACAATCGGGCGTGGCCACCAACGCCAGCGTGCGGGCAAAGCTTTTGCCCGGGAACGGGTGCATCCGCAGATCAGGTTGGAAACGTTTGGCCCGGGCAAACAGAAGCGGCGTAGTGATGGCCCATCCGGCACCGGCGGCAACCATCGCCATCAATGTCTGGCTGTTGCTGCATTCAAACCTGTGAGGTGAAGCAAGGCCCATCCTGCGCAGCTGAGTTTCGATTTGCCGCGCAATGACCAGATTGCCCGAAAACCGCAGGAACGGCAGGTTCGCGCGGCCTTCGACGATATCGGCCAGCGACGGATCGATCCCGCGCGGCAGAACGATTACGAACGGATCGCGCAGCAGGGGACGGTCCTGCAGGTCTCGCATCTTCTCGTCCGGCGGGGCTGAAATGGCCAGATCCAGTTGCCTGTCGCGCAACATCCTGATGATCGCGTGGCTTGTGTCGGTCTGGTACATGAAATCGCAGCCAGGCATGTTGGCCGACAGAAAAACGGCCAGCTCTGGCACGACGTCGCTGTCGAAATCCTCGATCGTGCCCAGCCTCAGATAGCTCGCATCAGCGATGCTTCCGGCCGAGGCTTCGGCTTTGGCTTTGCGGATCTGCTGCAGCGCGCCGTCGATATTGCGCAGAAAGACTTGCCCCTTTGGCGTCAAAACCATCGGCCTGCGGGTGTGATTGAACAGCTCGACACCCAGATGATCCTCGAGATTGCGCAAATGGTGCGAAACCGTGCTGACGGTCAGCCCGGTCTCTTGCGCCGCCGCCTGAAGCGAGCCCTTTTGGGCGCAGATCTGGAACAATTCAAGCCATCTGAGGCTGAGGTCCTTGGGGGCGGTATTCCTTGGCATCCGGGGTCTTCCGCGATCAGGGTTGCTCGGATCTTTAGCATAATAATTGAGATTTTTGATTTCAAAATATCGTATCCCTTGATTCAGGGAATATGCTTCCGTTTGTGTCGGATTTGCCTTCTGCCGCGCGTCCTAGCACCATTGGGACGGCTATGTGGAGGGCGACCATGATTTATGCGATAACGATTTACGGCGAAGCCGGAGAGTTCGAGGCGCTGCCGGGTGCGCGGCAAGATGAAGTCATGGCGGGCCATCACGCGCTGCAACAGGCCTTGCGCGCGCGGGGTGAATTCATCTCGATCAAGTTGATGCCACCGACCTCGGCGGTGATGGTGAATCCCGCGCCGGGTGCGGATCAGTCACCGCTGATTGTCGACGGACCTTTTGCTGAAACAAAAGAGAGTTTTCTGGGGTTCTACGCCGCCGAGTTCGCCGATCTCGATGAGGCGCTGCGGTATGCCGAAATGATATCATCCCCCGTTGCCCGGCTTGAGGTGCGACCGGTGGCCTGGGCTGGTGGCGCACTATCTTCGGGCGGCTGAAATGTCGGATTGGCTGGAAGCGACCTTTGTCCAGCAAAGGCCCCGGGCGCTGGCGGCGCTGTCGCGCTATTTCCGCGACATTGATCTGGCGGAAGAGGCGTTTGCCGAAGCCTGCCTGAGGGCGGTCGTGGACTGGGACCGAAACGGCAGGCCGCGCGATCCTCTGGCCTGGTTGCTGGCCACCGCGCGCAACTGTGGTCTGGACCATGTACGCAAGATGCGGCGGCGGCAGGACATCCTGGCTCGTCATCAGCACGAGTTTCAGCCACCGGATGAGGGTCCTCCGGACCCGGATGAGCTGCGAGATGACATTCTGCGGCTGTTGTTTGTCTGCTGCCACCCAAACCTTGAGCGGCAGGACCAGATTGCCATCGCACTGAGGGTCGTGGGGGGGCTGACCGTGGCTGAGATCGCCCGGGGGTTCCTTGTCAAACCCAAGGCGATGGAACAGCGGATCACCCGGGCCAAGAAGAAAATCGCAGCCACCCGGGTCGCGTTCGAAGCCCCAAGCCCGCAGGAACGCCACGCCCGTCTGGGTGAGGTTTCGATGATGATCTATCTGATGTTCAACGAGGGCTGGTCGACATCGGGCGGGGATACTCAGATACGACGAACAATGTGCGAAGAGGCTATTCGTCTTGCCCGGTTGCTGGCCGGGCTGTTCCCAGGAATGGGTGAGCAGACCGCTCTGCTTGCGTTGTTGTTGTTCCAACATGCGCGCCGCGATGCCCGTGCCGACGAACAGGGTCGGTTGGTCGCGCTGGAGGATCAGGACCGCCGGCGCTGGGACCGTGGCAACATTGCCGAAGGTGCCAGCCTGCTGCAGAAGGCTCAGCGGATCAACCATCAGGGCCCCTACCGGATCCAGGCTGCGATTGCAGCAGCCCATGCCTGCGCCTCCAGCGCCGGGGAAACCGACTGGGCGCTGATCGAGGCGCATTATGCAGCTCTATATGCGTTGCAGCCGACCCCGGTGGTGCGTCTGAACCATATCGCGGCGCAGGCCAGAACACAGGGGCCGGCGGCGGCGCTTGGCATGATGGACGAGATCGCGCCTGAACTGGTCCGGTACCGCTGGTTCCACACGATGCGGGGCGGGTTGTTGCAGCAGGTGGGGGATCACGACGCCGCAATTGCCGCGTTTGAAACAGCGCTGACGCTGGCCCCCACCGTGCCCGAACGCGCGGCGATCAATGAAAAGATCGGGCAAAGTCGAAAAATTTCCGGTCAGGTGTAGGCATACGCGCAGCTCAGGCGTCCTTGGGACAGATCCGCAACTGGCGGGTGATATCCAAAAGGAGGAAGAACATGAGCATTCTCGATATGACTGCGCTTGGAAACGCAGGCTGGATTGGCCATTCCGGCCCGGATACGGGCGCGGCGAAGGCCTTTTACAAAGATGTGCTGGGCTGGACGATCAGCGACATGCCGATGCAGGACGGTTCGAGCTATTCTGCTGTAGTGGTGGATCAGACCCCGATCGGTGGGTTCGCCCCCATGCCCGAGGAAAATGGCAGTTGGACCATCTTCTTCACTGTTGCCGATGTTGACGCCAGCGTTGCCTTGGCCAGTGAAAAAGGGGCGCGTGTGCTTGCACCTGCGATGGATATGCCCGGTGTCGGGCGAATGGCAACGCTGACCGATCCGCAAGGCGCGCGGTTTGCACTCATCACCTATGAGAGCATGGTGTCCTAAGGGCCGGTTAATGGAGTGAAGCCAATGGAGAGTTTTCCGCAAATAACACTTTGGATCACCGCCATTTTTGCGCTGATCAGCGTACCGATGTCGGTCGCCGTCGGGCTCAGGCGGGCCAGAACGGGGATTTCCCTGCTGCACGGCAATGATGATGACCTGCTGCGCCGGATGCGGGCGCATGGCAATTTCATCGAATATGTGCCCATCGCATTGATGGCTCTGGCGGCGGCTGAGGTTTCGGGTGGGCCATCCTGGTTCGTTCTTGTCTGTGGCTTGGTTCTGATCGCGGCGCGGCTGATCCACTACTTCGGCCTGCGTGCGGCGCAGGATAGCAAAGGCCGGCTGGTCGGGGCTGCATTGACCACGGTCACAATCTCTGCGCTTGGGGTAGCCACGCTCTGGCACCTGATCCGGGCGCTCTGATGGCTTACGACCCAATACTCGGGCAGCGGCTGCGCGCGGTACTGGCCAACCGCGCGGGCATCTCTGAGATGCGCATGATGGGTGGCCTGTGCTTCTTTCTGAACGGTAACATGCTGTGCGGCGCAAGTCGGGATAAGGGAGGAGAGGGACGTTTCATGTTTCGGGTCGGCAAGGCACAGGAAGAAGCGGCGTTGCGCGACCCCGCGGCCGGACCCATCATTCACGGCAGCCGCAAGCTCGGCGGCTTTGTTCGGGTCGGGGCGCAAGATTGCGATGATGCTGCATTGCAGGGCTGGGTTCGGCTTTGCCTAGATCATGCCGCGAGCCTGCCGCCCAAACAGCTGAAAGAGAGGCCATGACAGGGTTCGACCATTTCTCATCCGACGCCCGGCAGTTCCTGTTGGCGTTGAAGGTAAACAACTCGCGCGACTGGTTCGCAGCCAACCGCAAAACCTATGAAGCTGAAATCAAAGAACCCACAAGGCACTTTGCGGCAGCCATGAGTGCGGCCCTGTCCGAACATACCGGGCAGCTGCACGACGCAAAACTGTATCGGATCAATCGCGACATTCGGTTTTCCAAGGATAAAACGCCTTACAATGCGCATGTGCATCTCTCGTTCTTTCCCGAAGGGATCGAAGGTATTGTGCCGATGTGGCATTTCGGGTTCGCCCCCGACAAGCTGTCGCTGGGATGCGGTGTGTTCCAGTTCGACAAAGAGGGGCTGGCGCGGTTTCGTACCGCCATGGACGGGCCCGAAGGCAAAGCGCTGATCGGGATGACCGAAAAGATGCGGCAAGACGGTATCCGCATAGCCGCGCCCGAGCTCAAGCGCGTTCCCACGGGCTTTGCCAAAGATCATCCTCATGCCGAAGCGTTGCGGCGCAAGGGGTTTGTCGGCTGGCGCGATCAAGATGATCCCGATTTTACGACACAGCCGGACCTGGTGGGGCGGACGTTGGGTGTATTCCGAGAGCTTTCGCCGATCTACGATCTGCTGATGACGTTGAACTGACGGGCGCGCCTCAGATCGGGCAGGCCTTACAACCGCAACTCCGCGGCGCGGGCGTGGCCTTCCATACCCTCCATACGGCTGATCCGCGCGGTGCGCCGGGCGAGTTCCTGCGAGGCCAGCGGAGTGCAGCGTTGCCAGGTCACGGTTTTGGTGAATTTATGCACCGACAGCCCGCCGGTATAGCGCGCCGCGCCACTGGTGGGCAGGACGTGATTGGGCCCCGAGGTCTTGTCGCCGAAAGCCACCGTCGTCTCGGCCCCCAGAAACAATGAGCCATAGGCCGACAGCCGGTTCAGCCACCAATCTGTGTCCTCGGCCAATACCTGCAGATGTTCGGGCGCATAGCCATCGGCCACCTGCGCGGCCTCTTCCCGGGTGTCGCACAGGACGATCTCGGCACGGTCGCGCCACGAGGCCCGCGCGGCGGTGGCGTTGGGTTCGGGAAGGCTGTCGATCAGGGTGCCGACGCGGGCGATCACCCCTTGGGCCAGCGCCTTGTCGGTGCTGACCAGCCAGACCGGGCTGTCGGTGCCGTGTTCCGCCTGGCTGACCAGATCCCAGGCAACGGTTTCAACCGGCGCGGTGTGGTCGGCAATTACAAGCGAATCCGTGGGACCGGCGAACATATCGATGCCGACCTTGCCGAACAGCATCCGTTTGGCCTCGGCGACATAAGCGTTTCCGGGGCCGACCAGAATATCCGCCGGGCGCGCGCCGAACAGGCCATGGGCCATCGCCGCGATTCCCTGCACACCGCCAAGGTTCAGGATCAGGTCGGCCCCGGCAAGCTCCATGGCATAGACGATGGCATCGGGAATGCCCGTTTCAGGGCGGGGCGGAGAGACGGCGGTGATATGCGGCACCCCCGCCACCTTGGCCGTGGTGATCGTCATCAGCGCGCTGGCGATATGGCTGTAGCGCCCGCCGGGCACGTAGCAGCCCGCGCTTGAGATGGGGATTTGCTTTTGCCCGGCGATCAGGCCCGGCATCACCTCGACTTCGCAGTCCTGGACCGTGGCCATCTGCGCATCGGCAAAGCGGCGGATGTTTGCATGGGCGAAACGAATATCTTCCCTGACCGCATCGGGCACCCGGTCACAGGCCGCCTTGCGCGCGGCATCGGACATCACGAAATCGCCGGTCCAGCCGTCCAGCTTTTGAGCATAGCGCCGGACCGCCTCTTCGCCGTCGCGTGCGATGTTCGAGAGCATGATCGCCACGATGTCGTGGATATCGGAGTTCTCGGTTTCAGGGCGCGGCTGGGCGGTTTTCAGATAGGTGACGGCCATGGGGAAACCTCAACGGGGCAGGCTGTGGGCGTGGATGGCGCGGGCCAGAACGTCGACGGTGTCGAGGACGGGCGGCCCTGCAGACAGGTTGCGCGTGTGCAGCGAGAACTCGGAACAGGCGACCAGCAGCAGCTCCGCCCCGCGTGCGGCCAAATCATCCGCAGCGGCAGAGAGCGTCTTTAGCGTATCCGCGGTTGCCCCGTCCGCCTTGATGCGCCGGATTGTGCCCAGCATCTGGTCTTCGTTCTCGGGCCAGAGCGCGGCAAGACCCGCCCGCGCCAAAGGTGCGTCGAACACCCCGACCTTTCTCATCGCCGGAGAGGCGAGGATGCCGATCTGACCGCCGGGCGGCAGCATTTGCGCGGCTTCTGCGACGGACAGATCGACCATGTGCAAAAACGGGACCGAGACCGCCTGCGCAATCTGCGCCGCATAGTGATGCGCCGTGTTGCAGGGCATCGCCAGCGCCGTGGCCCCCGTCCGCTCCAGCCCGCGGGCCATCTCGGCCAGAACCGGGCCGGGATCGGTTCCGGTGCCTTCGATCAGATGGGCAATGCGCGAGGGCACCTGCGGGTTCATATCGATCAGCAAGGGCAGGTGATCCGCGTCATCGCGCGCTTGCACCGTGCCCAGCAGACGTTGTTGCAGCAGGATGGTCGCCTCGGGGCCCATGCCGCCCAATATGCCCACAACCCGGCGGGTCATGTGCGCGCCTGATGTAAGATGATCATCGACATTTACAGATTGACCCAGCGATCAACGTGATCGAAGGCGAAATCATAGCCGAACAGGCCGACCGAGCCGCCCGTGTGCAGGAACACCAGACGTTCGCCCTTGAACGTGCCCTTGCGGGCCAGATCGATCAGACCTGCCGCGCCTTTGGCCGAGTAGACCGGGTCCAGCAGGATGCCTTCGAGTTCCGCGAACATACGGATCGCCTCAATACCGCTTTCAGTCGGCAGGCCATAGCCTTCGCCGACGTAATCGGTATTGGCCATGACGTCCTCGCGCCGGACCACGCCCGGACAACCCAGCTTCTCGGCCGTCTTGCAGGCCAGGTCATAGACCATCTGCTCTTGTTTGGGTTGCGGCGCGCGGGTGCCTATGCCCAGCACCGGAATGCCCGTGTTCATGGCGCACAGCCCCGTCACCAGCCCAGCCTGCGTGCCGGATGAACCCGTGGCATGGACCACGCGGTCGATCCGCAGATCGGCATCATTGGCCTGACTGACCAGTTCCAGCGCGCAGTTCACATAGCCCAACGCCCCGGTGGGGTTCGAACCGCCGCCGGGGATGACATAGACCTTGTGCCCCTCGGCGCGTTTCTTTTCGGCGGCGCGTTCCATCTCGGCGGGCATGTCATGGCCACCGGAGAATTTCTCGGTGGTGGCACCATGTAGATGATCCAGCAACACGTTGCCATTGTTGTTATAATTGGCGTTGTTATAGCTGGTGCGGTCTTCCAGCAGGATATGGCATTTCAGCCCCAGCCGGGCGGCAAAGGCGGCGGTCTGGCGGGCGTGGTTCGACTGGGTCGCGCCCTGCGTCATCACCATGTCTGCGCCTTGTTCCAGCGCCTCGCCGAACAGGAATTCCAGCTTGCGGGTCTTGTTGCCGCCCGTGGACATACCCGTACAATCGTCGCGCTTGATCCAGATCTCGACGCCCAGGGCATCGGACAGACGTTCCATCGGCTCCAACGGGGTTGGCAGGTGGGCAAGGAAAACGCGGGGGAAACGGGAAAGATGCATCAAGCTGTCCTGATCTGAGCCCCGGGCCTGATGAAAGGTCAGCAGGTCGCGGGGCCGTTGGTTGGGTTTGGGCATATGCGAGGCCGAATGGTAGGCCACGCGGGTCACGGGTAATCAGAGCGCTCAGGCCCTGCGGGTCAAGGACCGGCTTATGGTTTCGAAAAAGCCGGAAGATAACTTCGATATTCCGCCGCGAGACAAGGCCTGTCAGGACGGCGTCTGAAGGGTTCGGAAATCTTCGTTCAGCCAGGCAAAGCGTTCATTCATGGGCGCGGTCACATGCTGGCGGATCAGGTTCTGCAGCGTCTTGTGGATCAGCCGCGTTGTCGTCGGGGGATAGACGCTTGTGGTGAACAGCGACACGGTGCGGGCAAAGCTCTTGCCGGGGAAGGGCAGGGCGCGGGTGTTGTCGTGAAACCGCCGCGCCCGGTAATAGCTGGCCGCGGTGGTGATCGCCCATCCGCTACCCTCGGCAACCAGCCCGATGATCGACTGGTTGCATTCAAGCTCAAACCGGTTGGGCAGGTTGATCTTGCTGCGGGTCAGCTGCATCTCGATCAGCTTGCCGATGGTGTGATCGCGCGAATAGCGCAGCAGCGGCAGGTTGGTTTCGGCATTCAGCAACCCCTCGACCTGACCGTTATAAGACGGAGGCAGGATCACGATGAAGGGATCACGCAGCAAGGGGAATTCCACCAGACCCTCCACATGCCCCGCCGGTCGCGTCGCCACTCCGGCGTCCAGCTTCTGGGATTGCAGCTTGTCGATGATTTCGTGGCTGGGCCGGGTGAAATGACGAAAACTGCAGCGGGGCAGCGTCGCCGATAGATACCGGAACAGCTCGGGCGCGACCCGGCTGTCGAAATCGTCGATCAGCCCGAGCCTCAGATCGGTCGCATGTTGCCAGCTGCCTGACCGCAATTCGGCCTCTCCGCGCCTGAGGGCCAGCAGCCCCTCCTGTACATGGCGGGAGAACACCGTGCCCGCCGGTGTCAGGCCCATGGGGCGGCGGCTGTGATCCACCAACTCCACATCCAGCGCCTTTTCCAGACTGCGCAGATGGTTCGAGACGGTGCTGATCGACAACCCGGTCTCGGCCGAAACCTTCTGGATTGACCCCAGCTTGGAAATCAGCTGAAACACTTCCAGCCATCTGAGACTGAGTGATTTTTGTGCCACCGGCGCATCCCCGAAACAAAAAAGCCTAAGTCAAAAGCGAAACAAAGTTTCGCTTTTTCCGCAACAGGTTTTTTGTTTCACGATTTTGTCGCCCTCCGCTTATGGTTTCCCCACTGATCCGGAGTCCGAAGTCTGAAAATAATCGGACAGACGGGACCAGCAGGGAGAAAATAGTCAAAATGATCAAGAGAAAACTGCTCACAACCACCTTTGCGGGGATTGCAGCACTGACCGCTTCGCAGGCGGCGGCGCTGGACGAGATTACGGTTGCGTATTTCCTCGAATGGCCGATGCCGTTCCAATACGCCAAGGCAAACGGGACCTATGAGGAAGAACTTGGCGTCAAGATCAACTGGGTGTCGTTCGACACCGGCACGGCGATGTCGGCGGCGATGGCGTCCGGTGACGTGCAGATCGCGGTCAGCCAGGGGGTGCCGCCCTTCGTGGTGACGACCTCGGCGGGTCAGGATATTCAGATCGTCGACGTCGCGGTCAGCTATTCCGACAATGACAACTGCGTCGTGGCCGAAGCACTGGAGATCGACAAGACCAACGCGGGCGAGTTGAACGGCAAGAAGGTTGGCGTGCCGATCGGCACCGCGGCGCATTACGGCTTCCTGTCGCAGATGGGTCATTTCGGGGTCGATGTCGGCTCGATGGAGATCGTGGACATGGCCCCCGCCGATGGCGCGGCAGCCTTTGCGCAGGGCAATCTGGACATGGTCTGCGGCTGGGGTGGCGCGCTGCGCCGTATGGTCGAACATGGCAACATCCTGTTGACCGGTGCCGAGAAGGAAGAGCTGGGCATTCTGGTCTTTGACGTCACCAGCGCGCCGTCCGGCTTTATCGAGGAAGAACCCGAACTTCTGTCGAAATTCCTTAAGGTCACGGCGGATGCCAACGCCAAGTGGAACGCGGGCGACAGCAAGGATGAAATGCTGCCGGTGATCGCCAAGGATGCGGGCATGGACCCGGCAGATGCCGAGGCCACCATCGCCACCTTCACCTTCCCTTCGGTCGATGAACAGCTGTCTGACAAGTGGCTGGGCGGCGGCGCACAGGAGTTCATGAAGGGCGTTGCCAACGTCTTTGTGTCCGCAGGCAGCATCGAGGCCGCGCTGGATTCCTATGACGGGGCCGTGAATGCGGCGCCGCTGACGGCAGCGAACAACTAAAGCACGCAAGATGCTTATTGTGGCCGGCCCTGTGATTGGGCCGGTCCTTGGCTATGGACGCAGGAAGGAAACAGGATGCCCGAACTGGACATTGTCGATTTGTCCATGCGATTTGACCTGCCCAACGGCTCATCGGTGCAGGCGCTGCAGGATGTCTCGCTCAGCCTGAAGGAAGGAGAGCTGATGTCGGTGCTTGGCCCGTCAGGCTGCGGCAAAACCACGTTGCTGAACATCGTCGCCGGATTTCTGGCCCCCACCTCGGGGCAGATCGAATTGAACGGCCATCTGGTCAAAGGCCCGGACGCCGAGCGCGGCATGGTGTTCCAGAAAGGGGCGCTGTTCGAGTGGATGAATGTGCGCGAGAATGTCGAGTTTGGGCCCCGCATGAAGGGTATGCCCAAGGCCGAGCGCGATAAGATTTCGGACCACTTGCTCGAGGTTGTGGGTCTGCAGGATTTCAAGGACAAGGCGGTTTACGAGCTGTCAGGCGGGATGCAGCAACGCGTGGCGCTGGCCCGTTGCCTCGCCAACGAGCCAGACGTGATCCTGATGGACGAACCTCTGGGCGCGTTGGACGCGCTGACGCGGGAAAAGATGCAGGGTCTGGTTCTGAAGCTGTGGAAAGAGACCGGCAAGACCATCATCCTGATCACCCACTCGGTCGAAGAGGCGCTGTTGCTGGGTGAACGGCTGATCGTGATGGCCCCCAGACCGGGCCGGATTCACCGCGAATACAATCTGCCCTTTGCGGAACGCGGCGTGAATGCCGATCTGCGCGACGTCAAGAAATCCGAAGGGTTTGCCGAAAAACGCGATGAGATTCTCTCGATGATCTGGGAGATGGAAGAGGAAATCATGGGTCGGACGGAGCAGGCGGGATGATTGTTCTTCTTTTCTATGTCGGGCTGTTTGCGGGTGCCTTCTTCATTGTCTACGCCTTGCGGCGCGGGTTGCACGCACGTCAGGACTTCACCAGCCTGAAAACCGTCACCTTCGGCGACGAAAGCGCCGTGCGGGCGGATCGGGCGGCGTCGATCATCTCGGTTCTGGTGATCTTTGTGATCTGGGCCGCCTTCACCGGATCCAAACTGTTCCCGATCCATGTGCCCGGCCCCTTCGTGGGCGAGACGCAGTTCACCTACACCTTGGAAAACGCCGATGGCACCACGGATGAGGCGACGGTCTTCGTCCGTGTCCCGGCCTTTGGGGAAGAGGTCGATGATTTCGAGGTCGAGCCGGGAACCGGCTTTGCCAAGGATGATGCCTTTGCCGCACCGGCGGGGCGGTCCTCGACCATTCTGTTTGACAAGAATGACGAGGCCAAACGCAAGGACGGGGCCAAGATCATCGCCATCAACGGTACGCCGATCGGACCCGATGATGCGGTGGATACCGGGGACGGTACGGTCACTCTGACCGGCAAAGGAGCGATCAGCTTTACCCCCAAGCAGGGTCTGCAGATGAACCCGATCTGGTTGCCCGCGCCGGAAACCGTCGTGGCGCGGTTCTTTGAAATCGCCAGCGAGGGCTATCAGAACTTCTCGCTATGGCAGCATCTGGGCTGGTCTCTGCTGCGTGTGATTGCCGGGTTCGTGGCGGGTGCACTGGTCGGGATCCCGCTGGGGTATGCCATGGGCCTGTCGGGCTGGTTCCGCGGCTGGTTTGACCCGATTGTCGAATTCATGCGACCCGTTCCACCGCTGGCGCTGATCCCGCTGGTGATCATCTGGTTCGGTATCTGGGAAACTGGCAAGATCGTCCTGCTGTTCCTTGCGGCGCTCTGGATCATGACCATCGCGGCGCGAGCCGGGGTGTCGGGGGTGAATATCTCGAAAATCCACGCGGCCTATTCGCTGGGGGCGTCGAAATGGCAGATCATGCGCTATGTGATCGTGCCCAATTCGCTGCCCGAGATTTTCACCGGTGCCCGTGTGGCCATGGGCGTCTGCTGGGGGACTGTTGTGGCCGCCGAACTGGTCGCGGCGCAGAAAGGGGCCGGGATGATGATCATCGCGGCGTCCAAGTTCCAGCTGACGGATATCGTCATCATGGGGATCGTTCTGATCGGCGTGATTGGCTATGGCATCGACATCCTGATGCGCAAGGCCGAGAACTGGCTGGTGCCGTGGAAGGGCCGCAGCTAAGGCGCAAGGTCTGAACGCGAAAACCGCCCCGGTGTAGGCCGGGGCGGTTTTGTTTTGCGGTCAGGGCTTAGTAGTCCGCGACCAGCAGAAAATCGGCGGCGGCGTCTTCCTCGATGGTCGCAAAGCGCGGGATTGGGTCTTCGAAGACGTTGTCGGTACGGTCGTCGTTGACCGTCGAGACCTCACCAATCAGGCAATCGCCCTGTTCGGCCCAGAAGGCGTGCCAGATGCCGGGCATCAGGGTGACGCTTTCGCCCGGCTTCAGGCGCAGCAATTCGCCGGGCTGGATGGTAACGGCGCACCCGTCGCTGGGCACAACCACCGGTGTGTCGCGGTCGATGCCGCCATCGGGGTCCGAGGCGTAAATCTCCATCACCAGGTCGCCGCCGCCGCGGTTGATGATGTCTTCTGCCTTCAGGATATGGCGATGCATCGGAGACAGCTGTTTGTCGCGCGAGATCAGCAGCTTTTCGGCATAGAGCATCCCGCGGCCATGGCTCAGGTCGTTCACATCGCCGTTGCGCAGGGTGAACAGGAACAGACCCAACTCATCGAACCGGCCTTGTCCATAATCAGTAATGTCCCAGCCCAGCCCGCGGTCACGAATGCCCGCCGCCTTGTCGCTGCGCATCTCGTCGGGCGACCAGTCGGCAAAGGGCGGCAACACCGCCCCGAAGGATTGAATAAAGGCCTGCGCCTCGGTCTTGATGCGGTTGATATCGGATCGTTTCATGGATTTCTGCTCGTTAAAGTTCATGCGCCCAGGGCGGGTTTGCCCCGGCACGGGATACGGTTACAGCGGCCACCTGCGCGCCCAGTTCCAAAGCAGCCCGCAGGGCTTCCGCCGGCAGGGACCGCAGGGCTGTTTTCGTCAGATGCCCGCTGCGATCAAGCTGTGCCAGAACACCGGCGTTGAATGTATCGCCGGCGCCGACGGTATCTACGACCTCGACCTTTTGCACCGGAACTGAGACTTCGGACCCGTCGGCAAGATAGCCTGTCGCACCATCGCCGCCTTTGGTCACGATCACCACAGACGGCCCGGCCTGCAGCAGCAGCGGAATTTTCTCGGCGTGAGGTTCGGGGCCGGGAATGATCCAGTCCAGATCCTCGTCGGAAACCTTGACGATATCGGCCTGTGCGATCATCCGGTTCAGACGCGTGCGGTAACGGGTCTGGTCCTTGATGAAGCCCGGCCGGATGTTGGGATCCAGCATGACCGCGCGGTCTGTCCCGTGACGCTCCAACAGCGCGGCATAGGCGTCGGCACAGGGTTCGCAGGCCAGACTGATGCCGCCGAAATACAGCGCCGAGACACCCGGCAACTGAGCTGGCATATCCTCGGGCTGCAACATCCGACCGGCCGAGTTTTCGTCGACAAAGCTATAGGTTGCGTGGCCGTCCTGAAGCTGCACGAAGGCCAGCGTCGTGGGGCGGTCCGAGCGGATGACGTGGCTGGTCGAGACATGGCTGATCTGCAGCGCTGCGGTCAGCTGCTCGCCAAACATATCCGTCGACAGGCCGGTCAGCAGCCCAGCCTGCACATCCAATCGACCCAAGGCGATTGCTGTGTTGAAAATCGCGCCCCCGGAATGCGGCACGAACCCTTGCTCGCCCGAGACAGTTGGGGCGGCGATCATGTCGATCAGGGCTTCTCCGCAGCACAGGATCATTCCGCCATCCTTTCCCGTCAATCAGCGCGCGAGCGCATTCTTGCAGAAATTGTTAGCGCCAACAATGCCGAACTCATCCTGTTCCGAGACATAAAGGTTCATCCCCTGACGCAACGCATCGAACCGTCCGCCCGCGTTGAAGGCGCGCAGGAAATCCTGCCCGAACAGCCAGCGGTTTTTCTCGGCCACGCCGCCCACCAGAAACACGCCGCCCGTGGGCACCAGTGCAACAGCCAGATCGCCCATGATCGCGCCCAGATGCTCGGTAAAGATGCGCGCGGACCTGACGGCGCAGGGGTCCGTCCCGTCCTGCGCGTCTTGCAGAATGTCCTTGGCGGGGCGCACAGCGGGAGGCTGCCCCGCGGCCATGGCAACCGCCTGATACAGGATGGGCAGGCCAGTTCCACTGAGGAACATCTCGGCCTCAAGTACAAGGCTGTCATCGAAGAAATACTCGGGTGCAAGGCGACGGGCGGCGTCAAACACCGCGACCTCATCAAGGTGGCGCGGCGACAGGCCCATATGGCCACCTTCGCCCGAGACGGTGTGAAAGTGCCCCTCGGAATATAGCAGCGCGCCGACGCCCAGCCCTGTTCCGGGGCCCACGACCAAACGGGTTCCCATAGGGGGCGTAGCCTTACCCTGAAGAACCTCAACCTGATCCCCGCTGATCTCGGCCACCGACCACGCGGCGGCGGTAAAGTCGTTGATCACGAAGGTATGCCGCGCGCCGGTGACCCGGCCCAGCTCGTCTTCGGACAACACCAGATTTGCGTTGGTCAGCTGGATCGCGCCATCCCGCACCGGTCCGGCCCCCGCAGCCACGACGGCGCGCGGGTCCGTGCCGATCTCATCACGCAGGTCGTGCAACGCGGCGCGTAGCTCCGCCAGAGTCCCGGTGGGATGCTTGCGCAGGTCAGTCAGTTCTCCGTTCGTGACCACCCCTAAACGCGTATTGGTGCCGCCGATATCTGCGACAAGGTTCCAATGGGCGTGCAGGTGACGCTCGGGTTGGACCCATGGGGCGGGGCAGGGGGGCTCGGACAGAAAGGTTGGTAGCTCGGGACGATCCACTTCAAGAAACAGGCCTTGCATCGGAATATGATGCTTCAATGCCTGCTGGACTGCGTCCAGCCCTGTCACGTCATCAGCGGGCAGAGTCATAAATAGAGACCGGTCTTTGGTATAGCCGTGCACAACCTCAAGCGCCTGCGCGGCCTCTGCCGACAGGCCGTACCAGTCCACCGGCTCGGCGATTGTCGAAAGGTCCTGCTGCCAGGTCCGGGGCAAGCCGTCGCCCAGCCGCTCAAGGATCGCAGCGGGATAATGCCCGGTGATCACCGCCTCAAGCTCGGCGGGGTCGGCACGGCCAAGCTCGGCACCGATATTGGTCATGCCGTAGCTGCGCATCGCCTGAACCGCCTGACCATGGGCCAGATACTGATGATGCAGGCTGCGCGCGGTGCCGCGTTGGCCGGTGTCATGGATCGGAGTTCGCCCGCCATGCGCGATGCTGAACAGCCGCGCGCCCATACGGGCCACGACGGCCTCGGCGAAATCGGCGAAACGGGGGGCGATGTCCCGGTTCCGCCAACCCCCGATATCAGCCAGCGGCGCGGGCAGGGTGGTGTGGTCAAGTGTAATGCAAGGTCGCAAACCGCGATGCAACATCTGGTCGATCTGCCGCTCACAGGTGTCCAGCGCTTTTGGGTCGGGATTGCGCCCATCCGGCAGGATGTGAGCCCATTCAAGCCGCAGGCGGTAACAGTCGGGGCCTGCCATGATTGGCGCAGGCGCGCCGGTGCCAAACAGGAAACCTGCGGGAAAGTCTGAACGGGTGTATTTCATCGCTGCAACCTGCTGGGGCGTGACCTGCGCCCTGCCACCTAGCAGGTTATGTTAGCGTTATCTAGCCTTATGATCTGGCCGGTTTATGCGGTCGGAACATAACATCGCAGCCATCGATGCGGATACCCTCCCAACTGACCGGGCCCGCATTATAGTTGATCAGTACCTCGTGCTGGGCCGTCTCGCGTCGGCGCAGACCCGGTGGCATCTGATGTACCGTCAGACCAGTTTGCCGGGCAGCCAGACCGATGATCCTATCCCAAAGGACCTCATCCGGGAAACCGCCCAGATACCAGAGATTCTGGGTTCCCTTAAGCACGGCGTTGCCGCTGGCAAAGCACAGCAGATCGGGGGCCTCGCCGGACAGATGCTCGGCCCAGTGAACGACAGCGCCGCCGCCCTGAACCGGGTGTTCGGTACCGGGGGGCAGGGTTTCGATCAGGTCGACCGAGCAGTTCAGCGCCGACAGACCGGGGCGTCCGTGGTCGGGGATGCGGAACTCGGGCGTGATGGCCCCGCTGCGCGGGCCAAGGATTGCGAGCTTGGCCTTTGACAGTTCGTGTTGCAGCTGATCGTCAATGCTGGCCAGCCCCGGCGCGAGGATCAGGTCATAGCCGTCTGGCACCGGGTCCGATGCTGGCAGGATATCCACCGACAGCCCCGCGCGCCGCAGCGCCCGATAGGCTGAAAATACCAAGCGGAAATAGCCAAAGCCCGCACCCTGCGGCTGCGTCTCCCACGCCCAGTCCGAGGCATAGTCGAACAGGATCGCAACCGGCGCGCGGGCGGGGGCGATCTGTCCCAGATCGGCCAGTTCATCGGCCGTTTGCCGGGCCTCGGCCAGTCCGGGAGCGTCGTCGCCCCACGGGGTCAAAAGGCCCGCATGCATTTGCTCTTGCCCGAACGGAGCCTGCCGCCAGCGGAAATAGCTGACCACCTCGGCCCCGTGCGCTACGGCTTCAAGCGACCACAGGCGCACCATGCCGGGCAGGGGGGCGGGGTTATAGGGGGCCCAGTTTACCGGGCCGGGTTGCTGCTCCATCACCCACCAGCGGCCACGCCCGACTGCGCGGTACAGATCGTGGTGAAAGGCCTGCATGTCGGGGTCGCCCTGCTGCAGAAAGGCGGTCTTGTGCGCCTCGTCCGCCTCAAGCCGGTCGGACAGGAAGCCGATGGGATAGCTGTCCCATGTGGCGATATCCAGATCGTCGCCCACGGCGAAATGGTCGAATTCCAGCACCCGACCCATGTAATTGTGCAGTAGCGGTGCGTCGGTCAGTGGGCGCAGCACGTCCACCTGCGCCTTGTTGAACGCCACCACCTGATCCGAGCTGAACCGGCGGAAGGCCAGCACATGCGCGGGATTGGGCTCGGTCACGGTCTGGTTGGGCAACTCGATCTGGTCAAAGCTGGTATATTCCATCGACCAGAACACATTGCCCCACGCCGCATTCAGGTCTTCGACCGAGCCATACTGCACCGCCAACCAAGCCCGAAACGCCAGCAGCGCCGGGCGGCTGTAGCTGACCGTGGTCTCGTGGCAGGCATATTCATTGTCAATCTGCCATGCGGCGACATGGGGGTTGTGGCCATAGCGTTCGCCCATCAGCCGCGCGATGCGGGCGCATTCATCGACATAACCGGCGTGGCTAAAGCAATAATGTCGGCGCGAGCCGAACTTGCGCGCGGCCCCCTGCGCATCCACCGCCAGCATGTCCGGGTGCCGGTCCAGCATCCAGCGTGGCGGCGTTGCGGTCGGCGTGCCCAGCACCACTTTCAGCCCCGCCGCACCCAGCGTCTCAATGGCGCGATCAAGCCAACCGAACTGCAGGTCTCCGCGGGTGGGTTCCATCCGGCTCCAGCCGAACTCGCCGATGCGCACCCATGTCAGGCCGGTTTCGACCATGCGGGCGGCATCCTGTGCCCACATTTCTTCGGGCCAGTGTTCGGGGTAGTAGCAGACGCCAAGTTCCGGTTTCATAAGATCACCTGATGTTCCGCCTGACCCTGACCCGCACCGGGCGCCGAGAAGGTCATGCCGTTGCTGGGTTGCTGCGCCAGCGCCTCGGCATCCAGCCCCTGACGGGCGGTGGTGCAGTAAAGCGTGGTCAGATCATCCCCGCCAAAGCCGGGGCACGAGGTATGGGCGGCCTCGAACGAAACCGCCCGCAGGAACTGCCCTGTTGGGTCATAGGCCGCGACCCGCGCCGCGCCCCATTGCGCCACCCACAGGTTGCCCGCCGCGTCGACGACCGCGCCGTCGGGGTTCAGCCCCTCGGCGCGCAGGTCCAGATGCACGGAGGCCTGGCCCTCGGGCCAGCCGGTTTCCGGATCCAGCGGTTGACGCATAACCTGCTTCGTCACCGTGTCGGCATAGTAAGCGCAGGACCGGTCCGGCGCGAAACAGATCGCGTTCGAGATGGTCACATCCGGCACCAGCTTCCGCAGCTCTCCGCGCCACAGGCGATAGATTGCGCCCGCGCCCGGTTCGGCCTGCTTGCCCATCGTCCCGATCCAGAAACCGCCCCAAGGGTCAGCCCGCCCGTCATTTGAGCGCGTTATGGGATTGTCGTCCTCAAGCGGGGCAACCAGCGTTTGATCGCCATGCGTCAGCCCAAACCGCCACAGCCCGGTTTCCGAGGCGACCAGCAGCGTGTCCCGATCCACCCATCCGGCAGCCGAGACATGCTCGTCGAATTGCCAGACCCGGGCGGCATCGCCCTCGCGGGTCATCAGGCGTTTGGCGATGATGTCGAACCAGAACAGTTGTTTGCGTTCGGGATGCCACAGCGGCCCCTCGCCCAGTTCACAGGGGCGGTCGTCAAAGACCTGACTCATGCGGCGGCCTCGTCATAGGCCGAGACGATGCGGCGGGCGCGGTCGGCGACCTCGTCCACTGTCAGGCCCGGCTTGTAAAGCGCCGAGCCGATTCCGAACCCATCTGCGCTGGCTGCGAGCCATTCGCCGAAATTTTCAGGCCCCGCGCCGCCGACGGCAAAGACCTGTGTGCCCGCTGGCAGCACCGCGCGCATGGCCGACAGGCCCGCGGGGCCGGCCATTGATCCGGGGAACAGTTTCAGGCCGGTCGCCCCGGCGGCCAATGCGGCAAAGGCTTCGGTCGGGGTGAAGATGCCGGGCCAGCTTTGCAGCCCCAGCGCGGCTGTGCGGCGGATCACGTCGGCGTCCGCGTTGGGTGACACGATCAGCTTGCCGCCCATATCGGCCACGGCCTGAACCTGATCCGGGGTCAGAACGGTGCCCGCGCCGATCAGCGCCCGGTCGCCGCATTCGCGCGCCAGAATGCCGATGCTGTCCAGCGGGTCGGGCGAGTTCAACGGCACCTCAATCCGGTCGATGCCTGCGTCGATCAGGGCGTGGCCCATGGCGGCGGCCTCGGTCGGGCGCAGGCCGCGCAGGATGGCGATGATGGGACGGCTCATGCGGTTTGCCTCGTCAGGGTTCGGGCTTGCGACAGGCCTGCCAGAGTGGCCTGCGTTGCGGTGATGGTCTCGGACGGCGCGCCTTGTTGCTGCAGCGCCTGCGCATAGACGGCAGACAGCCCATCGGCCCCGATGATGGCCAGTTGCTGCCCCAGCCAGTAGGGCCGTGCCGCCGCCAGTTCGGCCCCGATCAGCAGGCCCGACAGGCGGGCGCGGGTGGTGTCGCCATCCTGCCCATGCAGCAAATCCGCGGCCCGCAGACCGAACAATCGCGCGGCAAGCTGTTCCGGTTTGGACATCGCGTCGCTTATGGCCTCGGCGAAGGCGTCATCGTCCCAACCGGTGCCGATGGAGTGCCGCAGCACCGATTGGCCGCGCAGCAGGTCGAACATCTCACCGGTCATGAAGGTGCGAAAGCTGATGACCTCTCCGGCGCTGATCTGAGCCCATTTCGTGTGCGTCCCGGGCAGGCAGATCACGCCGTCCCAATGGGGGCGCGTGGCCAGATAGCCCGCGATCTGCGTTTCCTCGCCACGCATCACGTCCGCCGGGTCGGGCTGTTTCAGGCCCGGCACCACAAAGGCGCGGATGCGCGGGTCAGTGCCCGGCACGCGGATCGGAGCTCCGGGCACAGGCGCGGTGGGCACGGCGGTATAGGGCGCCTCGACCCAGCCCTGCCGCGCGCCGACCATACCGCAGGCGATCACATCGATGGGGGCAGGGCCCAGCCAGCCTTCGACCAGATCCAACAGCGCGGTCTGAAAATCGCCCCTCGCGAGCCCGCCCATCCCCTTGTCGGATTGCGCGCTGTCCAGAACGGTGTCGCCCTGCATCGCCCAGACGCGCAGGCACGAGGTTCCCCAATCGACGGCGATCCATTCCACCTTCATTGCATCACCCCGTCACCACAACGCCGCCATCGACCGCCATGCACTGACCGGTCATCGCACGGCTGGCCTCGGACGCCAGAAACAGCGTCGGCGCGATCATGTCCTCGGGCGTCAGGTGTTCCTTCAGGCACTGGCGGTCCAGATGTGCCGCCAGATCCTCGGGCGTGGCCCACATATCCAGTTGTTTCTGCGTCAGAACCCATCCCGGGGCCAGCGCGTTGACGCGGATGTTCTTCGGCCCCAACTCGCGCGCCAGCGAGCGGGTCATGCCGGTGATCCCGGCATTCGACGTGGTATAGATCGGATAGCCTGCGTTCCCCATCATATAGCTGATCGAGCTGAAATTGATGATCGAACCGCCGTCTTTCATCTGCCGCGCGGCTTCTTGGCAGGCAAAGAAATAAGCCTTGAGGTTGACCTCGATCATCCAGTCCCAGAATTCGGGCGTGGTGTCGTCCAGCGCGTGACGCTTGTCATTGGCGGCGTTGTTGACCAGCACCTTGATCGGGCCATGCGCCTCGGCTGCTTTGGCCATGGTGGCGTGCAGCAATTCGATGTCGGTCATGTCGCCCTGCAGGAACAGTGGCGCACGGCCGTGTTTGTCGCGCATCTGCTCGACAAAGGCGCTGGCATCCGAGCGGCCGATAAAGGCGACATTGGCACCCTGGGCCATAAACCCGTCGGTCAGCGCCGCGCCGACGCCAGAGCCGCCGCCGGTGATATAGACCGAGGCTCCGTCGAGGTCGTGGAAGGTGGCGGGGTTGTCCATCAGTGGCTCTCTCTGGTCACAAGGCGGGTGTCTTTACCGACGAGGAAGTCGAGGTCGGCCCCCTGATCGGCCTGCAGCACATGATCGACATAAAGCTTGGCGTAGCCGCGGGTGTAATGCGGATCATCCGGCTGCCACGCGGCGCGGCGGGTGGCAAGCTCGGCTTCGTCCACCAGCAGTTCCAGCTCGCCCTTGCTGGCTGAAACGCGGATGCGGTCGCCGGTTTTCACCAGCGCCAGCGTGCCGCCGGCTTGCGCCTCGGGGCTGACATGCAGGATCACGGTGCCAAAGGCGGTGCCCGACATGCGGGCGTCCGAGATGCGGATCATGTCGCGCACGCCCTCTTTCACCAGCTTGCCGGGGATCGGCATGTTGCCGACCTCGGGCATCCCGGGATAGCCCTTGGGGCCGCAGCCTTTCAGCACCAGAATGGTGTCGGCTGTGACGGGCAGATCATCGCGGTCGATATTGGCCTTGAGGTCCTCGATGCTTTCGAAAACATACGCCTCAGCTTCGGTCTCCAACAGTTCATCCGTTGCCGCCGAGGGTTTCACGATAGCCCCGTTGGGCGCAAGATTGCCGCGCAGAACGCGCAGGCCCGCGGCGGGTTTGACCGGATCGGCGAAGGGGCGGATGACATCGGTGTTGTAGCATTCCGCCCCCTCGTAATGGGCCGAGATGTCCTTGTTCAGCACCGTCTTCGCCGGGCGCAGGAAGGGTTTGAGTTCGTTCAGAACAACCGGCACGCCACCAGCATAGCAGAAATCTTCCATCAGGTATGTGCCCGAGGGCATACAGTTGACCAGCAGCGGGATTTCGGACCCGATCTCAAAGTCTTTCAGCGTCAGATCAACGCCGACGCGACCCGCCAGCGCCAGAAGATGCACGACCGCATTGGTCGAGCCGCCGACAGCTGCGTTTGCCAGAATCGCGTTCTCGAATGCTTCCTTGGTCAGGATATCCGAGGGCTTGAGGTCTTCGTCCACCATCTCGACAATGCGTTTGCCCGTCAGATGCGCCAGCGCCATGCGGCGGGCATCGACAGCGGGCAGGGCGGCGTTGGTGGGCAGGCTCATCCCCATCGCCTCGACCAGCGAGGCCATGGTGGACGCGGTGCCCATCGTCATGCAGACCCCGGCGCTGCGGGACATGCCGGATTCGGCGTTCATGAAGCCCTGCAGGGTCATCTCTCCGGCGCGGACCTCTTCCGAGAACTTCCATACATCGGTGCCCGAACCGATATCCTTGCCCTTGAACTTGCCGTTCAGCATCGGGCCGGAACTGACCACGATGGATGGCAAATCGACCGAGGCTGCACCCATCAACTGCCCCGGCGTGGTCTTGTCGCAGCCGCCCAGCAGCACGACGCCATCGATGCCATAGGCGCGGATGGATTCCTCGACATCCATCGCCAACAGGTTGCGGAACAGCATGGCGGTGGGCTTCATCTGGGTCTCGCCCAACGACATCACGGGGAATTCGACGGGGAAGCCTCCGGCCTCCCACACGCCGCGTTTGACGCCCTCGGCCAGATCGCGCAGGCCCGAATTGCAGGGGGTCAGCTCTGACCATGTGTTGCAGATGCCGATGATGGGGCGTCCGTCAAAGGCGTGGTCGGGAAAGCCCTGGTTCTTCATCCACGAGCGGTGAATGAACCCGTCCTTATCGAGTTTTCCGTACCAGTGCTGTGAGCGGCGTTTTGTCATGTCGGGCGATGCTTTTCGTGGCTGGGGTGGGATTTGAGTATTTGTTAAAAGATGAAGATCAGGCCGCGCGCGCCGGGCGGCACCAGTCGGGTAGCCAATCGGCATGGGCGGTCAGCAGGTCGGTCACGAGGCTGCGGATCTGGCGCAGGTCCAGTTCGGCGGCGGTGTGCGGGTCCATCATCGCGGCGTGGTAGATGTATTCGGGGTTTTCCTCGGTCAGGGCGCGGACGGTCAGTTCCTGCACATTGATCTGCGTACGCATCAGCGCGACCAGTTGCGGCGGGATGTCCGTGACGACCGAGGGTTGTACGCCATTGGCATCCACGAGGCACGGGGTTTCGACCGCAGCACCCAGCGGCAGTTGCGGGATTTGGCCGGTGTTGGGCAGGTTGCCATAGGCCGTGTAGGGGGTATCGGTGACGATGGCATTCATCAGGTCAGCGGCAAATTCGTGGCTGCGGGTGACGTCGATATCGCGGCCATCGGTCAGGGTTTTGGCCTGTTCCTTCCAGCCTGCGACCTGCTCGACGCAGCGGGTGGGGTATTCGTCCAGCGGGATCGAGAATTGCTGAATCAGGTCCTGACGCCCGTCCTTGATGAACCAAGGCACGTATTCGGCCAGATGTTCCGAGCTTTCGGTGCAGAAATAGCCCAGATGATCCATCACCTCGTACCGCACCTTGTTGGGGCAGCGGGGCATCAGCAGCGGAGGTTTGGGCAGCGCGCCGCTGGCATAGCCCTGCCGCAGCGCCGGATAAAGGTCGCGGCCCTGATGTTCCAGCCGCAGGAAGAACGCGACGTGGTTGACGCCGGCGACCTTGTAGCGGAACTCGTCCTTGGGCAGGTCGAGGTCATGGGCCAGCTCCTCGACCGTGTTCTGGACCGAATGGCAGAGGCCGACATGTTTCAGCGCCGGGAACCGTTCGGCCAGCGCCCATGTGTTGATCGCCATCGGGTTGACGTATTGCAGCAGCGTCGCATCGGGGCAGAGCTGCATCATGTCCTGCGCTACATCCCAAAGGACGGGAACGGTGCGCAGGCCGCGCATGATGCCGCCAACGCCCAGCGTGTCGGCGATGGTCTGGCGCAGACCGTATTGCTTGGGGATTTCGAAATCGGTCACCGTGCAAGGATCATACCCGCCGATCTGAAAGGCGGTGATGACGAAATCGGCCCCCTCAAGCGCCGCGCGGCGATCCGTATGGGTGGAGACCGTGGCCTCGGTGCCGACCGAGCGGATCATGGCGCGCGCCACCGTTTCGCTTTCGGTCAGGCGCTGCGGGTCGATATCCATCAGCGCGAAATGGCTGTCGGCCAGCGCCGGGGTCAGCAGGGCGTCGCCCACGATGTTCTGCATGAAAATCGTGGAGCCCGCCCCGATAAAGGTGATCTTGGTCATCAGGCAAACCTTTGGTTTGACGTTATTTTACAGCACCGAGGGTCAGACCCGCGATGAAATGTTTCTGCATCAGGAAGAACATGGCCACCGGCGGCAGGGCCGCGACGATGGAACCGGCACTCATCAATTGATAGGCGGCGCGGAATTGCGCGTTGAAACTGGTGATCCCGGCGGTGACAGGCTGGCTTTCGGCCCCTTGTGTCAAGACCACGGCCCAGAAATAGTCGTTCCAAATGAAGGTGAAGATCAGCACGCTGAGCGCGGCAATTGCCGGTTTCATCAGGGGCAGGACCACGTACCAGAAGATGCGCCATTCGCTGATACCCTCGACCCGGGCGGCCTCGATCAGCTCGAACGGAAGCGCTCGGATGAAGTTGCGCATGAAGAGGGTGCAGAACCCGGTCTGGAAGGCGATGTGGAACAGGACAAGGCCGGTTTTGGTGTTGTAGAGCCCGAGCTCCAGGGTCAGGTCGCGCACGGGGACCATCAGGATCTGGAACGGCACGAAGTTGCCCGCGACGAACATGAAGAAGATCCAAAGGTTCGATTTGAACTTGTAGATGCCAAGCGCGAACCCGGTCATACAGCTGAGCGCGACGGCTCCGATCACAGTCGGAACGGTGATCATGAACGAGTTCAGCAGATAGCGCGGCATGTCCGAATTGAAGAACACCTGCCCGTAGTTGAAGGCACCTTCAAAGCTGGAGGGCAGCCCCCAATAGTTGGCATTGGTGAAATCCGCCGCTGGTTTGACCGAGAACAGGGCAACCGCCAGCAGCGGGCCGAGCCACAGCAACAGCGCAATGGGCAACATAGCCTGATAGGTGATCTGCGCCGCGCGGGGTTGTTTTTCGATGGGTTTGGGAAACATCTCAGTGCCCCTTTTCTTCGCGATACATCGACCACAGGAAGTAGGCGATGAAGCAGAGCATGATCAGGAACAGGATCACGGCAATGGCCGCGCCATATCCCATGCGAAAACCATATTCTGACAGCGCGACCTCAAACATGTAATAGGCCAGCACGCGGGATGATCCGAACGGGCCGCCCTGGGTCATGATCGAGATCAGGTCAAAGGACCGCAGCGCACCGATGATGGTCACGACGAAGGCGATGAAGGTGGCGGGGCGCAGTTGGGGCAGGATGATGTGCCACAGCATCCGCGCGCCCTTTGCGCCGTCCAGACGTCCGGCTTCGATCTGTTCGGGGTCCACGGCGTTCAGGCCGGTCAGATACAGGATCATGCAATAGGCGGTCTGCGGCCAGAGCCCTGCGAAGATGATGCCATAGGTGACGAAACGCTCATCCCCCAGCACGTTCAGCGGGCCGAGGCCGAAAAAGCCCAGGAATTCGTTCAGGAGACCAAAGGTCGGGTCATAGAACCACGTAAAGACAAGACCGACCACGACCTGAGAGATCACGAAAGGAAAGAAAAACAGCGACTTATAAAGCCGGATGCCCCAGACGGTCTGGTTCAGGAACAGGGCAATGAACAGCCCCGCAGGGATCGCCGCCAGATACAGGACCAGCCAGATCAGGTTGTTCTTGAGCGAGATGAAGAAGGCATCCCGATCGACCCATTCCCAATAGAGGTCTTCGTAATTGCGGAAGCCCACATATTCCGCCGCACCCAGCCCGTCCCATTCATAAAGCGACAGGTTGAAGGACTGGAAAACCGGGATGATGACATAAACCATAAAGAACAGAAGGCCGGGGGCGAGAAACAGCCACGGGGCGATGCGCTGCTGGTTGCGGTGGAACCAGCTTTCCTGTTCAGGAGCTTCGACGGCTAAGGTCATTGATCATCTCGGGTTTTGTGGGGTGAAGGCGGGCTGAATCCCGCCCGTCGATCAAAGGTGACGTAGGCCGGGCTTTAGCCCGGCCCATGCCGGATCAGTTGTCGTAGATACGCTGACGTGCGCGTTCCAGCTTGGCCAGAATCTTATCTGCGTTGTCAGGCTTGACCATGAATTCCTGGAAGCCTTCCATCGACACTTTGGCCATTTCCGCAGGTGCGTCACGGTCCCAGAACTGGGCAACACCACCCGGGCTGTTCGAGGATAGCATCTCAAAGCCCTGGTTCAGGAACTTGTCGTCATCCACAGCCGATTTTGCGTTGACCGGAAGCTGGCCGAGGTTTTTGCCATTGTTGATCTCGGTCTGTTCGTCCGGGGACACAACAAAGCGCAGGAACTCGCGCGCGGCTTCCTTGTTCGATGCGTTCGACGGGATGTGGAACGTGTCGGTCGGCGCGTCTTCGGCCAGTTCCACGTCGGGGTTGATCGACACGAACTGGTAGAAGTCCAGTTGATCATCGCTCAGACCCGCTTCGCGCAGGGGAGCCACGGCAAAGTTGCCCATCAGGTAAGCGGCGGCTTCGCCATTGACCATGAAGGGCAGGGCCTCTTGCCAGCTGTAGGTCTGGTGGTTGTCGATGAACGCACCCATGTCGATCAACTGCTTCCAGTTGGCGAAGGTCTGCTTGACGCGGTCGTCTTCCCAGCTCACCTCGCCATTGGCCAGCTGCTGGTGGAAATCGAACCCGTTGGTGCGCATGTTCAGGTAGTCGAACCAGCCACCAGCGGTCCAGAGGAACTTGGTGCCGATGGTATAGCAGGCGCGGCCCGACTCCACGATCTTCTGGCAGTTGGCCAGTTCTTCTTCCCATGTGGTCGGCTCGGTCAGGCCCAGCTCATCAAAGATGTCTTTGCGATAGTAGACGCCCCACTGATAGTAGGTATAGGGCACGCCCCACTGCTTGCCGTCGATGGTCATCGCACCTTTGGTCGATGCAAGATTGTCGCCGATCTCGGCCTCGGCCCACAGGTCCGAGACATCCTCGAACAGGCCGGCCTCGACATAAGGCTTCATGCGGTTGGCGGCATACCATGTGGCAACGTCCGGCGTATCCGCGGTCAGGAAGTTGCGGATCTGGGTCTTGTACGCCTCGCGGTCGATCACGGTGGTTTCGATTTCCAGGCCGGGATGCTTTGCCGCGAACCGGTCAATCATCGCTTCCATCGTTGCGCGCGGCGCGGGGTTCGAGGTGTCGAGGAAGATTCGCAGCTCGCCTGTCAACTCGGCATAGGCCGGCACAGCAAGTGCAACGCTCATGGCCAGCGCGGCCGTTGTGCGCTTGTAGATGGAATGCATGGTTTCCTCCCTTAGCTTCCATTCGAGGTTCCATTTATTGAAACCTTGTTTTACATATTGAAAACTACACATCGAATCGGTTAGCGTTGTCAAGACCCTCGGGGAGGAGCGTCGGGGAGACGGAGGAGGTTATCGCTTTTGGCTGGTGACGGAACGATAGGCAAAGCATGTGACGTGCTGGAACAGGTAGCCGGTTTCGGTCGCCCGGTGCGTTTCGGCGAACTGCTTGAACAAAGCCACTTTCCCAAAGCGACATTGTATCGCTTTCTGCAATCCCTGACCAATCAGGGGATGTTGTATTACGACCCCGACCGGCAGACCTATACGCCGGGGCTGCGGCTGGTGCGGCTGGCCCACGCGGCGTGGACACAAAGCTCGCTGGCGCCGATTGCGCGCCCGTTTCTGGATGCGCTCAGCCGGGATACCGGAGAAACGGTGCATCTGGCGCAGCTGGATTCCAGTCAGGTCCTCTATGTCGACAAACGCAACGCCGCGCAGCCGGTCGAGATGTATTCGCAGGCGGGCAAGGTCGGTCCGGCCTATTGCACCGGCGTCGGCAAGGCGATGCTGGCCTATCTGGACGAGGACCGGCTGCAAAAGACGATCTCGCAGCAGAGCTTTCACCGCTTTACCGACAAGACGCTGACATCCGAGGACGCGCTGCGCGCCGATCTCGCGCTGATTCGCAGCCGGGGCTATGCGGTCGATGATGAAGAACACGAGCCCGGCATCATCTGCATCGCTTGCCCGATCCTGACACCGGGCGGGCGGGTGTTAGGCGCGCTCTCGGTCACGGGATCGACCGGGCGGATGGATTTTAAACAACTGGAATCATGGGTTCCCCGTGTGCGGCGCGTGGCCGAGCAGATCGGAACCGAGGCACAGGCATGGCGGTTCCCCGAGAGCCAGAAGAGGATGCAAGCAACATGACAGGTGTAACCCTGAAGAACGCGATCAAGCGGTATGGCCAGACTCAGGTCATCCACGGGATTGATCTGCAGATCGAAGATGGCGAGTTCTGCGTGTTCGTCGGCCCGTCGGGCTGCGGCAAGTCCACGCTGTTGCGGATGATCGCGGGGCTGGAAGAAACCACCGACGGTGAGATCGACATCGGCCAGCGCAACGTGACCCATATGGACCCGGCCAAGCGCGGCGTGGCCATGGTGTTCCAGACCTATGCTCTGTACCCGCATATGACGGTGGCCGAGAATATGGGGTTCGGCCTGCGCATGAACGGCGTGCCCAAAGCCGAGATCGACCAGAAGGTGCAGGAGGCCTCGAATATCCTCAAGCTGGACCAGTACCTGAAGCGCAAGCCCAAGGCGCTGTCCGGTGGGCAGCGACAGCGCGTGGCCATCGGCCGCGCCATCGTGCGCGGCCCCGAGGTGTTTCTGTTCGACGAACCGCTGTCCAATCTGGATGCCGAATTGCGCGTCGAAATGCGGGTCGAGATTGCGCGGCTGCACCAGGAGATCGGCGCGACGATGATCTACGTGACCCACGATCAGGTCGAGGCGATGACCATGGCCGACAAGATCGTGGTGCTGCGCGATGGCCGGATCGAACAGGTCGGCGCGCCGATGGATCTGTACCGCGACCCCGACAACCGCTTTGTGGCGGGGTTCATCGGATCCCCGGCAATGAATTTTCTCGAGTGCGATGTCGTGGACGGCAAGGTGCACCACCCGGCCCTGACCGATGATGTTCCGGTGACGGCCAGCGTGCCCGCGGGCGCGACGAAGGTGACGCTGGGCATCCGGCCCGAGCATATCCAGATCGACCGGGGTGGCGAGACCTGCACCGTCGATCTGACCGAGGCGCTTGGCGGTGTCAGCTATTCCTATCTGCTGACTGAAAATGGCGACAAGCTGATCGTCGAGGAGCGTGACGACCAGCGCAGCAAGCAGGGCGAACGGATTGGCATCTCGGTCCGGCCCGAGCGGGCGATGCTGTTTGACCCCGACAGCGGGCAGCGGCTGAGGTAAGCGATTTCATTAAATGAAATCGGGCCGGAAACTTTCAAAGTTTCCGGTACCCGGCGGCAGCGGCGCTAGATTTTGTATCCAATATCCGATAATGGGGATTCAACCTCATCAATCGGAGCCCCAACTCATGTCCGTATCCATCTTCTCAGGCACCATGCCCGCCCTGATGACCCCGTGCACCCCGAACCGCGCACCGGATTTCGACGCGCTGGTTCGCAAGGGACAGCAGATGATCGCCGCGGGCATGTCGGCGGTGGTCTATTGCGGCTCGATGGGAGACTGGCCGCTGTTGACCGACGCGCAGCGGATGGAGGGGGTCGAACGGCTGATCGGCGCGGGCCTGCCGGTGGTCGTGGGCACCGGGGCGGTCAATACGCAGTCTGCCGTGGCCCATGCGGCGCACGCGCAACGAATGGGCGCCGCAGGGCTGATGGTGATCCCCCGGGTGCTGTCGCGTGGTAGCTCGGCAACCGCGCAGCGCAACCATTTCAAGGCCATCCTGTCGGTCGCACCCGATGTCCCCGCCATCATCTACAACAGCCCCCATTACGGCTTTGCCACAAGGGCCGATCTGTTCTTCTCCCTGCGCGCTGAGCACCCCAATCTGGTCGGCTTCAAGGAATTCGGAGGCCGCGACGACCTGCGCTATGCCGCCAAACACATCACCAGCCGCGACGATCAGGTGACGTTGATGGTCGGCGTCGACACCGAGGTCTATCACGGCATCGTCAATTGCGGGGCCTCCGGTTCGATCACCGGCATCGGCACCGCTCTGCCGCAAGAGGCGCTGTTGCTGGCCGCGCTGTCGCGCCGGGCCGCCGATGGTAATGCCGAGGCCCGTCAGCGCGCGCTGGAACTGACCGAGGCGATCCATGTCCTGTCCAGCTTTGACGAAGGTCCCGATCTGGTGCTCTATTACAAGCATCTTCTGGTGCTGAACGGCGAGGATGAGTACCGTCTGCATTTCAATGAAACTGATGCGCTGACCGACGCGCAGCGCAATTACTGTGAACAGCAATACGCCCTGTTCCGCGCCTGGTTCGTCGACTGGTCGCAACAGGGCGGGGTGATCGCCAAATGCATGTGATCGACAGCCATACCGGAGGTGAGCCGACGCGCGTCATCCTGACCGGCGCGCCCGATCTGGGTTCGGGTCCGCTGGCAGATCGTGCAAGGCGGCTGGCGACGGAACACAGGGACTTCTATCGCTCGGTGCTGCTTGAACCACGTGGCCAGCCCGCCATGGTCGCCGCGCTGCTGGTCGAGCCCGAGGACGTGAGCTGCGCGACCGGCGTGATCTTTTTCGATGCCGACGCGGTGCTGGGCATGTGCGGGCATGGCACCATCGGTCTGGCGGTGACGCTGGCCCATCTGGGGCGGATCGGTCTGGGCACCCACCGCATCGAAACCCCCGCCGGGGTGGTGACGGTCAAGTTGCACGACGCCAACACCGTGAGCGTCACCAACATCGAAAGCCGCCGGGTGCAGGCCACCATCACGCTGGATGTTCCCGGACATGGCCCCGTGACCGGAGACATCGCCTATGGCGGCAACTGGTTCTTCATTGTCGATCCCAGCCCGATCCCGGTTGCCCCTGAGAACATCCCTGCGATGACTGCATTGACGCGGGCGATCCGCGAGGCCTCGATCGGGCAGGGCGTCGGCGGCGAGCAGGGAGAGGCGGTGGATCATGTGATCCTTCAGGGGGCCTCGGACAAGGGCGCGCACAGCCGCAATTTCACCCTCTGCCCGGATGATGCCTATGACCGCTCGCCCTGCGGCACCGGCAGTTCGGCGCGGCTGGCCTGTCTGGCGGCCGAAGGGCAACTGGCCCCGGGCGAAGAAATCGTGCAGGAGAGCGTCATCGGAAGCACCTATCGGCTGTCTTATCAACCCGGCCCGAACGGCGGCGTGTTACCCCGTATCACCGGGCAGGCCTTTGTCATGGCCGAGGCCACGCTGGTCTTCGACCCCGCCGATCCGTTTCGAAACGGCATCGACCCGTGACCGATATCACCGTCATCGGCGCGGGGGTCATCGGCATCACCTGCGCGCTGGAATTGCAGCGCCGGGGCCATGCGGTGCGGGTGCTGGACCGGTCGGGCGTGGCCCGCCAGACCTCGGCGGGAAATGCCGGGGCCTTTGCCTTTCCCGAAGTGGAACCTCTGGCCACCCCCGGTATCATGCGCAAGGCTCCGAAATGGTTGCTCGATCCGTTGGGGCCGCTCTCGGTTCCGCCTGCTTATGCGCTGAAGATCGCGCCGTGGATGTTGCGGTTCTGGCGGGCCAGCCGACCGGATCGCTATGCGCATCTGCTGGCGGCGCAGGCCAGCCTGATGGACCTGTCCGCCGCCGCGCTGGACCGTCTGATCGTGGATGTCGAGGCCGGGTCGATGCTGCGCCGCGACGGGCAGATGCAGCTGTATGAAAGTGCCGCCGAATACCGCGCCAGCCTGCCCGCGTGGGAGACGCGCCGTCGCCACGGAATTGCCTTTGATCTGCTGGACAGCCCCGGCGCGATTGCCGAGATACAGCCCGGCCTCAGCCCCCGGTTCACCCATGCCGGGTTCACCCCAAATTGGTTCAACGTGGCTGATCCCAAAAAGTGGGTCGAGCATCTGGCGCAGGTGTTTCAGGCGCGTGGCGGTGTGATCGACCAGCAGGACATCCGTGCGCTGACGCCGACCGAACGTGGCGTCCGGCTCACTTTGGCCGAGGGTTCGCTGGAGGCCTCGCAGGTGGTTGTGGCCGCCGGGGCGTGGTCGCACCATCTGGCCCGGACGCTGGGCGATGCGATCCCGCTTGAGACCGAGCGCGGCTATAACACCACCCTGCCGCCGGGGGCGTTTGATCTGCGGTTGCACCTGACGTTCTCGGGCCACGGATTTGTCGCCAGCCGAATCAATGGCGGCGTGCGCGTGGGCGGTGCGGTGGAACTGGGCGGTCTGACCCTGCCGCCGAACTACAAACGGGCCGAGACCCTGTTGCGCAAGGCCGCGCAGTTCCTGCCCGGCCTCAACACCGAAGGCGGCACTCAATGGATGGGGTTCCGCCCCTCGCTGCCCGACAGCCTTCCGGTGATCGGGCCCGCGCCGAACGCCCCCGGAGTGGTCTACGCCTTCGGTCACGGCCATCTGGGCCTGACCCAATCGCCCGCAACCGCCGAGATGGTCGCCGCACTGATCGACCGGCAGGCCTCGCCGATCCCGACAGACCCGTTTCGCGCCACGCGGTTCTGAGCGGCCTCAGCCCAGCAGCGCCAGCAGATCGTCATGCAGTTGCTGCGACACCTCGGCATAGCCGCGCCGATGATTGCGCGCCCGCGCGGCAAAGCGGCGTTGCGAGGGCAAACGCGCGCCCTGATCCAGAATGTCGGCAAACAGACGCTCGGCCCGGGCCGAACCTGTCTGAGCTTGGCCTGCGCTGAACAGGTCGGGATCAAAGGCGATCACGATCTGGCCGTGATAGGGCGCGCCGCCTGCGGTCCCGGCGAAATCCATGCTGTCCAGACTGGTCATGTCGTCGATCAGCGGCCCGGCCAGCAGTTCGATCATGATCGACAGAGCCGAGCCCTTGTAGCCGCCAAAGGTCAGCATTGCCCCGTCCAGCGCCGCCTGCGGGTCGGTGGTGGGGTTGCCGTGGACGTCAATGGCAACCCCCTCGGGCAGGGGTTTTCCGGCGCGTTTGTAAAGCTCGATCTCGCCCCGGGCAAAGGCGCTGGTGGCAAAGTCGAAGGTGAACGGGTCCTGCCCCCCGGGCCGGGGCCAGCTAAAGGCCAGTGGGTTCGTACCCAGACTGCCCCGCGTACCGCCAGCGGGGGCCACCCACGCATGGCTGGGCACCATCGCCATCGCAGCCAGACCGGCGGCGGACAGGCGCTCGACCTCGGGCCAGAGCGCCGAGAAATGAAAACAGCGGTTGATCGCCATCGCGGCAATCCCATGTGCGCGGGTCTTGTCGATCAACACCGGCAGCGCCTGTCGGAATGCCAGCAGGGACATGCCGCCCTGCGCGTCCACCCGCACCACCGCATTCTCGGACGGTGTAACAACCGGCACCGCATGGCCGTCGATTTGCCCTGCCTGCATGGTCTGGGCGCACATGAACAGGCGGAACAGTCCGTGTGACTGGCAATCGTCCATCTGGCAGGTCGTCAGCATTTCGGCGATCGCCTGCGCATGGTCGGTGCCGTAGCCGGTTTTGCTCAGCACCTGCAGACACAGATCGTTGATCTCATCCGGCGATAGTCGGACCGTTGCGCTCATATCTAGCCTCCCAGACTTCTGGAAACTGGATAGCGGGGAAAGGCTGCCCGGTTCAACTCTGCGCCGGGCTTTGAGGTTGGAAATCCGGGTTTAGCCGGGTATTTGTATCCAAAATGCAAAAACGGATATCGCCTTGACGACACAGCGCGCAATAGCCCGGCAAAGCCTTCCCGACGTGATCGCGAATGACCTGCGCGAGCGGATCCTCAGCGGCGATCTGGCCGAGGGCGAAACCATCCGGCAAGAGGCTCTGGCCGAGGAATATGCCGTGTCGCGGATGCCGGTGCGCGAAGCGCTCAAGCAGCTGGATGCCGAGGGTCTGGTGGTTCTGACCAACAATCGCGGCGCATCCGTCACCGAACACTCGCCGGACCAGATCGCCGAGATTTTCGACCTGCGCGTGTTGCTTGAGGTCGATCTGTTCCGCCGCGCCATCCCGGTAATGACCGCAGCGGATCATGCGGCCTGTGGCGATATACTGCAACAGATGGAGGCGTCCTATGACGCCAATGATGTCGGTCAGTGGGGCGCGCTGAATCACCAGTTTCACGCCGCGCTTTATGCAGCCGCAGACCGGGGTCTGACGAATGAGCTGTTGAACCGGGTCTCGCTGCAATCGGACCGCTATGTGCGGATGCATCTGAGCGTGATGCAGCAACGTCAGCCCGCCCGCGCCGAACATCAGGAACTGCTGCGGCTGGCGCAGGCCGGTCAGGATGAGGCGGCCTGTGCCTTGCTTGCGGCCCACATCACCCGGACCAGGGACGAGTTGCTGGCGCTGATGACCGCCCGCCGCGCCGCGGCGAATTAACCCTCGTGCGTGAACATCAGCCGTGCGGTAACCGGCACTGTTCGGGTGATCCCGGGCAATCCGGCCAGTTCCATCAGCTTGTCAACACCTGCGGTCACACCGGCATCTTCGGCGCTGATGAACACCATGTCGTTGGTGGACACCATGACCGCCGTTTCCGACAGGCGCAGCACGAACATCTCGGTCTCGAAACTGACATCGGTCCCAACCAGCGACAGCACCGCATCGACCGCAACCACCTGCGATGCGCCCACATCCAGCGCCGAGACCACCGCCATGTCGATCTGCGCGCTCAGCGTGGCGGTGGCGGCCTTGCGGAAAACATGCTCGATCATGCGTTCGTTGCGGATGTCGATCTGGGTCTCGACCGAAGACAGATCGATGCCGATCTCGACCGTGCCATCCTCGCCGACTTGGCCGGACAGATTGGTGAAGGAATTGACCTCGCCCACATCGTCGATTTTGATGGTGCCATAGGCCAGATGCGAGGCATCTGGGTTCAGTGCCCAACCGCCCGCAAAGGCCGGGCTTGCAACAATCGCCGACGCAATCGTGAATGCTGTGATCAGAAGTTTCATTTCTTTCCTCCAGAGTCTATGCCAGTTCAGACCAGGCGGGCCCGGCCCCGTGACAGAACAAACACACACAGGTCGCGTTTTATTCGATGAGTGTTGAACCAAGCACCGAACAGGCCGTCCGCGGCGCAATCCAGACCCATTCGAAACGGGTCTGGCGTTTTGGGCTGGCCCTGTCGGGGGTTCCGGATGCGGCGGATGATCTGCTGCAAGCCACCGCGCTGCGGGCTTTGGAAAAGCACCATCAGGTTACATCCTATGACCGGCTGGACAGCTGGCTGATGACAATCTGCCGCTCGATCTGGCTGAACGAACTGCGCGCGCGTTCGGTCCGTAAGGCGCAGGCCCTGTCGGTCACGCCCGAGGCGGAATTAATTGCGGTTGGGCCCGATTCAGAAACGAATATTTTCGCCGCTCAGGTGTTTACCCAAGTGATGCAACTGCCAGAGGCGCAGCGCGAGACCGTAATGCTTGTATTTGTTGAAGGATACAGCTACCGCGAAGCGGCTGCTATGCTGGACGTTCCCATCGGTACGATCATGAGCCGGTTGTCCAACGCCCGGCAAAAGCTGAAAACCGTGATGCAGCACGAGGATGCTGAAACCGCGCGACGGAGTGGCAAATGAAGTTTTCGGACGAGACGCTTCTGGCCTATCTGGACGGCAGTCTGGACGAGTCCGCCATGCGCGCGCTCGAAGATGCCGTCGCCGACGATCCCGCGCTCGAGGCGCGGTTGATGGCGCTGGACCCGTTTGCCGCAGCCGTGCAGCAAGCGTTTGAAGATGTTCCTGCTGTGGCACCAGAGATCGAATTGCCGCCATCCACCCCGGCGCGCGCCACCGCGGGGCCTTTGCGCCTGCTGGCGGTCGCGGCCTCGGTCGGGGTTATTGCTGTCTCGGCGACCTTCTGGGCCACGCGCCCGGCGGATCCGGGCTGGGCGGAACAGGCGGCTGTCTATCAATCGCTTTATGTACCCGAAACCATCGCCGCACTGGACAATTCGCCCGAGGCTCTGGACGCGCAATTCGCGCAGGCTGAGGCGCAGTTGGGCCGGTCGCTGAACCGGGATGTGTTGGAGAATCTGCCCGGCCTCGATCTGAAACGGGCGCAGGTTCTGTCCTTCAAGGGCAAACCTCTGGTTCAGATCGTCTTTGCAGATGCGCAAGGCCGACCCTTTGCCTTCTGCGTCATCCGTCAGGGCGACGGGGCCCCGGCAAAGGATGTGAACCGTGCGGTGCTCAGCGGTCTGGCAACGGCCACTTGGGCGCGCGACGGATATGGCTATATGCTGCTGGGCAGCGATCCACAGACCGATCTGGATGGCGGGCTGAACATCCTGACCGGTGCATTCACCGGCTGATCGACCGAATACCCCTTGTGAACCGCGGCAAATGGCCGAAGAATATCCGCCATGACGCCCAAACCTCTGACACCGGACCCGGATGACGAGGCCACTGAAGAGTGGCCCCGCAGCATCTACGATACCGATCCGCCCGACGATGAGGATTTGTGGTTCCTCCCTCCTGCAGACGAGGATGAGGCGCTCGATCCGCTCACCCCGAGGCCGCGCCCTGAACAGAGCCTGTTGTTCGATGCCCGGGACTGGCGCGCGGCGCAATCCGAACTGGCCCCCGAACTGGCCGATCTAGCCCTGACCTTCGGTGCGCTGGACGAACGTCTGCGCGCCGGTCCAGCGGGATGGGGGCATCGGTTGGCGCTGATGGAGGTCTCGGATCTGGGCTGGTGGACCGGTGACCGGATCGGGGTTGACCGGCTGGCGCTGTGGACAGGGCTGCGGATCGGCTCCACCAGTGACGATGTGCAGGCCTTGTATCGGGCGGGTTGGGCGGTGCGGCGACTGACCTCGGGTGCCGGGCCATCCGACGGCGGCTGGAATGCGGGGCTGACCGCCTTCCTCGACCGTCAGGCGCAAGGGATCGAGGATGTCCCCGAAGCCGTCGCCGATCTGGCCGAGGTCATGCGCAGCGCCGACGGCCTGCATCCCGTGACTCAAGCGGCGATCAGCTTTCACGCGTGGCGCGCCTTCTCGCCCGGCATCGGGCAGGATACCGAGGCCGCCATCGCCGCCGCCCGCCATGCCGCCTCGATGGGGCGGGGCGGGGCGTTGTTCATGCCGCTGGCTTTGTCTGGACCGGGCGCGCTGCGAGGGGCTGGAACTGTCGGGGAGAAATTATCAGCTTGGGTCACCGGGGCGGGTCAGGCCGCGCTTGCAGCTTTGTTGCATCTGGACCGCATCAGCGCATGGGAGGTCCGCGCCCGCGAGGCCACGTCAGACCTCAGTGGTCGCACGCCTCCGGTGCTGATTGATGCGATGACGGCGTGGCCGATGGTCTCGACACCGCTGGCCGAAGAGTTGACCCAATCCTCGCGCGCCGCTGCCCAGCGAAATCTGGACAAGTTCACCCGCAGAGGGCTGATCCGGGAGGTGACAGGGCAGGGCCGCTATCGCGTCTGGACCGCCGATTTGTGACCGCCCGAACCTTTGGCCCGGACGGTCCGGAACATCAGAACCAGCGGCCAACCGCCATGAGCGTCGGCGACAAAGCGGTCGCGTCCGATGCCGCTGCCATCACCTGATAGCTGGCCTGCGTCTCTGACGGTGCATCGAATCCCACGAACCGCGCAATGCCTCCGCCGTTACCGCTGAGCGCAGGCGTCGTGCCCGAGGCAAAGGCGACGGGGAAATCCCAAGTCGCCGAAGCGCTGCCAAAAAGCGCACCCGCTGCGGTAGCGCAGCCCACCGCACCTGGTGTCACGGTGCAGATCTGGGTGCCGTCGGCGAAGCGTACAAAGTCACCGTTCGCATTGCTACCGCGTTCGATCACAGCTCCACCGGGGGTGCCACCGCTTTCGGACACCGCACCCAGCACATTGCCCGGCCCGTACCCGTAGTCGGCCCGCATCAAACGGCCCGGTGTGGTGTCATCCGCGCTGTTCTGCACCGCCGCACCGCTGACGGTGCCGGTGGCGGCGTCGATCCGCAACGCCTCGGACCAGTTGCCGCCATCGGGCGAGACCTTGATGGAAAACTCAGTGCTACCGGACAGCCCCATTTCGGCGTAGCCCGTCCAGTTCGACTGGAACAGCAGCGAGGCCGTATCGCCAGCGCCCGCTTTGTTGATCTTCAACTGATGCCCGCCGCCTTCATGGGTCAGCAGGGTGGCGGGGCTGCGCACCGCCAGACGGTTGGTGCTGTCGCTGCTGGTGGTAATGCCCACCCCGGTCAGGTTCTGAGTGCTGACCGGAGGATCGACCCAGTCCGACCCGTTCCAAACCTTGATCTGACCCGTGCCCTGATCCCAGGTCCGCCAGCCCGTATCCGGCGTCAGAAAATGCCAGGCATTGTCGATCCACGCGGCCAGCTTGTTGGCCTGACCGCTCCAGTCACCGGCGGGGGAGGCCCCCAGCGCATAGGTCTCGCCCTGCTCCGGGACCGCCGGAGGGATGGTGGCGTTCAGCGAGGTAACGCTCAGCTGCACCACCAGATCCAGCGCGCGCAACGCCTCGTTATGGGTAACGTGTTTCTGGGCTTGCGCGGGTTGCAGATAGGGCAGGTCCAGTCGGGGTGAGTTCTGTGGCACGGGCGTCCTCCTGTGGCTGTCGGTCCGGTGATGATTGCGCGCCACCCTGCCGTGATCCGCGTGAATCCCGCCTGACCGGGCCGAACGCCCGTTTTGTCATCTGTTAACGAATGCCACCCCTAATCGCGGGCGTAGATATCCTCGTACCGGATGATATCGTCCTCACCCAGATAGGTCCCGGTCTGCACCTCGATCAGAACCATCGGCACTTTGCCGGGGTTTGTCATGCGGTGCACCGCGCCCAGTGGCACATAGACCGACTGGTTCTCGGAAACCAACTGAACCTTGTCATCAATGGTGACCTCGGCAGTACCTTCGACCACAATCCAATGCTCGGACCGGTGGTGATGCGACTGCAGGCTTAGCGAAGCGCCGGGATGAACGTGGATGCGTTTCACCTGAAACCGGTCGCCGATTACGAGGCTTTCGAACCAGCCCCAGGGACGGTGATCAACGGGCAGAGACTCGGCCTGTTTCGCGCCCTTGGCCTTCAGCGCCGCAACCGCCTGTTTGACGTCCTGCGCCCGGTCCATACTGGCCACAAGCACCGCGTCGGGCATGGCCACCGTGATCACATTCTCAAGCCCCATCGCCACCACTTCCTGCGCGGGGGATTCCGAACGGACCAGCACGTTGCGGCAATCGATGGCCGTGACCTCTCCGGCCGTTGCAACACCATTGGCGTCGGGATTGCTGAGCTCCTGCACCGCGGACCAGCTGCCGACGTCGGACCACCCGGCGGCATAAGGCACAACGCTGAGGTTGTCGGCTTTTTCCATGACGGCATAGTCGATTGAGATATCCTGAACCCCGCCCCAGGCCTCAGCATCCAGCCTGAGAAAGCCGAGGTCGGACTGCGCCTGATCGACCGCCTTGTGCACCGGAGCCATAAGGTCAGGCGCGTGCTGTTCAAAGGCTTGCAGGATGTCGCGCACCGCAAACAGGAAGATGCCCGAATTCCAGAGATAGCTGCCCTCCGCCACCATCGCCTTTGCATTGTCCAGATCGGGCTTTTCCACAAACCGATCCAGTGGAACCGCCATACCGGATGCATCCGGTGTATGGCGCAGTTTGAGGTAGCCATACCCGGTCTCGGGCCGGTCGGGCGTAATGCCGAAAGTCACCAGATCGCCGCGATCAGCGATGGTGCGCACGCCTTCAGCCACGGCGGCGTGAAAGGCGGGGGTGTCGGGGATCACATGATCCGACGAGGCCACCAGCATCACCGCATCCGCATCGACCGAGGCCAGATGCAGCGCGGCAGCCAGCACGGCCGGGGCGGTATTGCGCCCTTCGGGCTCGATCAGGATCGGGCCGGGATCGACGCCGATTTCCATCAATTGTTCGGGCACAACAAAACGAAAGGCTTCGTTGGTCAGAACCAACGGCTTGGCATAAGGCCCGCTATCTGGCCCGCGCAGACGCTCGGCGCATTGCTGCAGCAGGCTGGTCTCACCGATCAGTTGTACGAATTGCTTGGGATAGCTTTTGCGCGACAGCGGCCACAATCGCGTGCCAGAGCCGCCGCACAGGATGACCGGATAGACCTTGCTCATGTTGCCTGCTCCCTCAGAGTGCCGTTATTGGGCGGCACGATCCGAAGCGACGATGTCGTGCAGATAGCGGCTCAGGTCATCGCGCAGATCGTCGCGATCCAACGCAAAAGACACGGTGGCCTGCAGGAACCCGGCCTTGGACCCGCAATCAAAGCGCTGCCCTTCAAACTTGTAGCCAAAGACCGGAACACCGTTGGTGATGTCCTCGGCGATGGCATCGGTCAGCTGAATCTCACCACCGCTGCCTGTCTTCATCTGGTTCAGGTTATACAGAACCGACGGGCCCAGAATGTAACGTCCGATTGCGGCCAGATTCGAGGGCGCCTCGGCAGGCTTGGGCTTTTCGACCATCCCCCTTGCCCGAACCACGGTGCCGACATTCTCACCGGTATCCAGAATCCCGTACGAGCTTGTCTTCTCGTTGGGAACTTCCATCGCGGCCACCATGTTACCGCCGGTCTCTTCATAGGCCTCGACCATCTGCTGCAGACAGGGCTTGTCGGCTGCGATGACATCGTCGGGCAGCATGACGGCAAAGGGCTCGTCCCCGATCAGGCGGCGCGCGCACCAGACCGCATGGCCCAGCCCCAGCGCCTTGTGCTGACGGATATAGGCAATTGCGCCGCTTTCCATATTGGTGGCGTTCAGAACCTCCAGCAGCTCGTCCTTGCCCTTGGACTTCAGGTCCTGTTCCAGCACCAGATTGTGATCAAAATAATCCTCAAGCGCGGATTTCCCACGCGAGGTTACGAAGATGAATTCCTTGATCCCGGCCGCGCGCGCCTCGTCAATGGCATATTGGACCAGTGGGCGGTCGACCAGAGTCATGATCTCTTTCGGCACCGATTTGGTCGCTGGCAGAAACCGCGTCCCCATCCCTGCAACAGGAAAAATTGCCTTGGTGACCTTGCGTGTCATGTTACCTCTCAAATTCGATGCTGGTCCGGCGGGGTGAGGATATGCCGGTGCTTTCCCATAAGATGTAAATCCGCGTCAATCAATCGGACCCGGCTTTCGCTATATGGACCGGTTGGAATCTGCCACTAACCCCGGGGCAGAGTCAAAACGAAACCTGTCAGACTACAGAGGCTGAGCGCCCGCAAGTCGTGAATGACTGCGGGCGCTCAGATTTTCAACCGTTGGCCATGATCGTTTCAAGCGGGTCGTGCTCGGCCACGAAATGATCCGGTGCGACCTCGCTGAGTTGCGGCACATAGTCCACCTGACCCGCCGACAACCGGCTGGGCAGGAAGCGCAATGATGCTTTTGGGTCCAGCGGCGAGGGCAATTCGCCCGGCAATTTAAGCCTTTGGCGGGTGCGCTCGACATCCGGGTCCGGGATCGGAACGGCCGAGATCAGCGACTGCGTATAGGGGTGAATCGGCTCGGAACAGATCACCTCTCCATCGCCCAGCTCAACGATGCGGCCCAGATACAGAACCATGATCCGGTTCGACACCGCCCGCACCACCGACAGGTCGTGGCTGATGAAGATCATCGACAGGCCGAATTCTTGTTGCAATTCTCGCAACAATTCAACGATCTGCGCCTGAATGGACACGTCGAGCGCCGAAACCGCCTCGTCGCAGATGATCAGCTTGGGCTTGTTGATCATCGCCCGTGCGATTCCCACCCGTTGGTTCTGACCACCCGACAGCTCGTGCGGATAGCGGTTGATCATGTTGGCGTTCAGACCTACGCGCTCCATCATCTCGCTGACCATCTGCTTGCGCTCGCGGTCCGTCAGATCAGGGCGATAGGTCTTGAGCGGCTCGGCAATCGAGGCCGAGATCGTCATCCGCGGATCGAGACTGGCCAGCGGGTCCTGGAACACGATCTGCAGGTCCTTGCGGTACTTGTTCAGCTCGGCCCGTTTCAAACCCACGATGGGATGGCCCAGCCAACTGACATTGCCCGCGCTGGGTTCGATCAGTTGCAGCACCGCCCGCGCCAGTGTGGATTTGCCACAGCCGGATTCACCTACAACGCCCAGCGTTTCACCCTTGCGGATGTCAAAGCTGACACCGTCAACGGCCTTGAGCGGGACCTTGTGCCCGAACAATCCGCCCGAGACGTGGATCGGGAAATGCACCTTGACGTCATCGACCTTCAGCAGCGGCTCCTCGACCTGAGGCAGCGCCTTGGGCGCGTCGCCCGCGTCGATGCGGGGCATCGCGTCCAGCAGGGTGCGGGTGTATTCGTGCTGCGGCGCGCGGAAAATCTCGCGCGTGTCTCCGGCCTCGACGAACTGTCCCAGACGCATGACCTGAATGCGGTCGCACATCCGCGCCACCACACCCATGTCGTGCGTGATCAGAGCAATCGCGGTGCCTTCGTCCTTTTGCAGACGCACCATCAGGTCCAGAATGTCGGCCTGAACGGTCACGTCCAGCGCCGTTGTCGGCTCATCAGCGATCAGCAGCTTGGGGTTACACAGCATCGACATGGCGATCATGACCCGCTGGCGCATCCCGCCCGACAACTCGTGCGGATACTGGTCCAGACGGCGCGCGGCCTCGGGTATCCGAACACGGTTCAGCCAGTCCAGACAACGTTGGCGGGCGGCAGAGCCCTGCAGGCCCTCGTGAATCTGCAGAACCTCCCGCATCTGCTGGCCGACCCGCAGATGCGGGGTCAGCGCGGTCAGCGGGTCCTGAAAGATCATGCCGACATCGGCACCGCGGATCTGGTTCAGCTTGTTCACGGGCAGGTTCAGAATTTCCTGACCGTTCAGCATGGCCGATCCCGATGCGCGCCCCGCGGGCGGCAGCAGACCCATCGCGGCCATGAAGGTCTGGCTCTTACCTGACCCGCTTTCGCCCACGATGCCAAGACATTCGCCGGGATTGATGTCGAAACTGATGCCTTTGACGGCCTCGACCACGCCATCGGGGGTGTCGAACTGGACGCTCAGGTCCTTGACGGAGAACAAACTCATATCAGCGATCCTTCGGGTCCAGAGCGTCACGCAGGCCATCGCCGATGAAGAACATCGTGATGATGATGGTGACGTAGAATGTCAGCGGGTACATCAGCTGCCACAGCGTGCCATAGCTCATCGTACCGGCCCCTTCGGCGATCAGACGACCCAGCGAGGTGTAGGGTTCCGAAATGCCAAGACCCAGGAACGAGATAAAGCTCTCAGTCAGGATCATCTCGGGCACCAGCAGCGAGGCATAGACGATCACCACGCCCAAAAGGTTGGGCAGGATGTGGCGGTACATGATGGTGAACTCGCTGACACCGGCGGCACGGGCGGCCTCGATAAATTCGCGGTTTTTCAGCGTCAGGGTCTGCCCCCGCACGATCCGCGCCATCGTTAGCCAGCCCACCGCACCCAGCGCGATGAACAACATGAAGAAGGATCGCCCCGCCACGACAAGCAGCAGAATGATGACCAGCGTGGCCGGGATCGCCAGCAGGATGTCGACAAAGCGCATCATGACGCTGTCGGTGCGCCCGCCGATATAGCCGGCAGCGATGCCATAACAGGTGCCCACAATCAGCGCCGTCGCGGCACCAATCAGACCCACCAGCAGCGACGTCGTGGTTGCCTGAATAACGCGGCTGTAAAGGTCGCGCCCCAGATCGTCGACACCGAAAAAGTGCCCCGTCTCGACCGAGGGCATCCCAAGGCCACGCACGTCACCCATGACGTTCCAGTCGATTTCCTCGTTGCTCCAGACTGCGAAATACGGCCCGAAGATGGTGAACAGCACGATCATGGCAAGGATAAAGACACTCGCCATCGCGGCCTTGTTGCGCACGAAGCGCAGCCGCGCATCTTGCCACAGTGATCGCCCCTGAATGGCCGTGTAGTCGGTGACGTCTTCGGCCAGTTGGGCGGCTTTTTGAGATTTTCCAAGCATTGCCAGCCCCTCAGTAGCGGATTTTCGGATCGAACCAAGCATAAGCCAGGTCGGTCAGCAGGTTCACGATTACGGTCAGCGCGCCATAGAGGATCGTGACCCCCAGCAGCACCGCATAGTCCCGCGCCAGCGCCGAGTTCACATAGGCCTGACCCAGACCACCGGTCGAGAAGTAGATGTCGACAAAAACCGAACCGGTCAGCACATAAACGAAGACCGGCCCCAGATAGGACACAACCGGCAGCAGCGTCGGTTTCAGTGCGTGACGCCAGATCACGGTTCTGGTCGGCAGACCCTTGGCCCGCGCGGTGCGGATGAAGTTCGAGTTCAGAACCTCAAGCATCGACGACCGGGTGATCCGCGCGATCGAGCCCATATACGACGTGGCCAGCGCGATCACTGGCATCACCAGATACTGCCACTGGCCTCCGTGCCAGCCACCACCCGGCAGCCAACCCAGCCACAGGGTGAAAGTCAGGATCAGGATCGGGCCCATGATGAAGTTCGGCAGCGCCTGCGCGGCGATGCCCAGACCGACGGCGAAATAGTCGATCCAGCTATTGTGCTTGATCGCAGCGGCGATCCCCAGCGCGACACCGATGGATGTTGCCACCAGAAACGACAGCGAGCCATAGGTCAGCGAGATCGGGAAACCCTGCGCGATGATGTCATTGACGTCCCGGTCCTTGAACTTGAAGGACGGGCCAAAGTCGAAATGCACAACGATATTATACAGATAGTCCCAAAGCTGCTTCCACAGCGGCTGGTCCAGCCCGTAGCGCGCCTCGATATTGGCCAGCACCTGCGGCGGCAGAGGCCGTTCCGAGGTGAAGGGTCCGCCGGGCGCGACGTGCATCAGGAAAAAACAAGCGACGACCAGCAGCAGGATCGTCGGAATGGCGACCAGCAGCCGCCGCAGACTATAGGCAAGCATTTTCTGCCCCCGTGTTTATTGGCCCTGCCCCGGGACGGTCCCGGAGCAGGGCTTGGTTCAAAGACGGTTACTCGGCGATCTTGTAAAGGTTCTTCGAGTACCAGTTCTGCTCGACGTTGTTGACCGGCCAGTTCCCGACATCGCTGTCCATCATGTAGACGCCAGCGTAGTGATAGATCGGGATCACAGGGGTTTCCTGCGCGATGATGCGCTCGACCTCGGTATAGAGCGGTGCCGGATCGTCCGAGGTTTTGGCCTCTTTCAGCAGCTCGTCAACGCGGGCGTTGTTGAACTTGCCGTCGTTGTAACCCGAATCCGACTGCAGCAGGTCGAGGAAGGTCGAGGCTTCGTTATAGTCGCCACACCATGCGCCACGGGCCAGCTCAAAGTTCTGGTTGCCGCGCTCTTCCAGGAACACTTTCCATTCCATGTTCGCCAGCTCGGCATTGACGCCCAGCTTTTGCTTCCACATCTGGCTCAGCGCCACGGCAACCTTCTTGTGGTTCTCCGAGGTGTTGTAGACCATTTCGAAGCTCAGCGGGTTGTCGGGGCCGTAGCCTGCTTCGGCCAACAGTTCCTTGGCCAGTTCATCACGCTCAGCTTGGCTCATCGACGCCATTTCGACCGCCGGAACGGTGAAACCCGCGGTTGCTTCGGGCGCGAAGGTGTAGGCCTGCGGCTCGCCACCAGCCATCACTTTTTCGGTGATGATCGCGCGGTCAACTGCCAGAGACAGCGCTTGGCGGACATTGGGGTCCTTGAACGCCTCGGGGCCGCCTTCGGACAGGTTGAAGGTGTAGTAGTAGTTACACAGACGCGGGAAGCTGATGGCTTCTTCGGGGTGTTCCTGGCTCAGGCGCGGATATTGACCGGCGGGGATTTCCGTGCGGTCCAGTTCGCCTGCCAGATAGCGGGTCAGGGCGACGTTTTCGTCGTTGATGACCAGTGCAACGACCTTGTCGATGATTGTGTTGTCGTTGTCCCAGTACATTTCGTTGCGCTCACGCACCGAACGTTCCTGCGGCAGGTGCTCGGTCAGGACATAGGCACCGTTCGAGACGATGTTTTCAGGCTTGGTCCACGCGTCGCCAAACTCTTCGATCACTTTCTGAGGGGCCGGGAAGGTGGTCGAGTGCGTGGTCATCTGCGGGAAATAGGGCAGGGGGGCACTCAGGCGGACTTCCAACGTCTTGTCGTCGATGGCCTTGACGCCCAGATCGTCGACGGATGCGTTGCCCGCGATGATCTCGGCAGCGTTCTCGATCGACATCAGTTCCATGAACCATGCGTAGGGCGAGGACAGCTCAGGATCGACAGCGCGCTTCCATGCGAAGACGAAATCGCCTGCGGTCACCGGATCGCCGTTGGACCATTTGGCATCGTCGCGCAGGGTGAAGGTGTAGACGTCCTTGGTGTCGTTGACCTCAAAACCGGTGGCAACGCCCGGAACCAGATTGCCTTCCTCGTCCTGGTTCATCAGGCCTTCGAACAGGTCCCGAACAATCTCGGCACCCGAGACGTCTTCGACAACCTGCGGATCAACCGAGCTGTGCTCGTCGAGGATGCGATAGGTGAAGGTCTGATCATCGGCCAGCGCTTCGCCGGTTTCCGGATGCGTTCCCGCGGCGATGGCGGCCCCGGCGATGATGGTCGAGGTCATAAGCCCCGCCAACGAGGTTCGGATGATTCGGTTCATGTGTTTACTCCCATTTTTCTTGGTATCAGATGACCGCGTCACCTGCGCGACGTGGCTCGTCTACCATTTTGTTTCTGGCATCTGCCGGGACTTCGCTTTGATCTAGATCGCATAGGGGCCCCAAATTTCCGGGCTCCTGAAGCCAGCCATGTCAGAAACTCAACTGCGAAAGTCGTCTTTCACTGGCGCGGAACGTGCCAGTTTTTGGGCAAAGGTAAAGGGTTTTGGGGGCAAAACTGTGATCAAATATCGAATGGAACCGTAACGACCGCGGCTATCGAAATAAAATTCTGAAACGTCCCGCCGTCATGACATTTTTGTGAAGCCTCACATATAGGCTCGGATGAATAGGTCACCGGGCGCAGCCGCAAGCCGCGAATCAGTCATCGACTCAGGGGCGCAGTTGGCTCCTCATCGCCGTTTCGGGGAAACAGGTTGCCGCACGCCCCGCGCTTTCCTGCCAGCGCCCGATCGAGCGGCGGGTTTTGTACCCCGGCAGCCCGTCCACACCGCCAACATCATGGCCCTGTTGAACCAGCGCCCGCTGCATTCCGGCAATGTCCGAACGATAGAGCCCCCCGACCTTGCCCCAGCGCTCCGTGAAATCCCCCACACCATACCGAATGCGGTCGCCGACATGGCCGACGAACAACGCGTAGAGATCGCTGGTGTTGTAATCCTTGAGGACATAGAAATTGGGCGTGACGACAAAAGCAGGGCCATGGCGGCCTGCAGGCATCATCAGATAGCCCTCGCCCGCCAGTTCATGCGTCGGAAAAGGCCGGCCCGAGACCCGCGTGATCCCCATTGCAGCCCAATCGCGGACCGGACGGCCCTGATCGGGGCCCTCAAGCGTGCACGAGACCTGAGGCGGGACCGTCACCTCGAACCCCCAGTCGCGCCCCGTCACCCACCCGTGTTGCGCCAGATAGGCGCCGATCGAGGCAATCGTGTCCGCCTCGGACCCCCAGATATCGGCGCGTCCGTCGCCGTCTCCATCCGTGGCATAGGCCAGAAAGTTGGTCGGCATGAATTGCGGCTGCCCCAGCGCACCTGCCCAACTGCTTTTCAACGTGCGGGTGTGACCGGCCTCCGCAATCTGCAGAGCGGCGATGAGTTCAGCGGTGAAATACTCCGCCCGGGTACTCATGAACCCTTTGGTGCCCAGCACCTGAAACGCATTGTGACGGATGGGGACCTGGCCATAGCCACTCTCGCGCCCCCAGATGGCCAGAATGATACGGGCGGGCACGCCGGTTTGCGCCTCGACCCGCGCGAGCGTTTCGGCATGACGCCGCGCCATCTTGCGCCCCACGGATGTCGCACCCTGCACCGAGCCCGCGTTGAAATAGCGCCCGGGCGCGCCAAATTCTGCCTGCCGCTGGGCCTTGGGGGTCTTCTTGGGCTGCCCCGGCACCACCAGATCCGGCAGGTCCCAGTTCAGGGTGACCCCGTCAAAGGCCTGCTGAAAAGTCCGCGGCGAAACACCCTTGGCCCGCGCCTGTGGCCAAACCTGCTGTTGCAGCCAGTTCTGAAACTGGCGCTCAACCGCCGCGCGATCCTGCGCAAGCGCCGAGGTGGCAAACACCAGCAGACAGAAAAGAACACTGACAAACCGCATTCTCAAAGGTCTCGCGCGCATCGACCCCCGGTGTCAACCGGGCGGTATCGGGATCTCTCTGGAAAAGGTCTTGAGAAATCCTCTGACTCTGCCGATAGTTGCCGGGAACCCCGGTCGCTAGAGGATCAGCAGGCGTGACCATCTCCCGGATCTTTGCTGTTGCAGGGCCCGTTCTGGCGGCGCTGCTGGTGTCGGCTCAGACAGCCGGAGCCAGTGACAGTTTCATGGACCCGCAGGGCCCGATTGCGGCGGTTCAAAAGACACATCTTCTGCGGGCGACGGCGCTGATCCTGATTGCGGTCATTCCGGTACTGATCTTGGTGCCGCTGATTGCCCTGCGGTATCGCCGCCGCAAGGGCAGCAACGCAGCCTACAAGCCCCATTGGGATTTCTCTGCCGGGTTGGAATTTTTGATGTGGGGCGTGCCGGTCGTCATCGTGGCAATCCTGTCCTTTTATCTGTGGAAGGCCACGCACCGTCTGGACCCTTACACAGCATCTTTTGGCGAGGAACCGGCGCTGCGGGTGCAGGTGGTCGGGCTGGATTGGAAATGGCTGTTCATCTACCCCGACCTCGGCATCGCCACCGTCGGAGAGCTGGGCATTCCCGTCAAGCAACAGGTGGCGATGACACTGACTACCGATACGGTGATGCAGTCATTTCTGATCCCCGCTCTGGCCGGGCAGATCTACGCGATGCCGGGGATGACGACCCAACTGCATGTTGCGGCGGATGTGCCCGCCACCATGCAGGGCGCGAACACACAATATAATGGCCGTGGCTTCACCAAGCAGAAGTTTCTGACCCAGGCCATGCAACCCGGCGATTTTCAGTCATGGGTCGAAAGCGTCCGGGCCCATGGCAGGCCGCTGACCGAGGACACATATCGTACGCTGGCGATGCGCACGGACCGGGATGAGGTTCAGGCGGCGTTGGGCACACCGCTCATGCCGCTAAACGCGCTTTATTTCACATTGGAGGACGGCGACCTATTCCAGTCGATCCTGCACCGCTATCACAGCGGCGCGCCCCTGCCGCGGGATCAGCAACCCGGAACCACCGCGTTTGGGCAGGAGGCCAGCCAATGACATCCACCGAGACCGGTTTCCTTGGCCGCCTGAACTGGGATGCGTTTCCCATCACGGGTCTGATCCAGAACCCCAGCACGAATGAGATCATTGCCAACGCCGCCGCCGCCATCGTGATCGTCGGCGTTGTGGCCGTTGTTGGCCTGCTGACATGGTTCCGCCTGTGGGGGACGCTCTGGCGTGACTGGCTGACCAGCGCCGATCACAAGAAGATCGGGATCATGTATATCGTCTTCGCCATCGTCATGCTGGCGCGCGGTGTGCTGGAGGGCGTCGTCATGCGCGCCCAACAGGCGGCGGGGCCGGGGGACGGGTTTCTGGAACCCGAACATTTCGCTGAACTTTTTAGTACCCATGGGACAATCATGGTGTTCTTCGTTGCCGTGCCCTTCGTGTTCGGCGTTGCGAATTATGTGATCCCTCTGATGATCGGCGCGCGGGATGTGGCCTTCCCGGTGATGAACCAGATCGGTCTTGGCCTGACCGTCTCGGCAGGCATGATGCTGATGGTGTCGCTGGTGGTGGGCGAGTTCTCGACCGGCGGCTGGACCGCCTATCCGCCCTATACCGGGGCCGCGTTCAATCCGGGCGTGGGGCCGGATTATTGGATCTGGGCCATCGTCGTCTCGGGTGTCGGCACCACGCTGACAGGCATCAACTTCGCCGTCACCATCTATAAGCTGCGCGCGCCGGGGATGAAGTTCATGCGGCTGCCGATGTATTGCTGGACGATTATCTGCAGCTCGATCCTGATCATCTTTGCCATGCCTCCGCTGGGCGTCGCCGCGCTGCTGCTGGCGGCAGACCGCTATCTGGATTTCCATTTCTTCACCAATGACCTTGGCGGCAACATGATGAACTATGCCAACCTGTTCTGGCTGTTCGGCCACCCCGAGGTCTATCTGCTGGTCCTGCCCGCCTATGGCATCTATTCCGAGGTCTTTGCGACCTTCTCGGCCAAGCGGCTCTATGGCTACAACTCGCTTGTCATCGCGACCATGTCGATTGCGATCATGTCCTTTACGGTCTGGCTGCACCATTTCTTCACGATGGGCCAAAGCGCGTTGATCAATGCGGTGTTCGGCATCGCCACGATGCTGATCGCCATCCCCACCGGCGTGAAAGTCTATGACTGGATGGCAACGCTGTGGCGCGGGCGCGTCCGGTTCTCGGTGCCGATGCTCTATGGTCTGGCGTTCCTGATGCTGTTCGTGATCGGCGGCCTCAGCGGCGTGATCCTTGCCAATCCGACCGTCGACTATCAGGTCCACAACACGCTGTTCCTTGTGGCGCATTTCCATAACGCGCTGCTGCCCGGAGTGCTGTTCGGCTTGCTTGCCGCCTATAACTATTGGTTCCCCAAAGCCTTCGGCTTCCGCCTGAACGAGTTCTGGGGCCGCGTCTCGGTCTTTTGCTGGACGGTCGGCTTCCTGCTGACCTTCATGCCGCTGTATTTCGTCGGCCTGATGGGTATGCCGCGCCGGTCGTTCAGTTGGGAGGACCCCAGCTTTCACCCCTATATGATCACCGCCGTCATCGGCGCGCTGGTGATCACCTGCGGGTTGTTCTCGGTCCTGATCCAGCTTTGGGTCAGCATCCGCGACCGCGATCAGGCGCGTGCGCCGGTGGGCGACCCGTGGGACGGGCGGACGCTGGAATGGTCGATCCCGTCTCCCCCGCCGCCGTATAACTTCGCCATCATCCCGCAGGTCACCGACCGCGACGACTTTACCGCCGCCAAGGAACGCGGTCAGGCTTATCCCACGCCGGACGCCTATGAGGACATCGAGATGCCGCGCAATACGGGCATCGGGTTCATCCTCTGCGTGCTCAGCGGTGTCTGGATGTTCGCGCTGGTCTGGTGGATCTGGTGGCTGGCGGCGCTGATGACGGTGGCCATGATCCTTGCCGTCATCCTCTGGAGCTTCGATACCAGCACCGAGGTCATCATTCCGGCCGAAGAGGTCCGCAAGGATCACGAAGCATGGCTGGCGCTGGTTCACAGCACCCCGGCCGTGGACCGCGACCACGAAGCGGCCCCCGAAAACCGCGGCCTCGCCCGCCCGGATATGGAGGCCGTGACATGAGGCGCGCACCCAAACACAGCTATCCCGGCATCAATCTGGGCGAAGATCACGCCAGCGCCGACCAGGCCGCGCAGGTCGTGACCTTCGGCTTCTGGGTCTTTCTGATGAGCGATCTGGTCTATTTCGGCCTGATGTTCGCCATCTACATCACCATGATCGACGCGCAGGCCGGCGGGCCGGGGCCGCATGAGTTGTTCGATCTGCACAGTATCTTTGCCCAGACCCTGATCCTACTGACCAGCAGCCTGACGGTGGGGCTGGCGATGCTGGCGCTGAAATACAACCTGCCGCGCGCGCGGATTGTGCTGTGGTTCGGCGTGACGCTGGTGCTGGGCCTCAGCTTTCTGGTGCTGGAAATCCGCGATTTCATGAACATGGCCGCCCTTGGGGGTATTCCCCAGCGCAGCGGGTTTCTGTCCGCGTTCTATGGTCTGGTGCCGCTGCACGGGCTACACGTGGCCGCCGGGTGCCTGTGGCTGATCGTGCTGGGCATCCAGTTGCGGGTCTTTGGTCTGACCGATCTGGTGATGTCCCGGGTGGTGCGGCTGGCGCTGTTCTGGCACTTCCTCGACCTGATCTGGATCGGCATCATCACCATCGTGTATTTCGGAGGGCTGACCTATGGATAAACGCGCCGAGATGCACCGTCGCGAACGCCGCCGCTATGTCATCGGCTATGGCGGCTCGCTTCTGCTGACACTGTCCGTGTTCGCCATCGCCTATCACTTCGGTATCGAGACCAAAGGCGTCTACCTGACCATCGGCCTGCTGGGTCTGGCGCAACTGGTCGTGCAACTGGTCTATTTCCTGCATATCGACCGCCGCCGCAGCAGCCGCGAGGATCTGGACCTGATCCTGTTCTCAACCCTCGTGCTGCTGATCATCATCGGCGGAACCGTCTGGATTCTGGGCAATCTGGCCCTGCGGATGCATATGCACGCTATGTAAGCCCGCGCGTCAGCACCAGTCCGAGCCACAGCGCGAACCAACACAATACAAGGCTGAGCACGATGTTACCCGCCGCCAGCGCAATAGTGCGTTCGCGGTGCAGTTGCAGCGACTGGTAGGCAAAGCTGGAAAACGTGGTGAACCCGCCGCAAAAGCCGAAGACAAGCCGCTTTGCTTCCTCACCCATCTCGACGGGGCCGCCCAGGTAGCCAGCCCACAGGCCCAGCAGCAAGCTGCCCAATACGTTCACGATCAGGGTTGCATATGGCAGATCATGCGTCACGCGCAGGGCGATCCAATGGCGCAGAACCGCGCCCAGACCGCCGCCGATTGCGAACATGGCGTGCAGATAGAGGCCGCTCATTCGTGGGCCTCCACCGGAGGCCACCGACGCCCCAGCGCCTCGCCCAGAATGGCGGCACCTAATCCCAGTACGATCTCGGCTGCAATCGCCACGACAACGATGCCGCCGCCGGTTTCGGCCAGCCGCTCCAACTCGGCCACGAAGGAGGAAAATGTCGACAGGCCCCCACAGAACCCTACCGCGCCCAGGTGCAGCACATGGGCGTGGACCCGGTGGCGCACGGCATAAAGCCAGCCCAGGACAAAGCATGCTACGATGTTGATTCCGAAGGTTGCTGTCAGGAAGGGCGCGCCGGGGATCTGCACCGCAAAAAGCTCGCGCAGCAGCGACCCCGCGGCGCCGCCAACAAAAACCGCCGCGTACATCAGGGTGCGATGGCGGAATGCAGGCGCTGTTGGTGGCACTGGGTTGATCCTGCTCTGGGCGTTTCTTCCGGCATACAGATTGCGATTGTGCGGATCAACCGCGCCGATGAAGCAACCGTTACTGCAGGATTGCCCATAAAGGCTTGCGCGCAAAGGTCAATCTGTTCCACGGTCACGAACAGCACAAGGCCACGGCCGCGCCGTTTTTGGCGTCACCCAGGGAGATCGGGAATGATTGTTCGCAGGCTCTATTACATCCTCAGCTACGTGTGTTTGCCGCTGACCCTGCTGCTGGGGTATTTCTGGCCGCCCGCCTATTGGCTGCTGGTCATTCTCATGCCTTACGCGGTGATCGGCCTCTACGACATGCTGACGACCAAGCATAACGTGCTGAACAACTATCCCGTTCTGGGGCATTTCCGATACATGCTCGAATTTGTCAGCCCCGAGATTCGGCAGTATTTCGTGGAAACCAACGAAAGCGGGCGGCCCTATAACCGCATCATCCGCAGTCTTGTCTATTCCCGGGCCAAGGGGCAGGTCGACACGCAGGCCTTCGGCACCCAGTACGATATCATGACCGTCGGCTATCACCGGGCGAACCATTCGCTGTCTCCCAAGCATGTCGCTGAAAGCGAAGAGCGGGTGATGCTGGGCGGGCCTCAGTGCGAAAAGCCCTATGATGCGTCGCGGCTGAACGTCTCGGCCATGAGTTTCGGCGCGCTCAGCGCCAATGCGATCCGCGCGCTGAACGGAGGCGCGAAGGATGGCGGATTTGCCCATAACACCGGCGAAGGCGGGCTGTCCCCGCATCATCTGGCCGAGGGCGGCGATATCATCTGGCAGATCGGCACCGGATATTTCGGATGCCGCACCCCCGAGGGCGGCTTCGACAAGGACAAGTTCGCCGAGAAGGCCAGCAAAGACGTGGTCAAGGCGATTGAGATCAAGCTGTCGCAGGGGGCCAAACCCGCACATGGCGGGGTGCTGCCCGCTGCCAAGGTCGACGAAGAAATCGCCGAGATCCGGGGGGTGCCCGTGCATCAGGACGTGATCTCTCCGCCGACGCATTCAGCCTTTGGCGGCCCGACCGAGCTGATGGAGTTTGTGCAGCACCTGCGCGAGATGTCGGGTGGCAAGCCGATCGGGTTCAAACTGTGTATCGGTAAACCGTCCGAGTTCATGGCGATCTGCAAGGCGATGCTGGAAACCGGCATTCTGCCCGACTTCATCACCGTGGACGGGGCCGAGGGTGGCACCGGGGCCGCTCCGGTCGAATTCACCAACCGGTTGGGGATGCCGCTGAACGAGGCGCTGATTTTCGTCAACAACTGCCTGCGCGGCATTGGTGTGCGTGACAAGATCCGCGTGATCTGCGCGGGCAAGGTGGCCACCGGCTTTGATATGGTCGAGAAATTCGCGCTGGGGGCCGATATGTGCAATGCGGCGCGGGCTATGATGTTTGCGGTCGGCTGCATTCAGGCGCTGCATTGCAACACCAACCGCTGCCCCTCGGGGGTGGCAACGCAGGACCCGATCCGGGGTCGCGCGGTGAACGTGCCACAGAAACGCCAACGGGTGCACCGCTATCACGACGCAACGCTGGAAAGCTTCCGCGAGATTCTGGGCGCGATGGGCAAGGAAAAGGTCTCGGACCTGCAGCCTTCCGATATTCGCCGCCGGACCGCAGATGAGCGGGAACGGTCCTATGCCGAACTCTACAGCTTCCTGGACGACGGCGCGTTGTTGGGTAAAACCATCCCCGAAGAGTTCGCGGCGGATTGGCAGGCGGCCTCGGCCAGCCGTTTCTAGGCCTAGCTGGGGATATCGCGCGGGTTGTTCTGAACATGCCGGTGGATCGTGCGCACGCTCCATTCCACCGCATCGCGCATGGTGTCCCCCAGCGCTTCGTCGAAGGTTTCGACCAGATCGGGGGTTTGATCGGTGGGTGAAATCACGTTCTCCTCGAATGACGCCGAGGCGATGATCTTGTCGTTATATTCGTCGATCACCTTGATGTTCAGACGCACCTTGACCTGAACCGTGGTGGAATTGTCGTCTCGCGTGATCACATGACCCTGAAACTCGCGCAGATCGGGGGCGATGACATAATCGGCCCGCAGCCCGACCGTTGACCGCCCAACGGCGGCCACCTTGCCCGAGTTTTCATAGCTTTCAACCAGCAGCGACTGCACGATGATCGGCGCACGGTCGGCCCAGCGGGCGCGGGGCAGGTATTGCACCTGTAAGGGTGTCGGCTGAACCGCAATCTGATCGGTGTTGACGGCCGCCGTCGCAATCGGTTCCTGCACGACGATCTGCTTCTGGATGCGCGGCAAAGAAGACGAGAACGTGCTTTTCGGTGTCAGCAGGTACAGATCATTGGGTTTCGAGGCCTGCCGCAGCGTGCCCAGACCGGTGCATGCACCCAGCGAAACCAAAGCCAGGGTCAGAAGAAAAGGCCGGATCATTGGCGGAACTCCGATGCTTGGGTGCCTAACAGAAAGCGGGCCGGGTCGCGTTCGACCTTGTCGACCAGCCGGTCGAGGCTGATGACCAGACGCTGCGATTCCTCGATGAACCGCACGAATTGCGGCAGACCCACCCGCAGGAAGTCCGAGACCTGACGGCGGTTGTCCTGCACGATCCCATCAATGGTGCCCAGCAGGTCAGACGCCGATTGCGAGGCGCTGAGGATATCGTCGGAAATCTTGTCGATCTTCTCGGTGATGTTCGACACGGTTGAAGCCACTTGATTGGCCGCCTTACGCACATCCTCGGCGACTGCGGCGATGTCTTCGTCCATCACGCGATTGGCCGAGTCAAATGCGCGTTCAGCCGAGGCGAGCGCCGCCTTGGCGGTGTCCATAGCGGAATTGATCGAACTGAGCGTGGTGTTTGCATTGGCAAAGGTCTCGGTCACGGTGCCCAGCGTGATGCTGCCTTCTTCGGACAGCACGATCAGGTGATCGGCCAGCCGCGAGCCGCGTTCGATGAAGGGGCGGATATCGTCGGTCATGACGGTCTGCGCCGTCTGCAGCGTTCCGTTTGCGGTCTCCAGCGCAGTTTTGGCGGATTCCGATGCGCCCTTGATGCTTTTCAGCGTATCGGTACCCGTGGTCAGCGTTGTTTCGGCGGTGTCGGCCAGCGTGTCCAGACGTTTGGTGAAATCCCCGATCTCGCGCGCGGCGCTGCCCAGATCGCTCGACAGGCTTTCGAAATCCGACAGCGTCTTGTCCAGTCGCCCCGAGGCCGAGGCCAGATTGCCCAGTATCTCGGACACCGCATTGCGGTTCTTTTCATCCACGACTGAGTTCAGGTCTTCCAGCAGGGTCAGCGCCTTGTCCAGAACCTTGGGCGCGCCTTCCAGCAGGGACTGGATCGAACTGCGCTTGCTTTGAATGATGCTATCTTGCGGCAAACGCTCGGCCCCGGGCGAGCCACCCGACAATTCGACATACGCAACACCGGTCACCCCCAGCGACTGAAGCTGGGCGATGGTTTCCTTCGTCACCGGGATATCCGCGTCCACCTCAAGTCGGACCCGTACTTTCGACGGATCGTCGTCATCCAGCTTCAACGAGATCACCTGACCAACAGGCAGACCGTTATAGTTGACCCCGCCAGCGGCTGACAGCCCGGCCACATTGTCGAATAGCACATCGTAATAGGCGTATTGCCGTGACACCTCGAACTTGGCGAGCCACAGGAAGAAACCAAAGGCCCCCAGAATACCGGCAAGGGTAAACGCACCGATCAGGATATAATTCGCTCGGGTCTCCATTGCCTCTACCTGTCCTGCCCCTTCTCTTGCGCGGCGCGCGCGCGGGGGCCTGTGAAATATTCCTGAACCCAAGGATGGTCGACCTTGGTCATGTCTTCAATCGGACCTTCAACCAGCACGCGTTTTTCCGCAAGTACCGCGATGCGGTCGCAAATGGCGTAAAGACTGTCCAGATCATGCGTGACCATGAACACAGTCAGACCTAATGCCTGCTGCAACTCTCCGATCAGATCATCATAGGCTGCGGCCCCGATGGGGTCCAACCCGGCGGTGGGCTCGTCCAGAAACACGATTTCGGGGTCCAGCGACAGGGCGCGCGCCAGCGCCGCGCGCTTGCGCATCCCGCCCGACAGTTCCGAGGGGAACTTGCTGCAACTGAGCTGCGGCAGACCGACAAGGCTGATCTTAAGGCCCCCCAGCGCCTCCATCAGGCTTTCGCTGATGCCGGTGTGTTCGCGCAACGGGGCCATGACGTTTTGCAGCACGGTCAGCGATGAAAACAGTGCGCCGTCCTGAAACGCCACGCCCCAGCTTCTTTCAATCCGCTGGCGGTCGGCCTCGGGGCCGTTCAGGACATCGACACCCAGAACCTCGATACTGCCCGCCTTGGGTTTATTCAGGCCGACAATGGTGCGCAACAGCACCGATTTGCCGGTGCCCGAACCGCCGACCACGCCCAGAACCTCGCCGCGCCAGACGTCGAGGCTCAGGTTGTCATGCACCACCTGCTGACCGAACTGGTTGGTCAGGTTGCGCACGCGGATGACCGCCTCGCGCTGGGTGTCGCTTTGGGGTTGGTCCTGCAGGGCGGTGCCGTCCATCTCAGACCCCCAGTTCCGAGAAGAAGATCGAAAACAGCGCGTCGATGGCAATGACCATGAAGATCGACTGCACGACCGAGGCCGTGGTGCGTTGGCCCACGCTTTCGGACGAGCCCTTGACCTGCATCGCCTGCCAGCAGGCAATCGTGCCGATCACCAGCGCAAAGAACGGGGCCTTGATCAGGCCGATGGCCAGTTGCCAGACGTCGGTATTTTCGTTCAGCCGCGTGATGAACATGCCGGGGCTGACGCCGAGGTCGATCCAGCTCATCAATCCACCGCCGATCAGGCCCGCCATATCAGCCACAAAGCCAAGAATGGGCAGCATGATCAGCAGGGCCACAACGCGCGGGATCACCAGCACCTCGATCGGGTCCAGACCCAGCGTGCGCATGGCATCAATCTCTTCCTGCACCTTCATCGACCCGATCGAAGCGGTGAAGGCCGAGCCGGACCGGCCCGCCACGATGATTGCGGTCAGCAGAATGCCCAGCTCGCGCAGGATCGAGATCGAGATCAGCTCGACCACGAAAATCTCGGCCCCGAACTGTTTCAGCTGGGTCGCGCCCTGAAAGGCCAGAACGACGCCGATCAGAAAGCCCATCAGCGTCACGATGGGCAGGGCCTTAAAGCCGACCTGTTCCATCTGCGACACCAGCGCGGCCCGCCGCAGCCGCCAAGGCATGATCAGTGTGCGCGCCAGACGGTGCAGCGTCAGCCCCAGGAAGCCGAGGATCGACAGCGTGTCCTGCCACGCGCCCGCCGTGCGCTCTCCGATCCGGGCGACCCAGTTCATGAAACCGCGCGGCGGGGCCTGATCGCCGACCTTCTCGGGGATGTTGTGCGACACGGTTTCGATCAGCGAGGAATGCGCGGGCTCCAACCCCTCGAACCGGACCGTCGCGCCGTTGGCGCCCAACCGCTGAACCAGATTGGCGACCAGCCACGCTCCGCCCGTATCCAGCGCCTGAAGCTGCGACATATCCAAGGTGATGCCCTGACCACCGGGCTGGATCGTGGCGAAATCACGTTCGACCTTGTCCAATAGCTGCGTACGCAGATCGCCCGAAATCCGTATGCAAACGCCGGTTGCGTCGGTGTCAGAGGTGATCGTGGGCCGAGTCATAGCGGTATGTGATGGCAAACCGGCATCCGCTGCAACGGGTTTGTTCAACCACGCCGGGATTTCGCGCTAGGCAATTGCGCTGGTGTTACAGCAGGTTCCGCCCAACGTGCCGAGTTGCGAGGGCATCATACCTGTGATCCCGCCACGAAAACCTGCTCCTCCCCTTTCACCGACCGCCGTACCAATGCCCGGCAACCCGTAACATTCAGATAATCATAGACAACGCGCCCTGACCGGGTATCGTGACGTCAAAGATTTCCTGTTCTGATTGAAATGCCGGACGGCCCCCGGTCGCCATATGCCTCCGGTGCCCGAGATTATGAGGTTTGCCATGATCGACTGGTTTGTAAACATCCTGCGCACCTATCCTGAACTGGCGGTGTTCCTGTCTATCGGCATCGGGTTTCTGGTCGGTCCGTGGAAGCTGATGGGGTTCAGTCTGGGCACGGTTACGGCCACGCTGCTGGCAGCGGTGGTGATCGGGCAGGCCCAGATCGATATCGACTCGGCGGTCAAATCGACCTTTTTCATCCTCTTCATCTTTGCCGTGGGTTATGGCGTCGGACCGCAGTTCATGCGCGGCCTCAAGGTCGACGGTGCGCGCGAGGTGTTCTTTGCCCTCAGCGTGCTGAGCTTGTGTCTGGTGATCCCGATTGTCGCCGCCAAGGTGGCTGGGCTTGAGCTGGGCTATGCGGCCGGTCTTTATGCCGGGTCGCAGACGATTTCAGCCGCGATCGGCGTAGCCACCGACCAGATCGGGCAGTTGGGGCTGTCGGCCGAGCAGGCCAAGACCTATGCCAACCAGATCCCGGTCGCCTATGCCGTCACCTATATCTATGGGACCATTGGGTCAGCGATCATCCTCGCCAAGATCGGGCCCCGTCTGATTGGTGTCGATCTGGTCGCGGCCTGCAAGGAATACGAGGCGCAACTGGGCGGCGGCACGGCGATGGAAACCGGCGAAGGCATCGTCTCGGGCTATCGCGCCATCGAGTCGCGGGCGTTCGAAATCCCCGAGGGCAGCGATCTGCTCGGCCAGCCGGTCAAGGACCTGATGCCGGGCGTGCGCGTTTACGCTGAACGACTGCGCCGGGGCGACCAGATCATCGAAGTAGACGACGATACGATGCTTGAAGCTGGCGATATCGTCATGTTCTCGGGCCGCCGCGCCGATCTGGTGACACTGTTCGAAACCACTCTGAAAGAAGCCGATGCGCCCGATCTGCTCAGCATCCCCTCGGAAAAGCTGGATGTCCTGATCACCAGCAAAGAGGTTCACAACAAAACCCTCGAAGAACTCAGCAAAATGCCGATTGCGCGCGGGGTCTATGTCTCAAAACTGACGCGCAACATGCTGGACCTACCGCTGCTTCCCGGCACGGTGGTGCATCGCGGCGACATCCTGACCCTGCAGGGCAGCAAACGCCATGTCGAGGCTGTCATAGCTGAGGTCGGCTATGCCGATCGCCCGGTCGACACAACCGACCTGGCTTTTGTGGGCTGGGGCATCTTCATCGGCGGCATCATCGGGACGCTTGCCATTATGATCGGCGGTTTCCCCATCAGCCTGTCCACGACTGGCGGCGCGCTGCTGGCTGGGCTGGTGCTGGGCTGGCTGCGCACGGTGCATCCGACCTTTGGCCGTATTCCAGGGCCTGCGCTGTGGTTGATGAACACGCTGGGTCTGAACGTCTTTATCGCGGTGATCGGGATCACCGCCGGGCCGGGCTTTGTCGCTGGCCTGCAACAGGCGGGGATTGCGCTGCTGCTGTGGGGGATCGTTGCCACCTCGCTGCCGATGATCTTTGCCGTTTACGTGGGCCATTATGTGTTCAAGTTCCATCCGGCCATCCTGTTCGGGGCCTGCGCCGGTGCCCGCACCACCACCGCCGCCCTAGGCATGATTCAGGAAGCCGCCCAAAGCCGCATCCCCGCGCTTGGCTATGGGATGCCCTATGCCATCGGCAACACGCTGCTGACCATCTTCGGGATGGTCGTTGTTTTGATCCTAAGCTGATTTCGAAAGGTTCGACCCATGGATAGAGTCACGCTGCACGATTACGAAGCGCTCAGCCCGTTTCAGATCAAGGATGAGCTGATCCAACTGGCCTCGGCCGAGGCGCGCAAAGCCAACAGCGCCTTTCTGAACGCAGGCCGCGGCAACCCCAACTGGGTCGCCACCCGGCCGCGCGAGGCGTTTTTTGCCCTTGGTCAGTTTGCTATCACCGAGTCCAAACGCGTGATGGAACATCCCGCCGGTCTGGGCGGGATGCCTGCGTTGAAAGGGTGCCATCAGCGCCTGCACGACTGGGCCGCCACGAATGCCGAGATGCCGGGTGTTGACACGTTGGTCGAGGTCGTGGCCCACGCCATTTCCGCCTTCGACTTTGATGCCGACGCCTTCGTGCACGAACTGACGGATTCGATCATCGGCGACAACTATCCGGTGCCCGACCGGATTTTACAGCACAATGCCGTCATTGCTCATGAATACCTGATGTGGGCCATGTGCCGGGGCCACCAGACCGATGCGCAGTTCGACCTGTTCGCGGTCGAGGGCGGCACGGCGGCGATGTGCTATATCTTCAAGACGCTGAAAGCGAACCGCCTGCTGAACCCGGGCGACACCATCGCATTGTGCACGCCGATCTTCACCCCCTATCTGGAAATGCCCGAGCTTGAGGATTACGCGCTTGAGTCCGTGCATGTGGAAACCGACGAAGAAGACGGGTTCCAACTGACCGACGCTGCGGTCGAAAAGCTGAAAGACCCCAAGGTCAAAGCGTTCTTTCTGGTCAATCCGGGCAATCCATCCTCGGTCGCGCTCAGCACTGCATCGCTGCGCAAACTGGCCGATCTGGTCGAAAACCACAGGCCCGACCTGATCGTGCTGACCGATGATGTCTATGGCACCTTCGTCCATGACTTCACATCCGTGATGGGGCATCTGCCGCGCAATACGATCGGGGTTTATTCCTATTCCAAATATTTTGGCTGCACCGGCTGGCGTTTGGGTGTGATCGCGGTTGCGCAGGACAATATCTTTGACCTCAAGCTGGCCGAGCACCCCGAAGAAATCAAACAGGCGCTGGATAAGCGCTATGGCACGCTCAGCCTGACGCCTCGCGATATCCGGTTCATCGACCGGCTGGTGGCCGACAGCCGCGATGTGGCCCTGAACCACACCGCCGGTCTTTCGCTGCCGCAGCAGGTGATGATGACACTGTTTTCGCTGTGCGAGTTGGTCGACACCAAGAAAGCCTACCAAACCGCCTGCATGGAGCTGGTCCACCGCCGCTTCAAACTGCTGGTCGAGGCCATGGGGATCGACGTACAAGCGGGCGCGCATTATGACGCCTATTACGGCATCATCGATTTCGAATACTGGCTGCGCAAATATGTCGGCGAAGATGTGGTCGCCTGGATCAAGCAGAACGTGCATCCGCTGGATATCGCCTTCAAACTGGCCGAGGATTACGGCATCGTCCTGCTGAACGGAAGCGGCTTTGACGCGCCGGGCTGGTCTGCACGTGTGTCCTTCGCCAACCTGCCGGACGAGGCTTATACCCAGATCGGAACCGCCGTCCGCTCGGTCGCGCGCGGTTATGTTCAGGCCTATCGCGCCGCGACAAACCAGCCGCTGCACGGATAGCGCGTACCCTCTACACCTGCGCCGGAACTGGTGTTACCCATAGGCGCAAAGGGGATGGATTTGGACGCAACCGAACAGCGCATCAAGGCGATGACCACCGCGGGGCTGAACCTGATCGGGCAGGCCCTGTCGATCTATGACAGCGATTTGCGGCTGGTAGTCAGCAACCGGCGCTTTCGGGAAATGTTCGACCTGCCCGATGCGTTGGTGCGACCCGGCGCCCCCTTCCGCGACACGATCCGCTTTCTTGCGGGACGCGGCGAATATGGCGATGCGCAGGATGTCGAACAGATGGTCGAGCAGCGCGTTGAACAGGCCCTTGCGTTCGAACCGCACTATATCGAGCGCGTCCGTCCCAACGGTCAGGTCATCTCGGTCGAAGGTGCGCCGCTGCCCACGGGTGGCTGGGTGGCCGTCTATACCGACATCACGCGCACCAAACAGGCGGAGGACTTGCTGCGCGCCCGGTCCGAGGAGCTTTCGGGCCAGTTGCTGACCCGCGCCGAGGAGCTTTCGGCCACCAACCGCAAACTGGCCGCCACGATCACCGCGCTGGAAGAGGCCAAGCGGCAATTGACCGAGATCGAAGCCCGCACCCGCATGACCACCGAGATGATGCCCGCCCATATCGCGCATCTGGACGCTGACGCGCGCTATGACTATTCAAACCGCCGCCTGAGCGCGGTGATGCCGGGGAGGCCCTCGGATATTCTGGGCCTGCATATCTCTCAGGCGCTGGGGCCGGCGGCCTATGAGCGGGTGAAACCGCATCTGGAACAGGCCTATGGCGGCCAGACCTCGGTGTTCGAGTTCACCGAAGATCAGGATCAGCGCCGCATCCGGGTCTCCTTCACCCCGGATGAAACCGGCGGCGTCTACATCATGTCGGTCGACATCACCGAGGAAACACAAGCCCGCGTCGCCTTGCAACAGACCCGCCGCCGCGAAATGGCGGCGCAGATGACCAGCGGGCTGGCGCATGATTTTTCGAACCTGTTGACGATCATTCTGGGGATGCAGGCGCGGCTGGATCGCATGGACCTGCCGGACGAGGCTCGCCAGATGGTCGCTGCCACCCGGTCGACCGCGCGGCGCGGGGGGCAGTTGCTGAACCGCATCGCCGACATGACCAGCCACCGGACCCCGCAGCCTCAGGCCACCGACATGACCGCGCTGCTTGAAGATCTGCGCATTCTGGCCTCGCCGTCGCTGCCACGCGGGATGGGGCTGTCGGTGGTGAACACGCTGCCGGGCGAGGCGCTGATGCTGGACCCCGGCATGGTGCAGGATGCGCTGCTGAATCTGGTTCTGAACGCGCGTGATGCCTGCGGGACCTCGGGGCAGATCACCATCAGCGCCCACGCCATCGGGCGGATCTGGGCCGAGATCACCGTCTCGGACACCGGCCCGGGTTTCTCGCCCGAGGCGCTGGACAAGGCGCTGAACCCGTTTTTCACCACCAAGGGCAGCGACGGGTCGGGGTTGGGCTTGCCGATGGTCTATGACACTGTCAAGCTGGCGGGCGGAGACCTGAACCTGCTCAACACCCCCTCGGGGGCAGCGGTGATCCTACGGCTGCCCTACCGGCCCGCGCCCCCGGCGCAAACCGGCCTTGCCTTGCTGGTCGAAGACAGCGACGATCTGCGTCATGCCTTTCGCGACATGCTGATCGAACTGGGCTTTGCGGTGATCGAGGCGACCTCGGCCAACGAGGCGCTGGCGCTGATCGCCGATATTGGGGACATCGCACTGGTCCTGTCTGATATCCGGCTGGAGGGCACCGAAACCGGCTTGGACCTGATCGAACGTCTCGAGCGGTCGTTGCCCTGCATCCTGATGACCTCGCTGCCCTATTCCGACCCGCTGCATCGGCGCGCGCTGACCCTTGCGCCGGTCTTGCACAAGCCGTTCACCCGTGCACAACTGTCGGCGCTGATCCGCACCGAGGCCGCGTGATGACTCAACCACTGGTGACAATTCTCGATGACGAACCGGAAATCCGCCGCATCCTGACCGATACGCTGGAGGATGCGGGCTTTCGCACCCAAAGCTTCGCCCGCGCGCGGGAATTCGAAGCCTCGCTGAAGCGGGTCACACCGGATGTCTGCCTTGTGGACCTGTCGCTGCCCGACACCGACGGGCTGGCGCTGGTGCATCGGCTGGCGTTGGAACAAGGTGCGGCGGTCATCATTATTTCGGGCCGGGCGCAGGTGCAGGATCGGGTAACGGGGCTGGAGCTTGGGGCGGATGACTATATCACCAAACCCTTCGACCCCGCCGAGGTGGTGGCCCGTATCCGCGCCCGCCTACGATCCTCGGGCCCGGCAGTGCAGAATTCTGATGTGGCCATGTTCAACGGTTGGACTGCTCGGTTCGACCGCTATGTCCTGATCGACGCCGGGGGTGCAGAAACGCCATTCAGTCATGCCGAGGGCGAGGTCCTGCGTCTGTTCCTGGAAAGCCCCAAGCGTCTGATCAGCCGGGCAAGGATGCAGGAAATGCTGGGCGGCGGTGCGGGCGAAAGCTTCGACCGGGCCATGGATGTCCGCATCTCACGTTTGCGTACCAAGTTGGGCGAAGACCCCAAAAAACCGCGCCTGATCAAAACGATCTATGGCGCGGGTTACATTTTCCTTGGGGATGTTACCTGGCGATGAAACGCGCGGGCGATAGGGCCGCAGGGCGCGTCATAGATCATTCCCGCAATGCGCGATCTTTGATCTTCAGCACCGGCTGGATCAGATAGTCCATCACTGTTTTCCTGCCCGACAGAATATCGACCTCGGCAATCATTCCGGGAATGATTTCGACCGCGACGCCACCCGCATCAAGCATTGTGCCCGAGGTTTGAATCTCGACCACAAAAACCTCTTCTTCGCTGCGTTCTGAGCGGGTGACGGTATCTGCCCCGATGCGGACAATCTCTCCATCCAGCCCCCCATATCGCGCGAAGTCATAAGCGGTAATCTTAATCTTTACGCCTTGCCCGGCGTATAGAAAGGCAACGTCCTCGGGCCGAACATACGCCTCAACCAACAAGCTATCATCCAGCGGTACGATCTCGATCAATTCCTCGCCGCTGCGGGCCAAACCCCCAATCGTGGTTCGGTGAATTCGGTTCACGATGCCGCGAACCGGCGCGCGTATCTGCGCCCGCGCGGCGCGGTCGCGGAGGGCGGGCAGGGCGGGCCGCAGGGTGGCGAGTTCGGCGGTGACCTGCGCCAGATCTGCAAGGGCTGCGCTATGAAAGCGGCTGCGGGTAGCGCGGACCTTATCCTCGACCTCGTCCAGCCCGGCCTTCAAGCGGCTGACCACCGCCTCGGCGCGAATCTTGCGACCTCTCCATTCGGCCTCACTGCGACGCAGGGTCAGCAAGGTTGTCGCAGGCTCCATACGTTGTTCCACGAGGGGGGCCATTATTGCGCGTTCTTCGGCGAGGACATTCAGCGTCTCGACCGCGGTCACCTGATCCACCAACCCTTCTTCATATTCGCGGTGCCGCTGTTCACGCTGCCGGCTCAGGATCGCGATCTCCGCCGCCAGTTCGGCCTGCCGCCCCAGGTACAACGCCGTCTCAGACCGTACGACCTCAGGGGCGGCCTCCAATAGGTTGTTATCAAAAGTCAATTCGGTGCTATCAATTTCGGCCTGTAGCCGCTGCGCGCGCGCCGTCAGGGCATAGGCCCGCTGCTGCTCCTGGCTCAGCTCCCTTTCGATCTGGTTGGTGTCCAATTCCATCAGCAACGTTCCGGGTTCAACCACCTGTCCCTCGCGCACATGCAAAGCCTGCAGAACACCCGGCTCCGTCGCTTCAAGCAGCTGAAGGTCACCAGAGGGCACGATGCGACCGTCCACGCGAACGACGTCGTCCAGCTCGGTGAAGCAGGCCCACAGCACCGCGGTGATCAGACAAGCGAGGATCAGCATAAGCAGCACCGAACCTCGAAGCGGCGCGCTGCCCCGCATCTCTCGGGCGAGGCTTTCCAGATCAGGATGCCGCGACATTCAGATTCTCCGAAACGGGGCGGATATGTTGACTCAGCAGGCTTTTCGGCCCGTCCAAACCCACCTTGCCGTCTTCGATGACGATGACCCGATCGACCAGCTGCAGCAGGCTGGTGCGATGGGTGACGATCAGCATCGTGGCGTCCTGCGTCGCCTCTTTCAGACGCCGGATGACCTCGGCTTCGGATTTGACGTCCATCGCACTGGTCGGCTCGTCCAGCAGCAGGACCGGCGGTCGCCCCACCAATGCGCGGGCCAACGCAATCGCCTGTCTCTGACCACCCGAGAGGCCCTCTCCACGCTCGGCAACCGGCAGGTCATATCCGCGCGGATGTCGGGCGACAAAATCCTCAACCCCGGCAATCTGACCGGCGCGCACCAGATCTTCATCGCGCGGGCGCACGGTGCCGCTAGCGATGTTGTCGCGCACCGAGCCCGAAAATAGCCACACATCCTGCAGCACCGAGCCGACATTGCGCCGCAGGTCGCCCGGGTCGATCTGACGGATATCCAGCCCATCCAGCATCACCGAACCCATCCGGGGTTGATACAGCCCCAGCAGCAATCGCGCGATGGTGCTTTTGCCCGAACCGATCTGACCCAGAATGGCGACCTTTTCGCCCGGTGCAATAGTGAACGAAACGCCCTTCAGCGCATCGTCAGCCTGGTCGGGATAAGCAAAATGAACGTTGTTGAAGGTGATGCGCCCGGCATATTCCTTGCGGCTGACCCAGCTCTGGCCAGACGGGCGCTCACTTTCAGCCGACATCAGAGCGTTCAGGTTGCGAAATGCGCTGCGGGCGTGGTTGAGCCGCGTCAGGGTTTGCGCCAACTGGCCCAGCGGTGCCAGCGCGCGACCTGTCAGCATGACCGACGCCACAAGGGCCCCCATGCTGGTCTGTCCCTCCGCAATCAGGAAAACGCCGGAAAACACGATCAGAACCTGCGCCGCCTGCTGAGTGAAGCCCGTCAGGTTCAGCGCAAACTGTGTCACCGCCCGACTACGGGTGCCATGATCCGATTGCCGCTCGACCGCAGTTTCCCACCGGCGGCGCATCTGTCGCGCAGCAGCAGTGGTCTTGATGGTTTCCAATCCCGTCACAGCCTCGACCAGCACCGACTGCTTGGATTGCCCGTCGGCAAAGCTTTGTTCCGCAAGGCGTGACAATATCGGCTGGATCACCAACCCGCTAAGCAGAACGATGGGCACGGCAAGCGCAGGGATAAGCGCCAAAGGTCCGCCGATCAGATAGATCGTGAACACGAAGACAGCAATAAACGGCAGGTCCACAACGGCGACCAGCGTGGCCGAGGTGAAAAACTCCCGTAGCGTCTCGAACTCGCGGACCGTGCTGGCCATGGCACCGGTCGAACCCGTTCGAGACGTCATGCGGATGTTCAGTACCTGATCGAAAATCCGACGCGCCATAAAGCCGTCCGCCTTCTGGCCAGCGCGGTCAATGAACCCGGCACGCAGCAATTTCAGAGCGAAGTCGAACGCCAGTGCCAAACTGACACCAAAGGTCAGCGCGACAAGCGACTCCATGGCTTCGTTAGGCAAGACCCGGTCATAGACAACCATGATGAAAACCGACGTCGACAGCCCCAAAATGTTGGCCAGCGCTGCAGCAAGTGCCACTTGCGCATAAGACCACCGGTTGGCGGTCAGCGCAGACCAGAACCAGTGCCCACCGGCGTCATTATCTGGTGTCGCTGCGTCATCCCGGCTCGCACGTCGAAACAAGAGAGCATAGCCGGTGTAATTCGACTGCAAATTTTCTGCCGAAATCTCTCCGATGCCATCGTCCAAGGCTGGATCAAAGACCAGCAGATTGCCGGTTACCGACCGACCATGGTAGACGACGGCGCGATCCCCGTCCAACAGCAGAATAGCCGGAGCCAGCAGCGTATCGAACGCCGCAAGCTGTCGGCGGCCGAACCCCACCTGCAAGCCTGCCCGGCGCGCCGCGACAATTGCATCCCGCACGGTCAGCCCTTCTGTCTCACCGGATTGCGCGGCATGCAGCGCCGATATGGTCATGGGACGCTCGAGCGTTTCGGCCACGTTCAGGATGCAGGCCTCGAGGTCCGTCAGCGATGTACAGGTTCCGGTCATTGGGTTCCTTCCCAACCGTTCAGAACGATCCCAAGCAAATCGAGGATGTCACCCGTCAGACTCAGCGCCGCGTAATTGGTCAGGAAAAAGCTCTGCTCGGCCAGGATGAGCCGTTCCTGAGCGCTTACATAGTCACGCTGAGCGTCCAGAATTTCGGTCAGGCTGCGGCGTCCGATGGTAAACTGCGCCCGCGCTGCCGCGACACTGTCGGCATTGGCATTCAGGGCAATCCGGGCATCGCGCAAACGTTCTGCCCCTGCCTCCTGATCGGAACGGATAAAGCCCAACTCACGCCCGATTTCCCGGATCAGAACCTCGCGGTCGGCCTCGGCCTGCGCGACCAGTGCCTGCGCAGCCGCAATTGCGGCGCGGCGCTGGCCAGTGCTGTCAATCTGATAGTTGACCGAAAGATCGACGCCAAAATCCGCTTCCTTGAAATCGTCATGATCGGCAAAAGCCGCAAGGCGCACGTCGGGTTGTCGCCGTGCCTGTGCGGCGGCCCATTCCGCACGGGCCGCCATCACCGCCGCATCTGCGCGCCGGACCTGAGGGCTGTTCAGTACGATCTGCGAGTCGGCGCGGTCCAGCACTGGAGCCGGGACCGCCGGTCGCAAAGCTCCGGGCGGAGCGCCGAAGACCTCATGAAACCGCGCTTCGGCACGATCAACCCTGGTCCGCGCATCAGCCCGCCGGGTTCGGGCATCTGCAGCCCGTGAGCGCGCGGTCAGAACGTCAGCATTCGAGCCCAGACCCGCCGACACCCGATCGGTGATCTGTTGTTCAATCTCTTCATGCACCGCAACATTGCCGTGGGCAATCTGCAGAAGCTCACGCCGGTCCAGTACCATGACATAGGTTTCGATTGCCGCCAGGGCGGTCGATGCTGCAGTCTGCAGCTGGTCGCCGCGGCTTTCGAAGACGCGCGCGCGGGCAGCAGCCAGATCGCTGGCGACCGCCCCACCGTCATAGACAAGCTGCGATACCCGCAGATAGGGCGAGACATCGCCGTCCTCCCGAAAGGCCCGTTCCGAGCGGGCGTTCACACCCAACGCGACCTGCGGCAGAAACGCCCCTTGCGCCGCATTGCGGTTGGCCTGTGCAATCTCGAGCCCGGATTTGCTCTGCTTCAGCGTCGGGCTGTTTTGGACAGCCTCGCGCACACGTTGGCCGAACTGACTTGTGGTCAGACGACCCGACGGCGCAACGGCCCCTGCTCCGGTGGTGCCGCCGGCAAAGGATCTCTCGATCAGCGCAAGGTCGGGGGCGGGGGCACAAGCGGCGATCTGCAGAAGCAGGGCAACAAGGCTAATAGCTCTCCACATAATCTCATGCTGGAGCATGGGCTACCTCGGAATTCATCAGCACGTGCGAGGCATCTTGGGCGAGAGCCGCAACAAACCCGTCTAACTCGCGCTTTGGTGAATCGGAGCGCCGGATGATGGCGGTCTGAGCCCGGGACAGCCAGCCACAATGCGACAGCGATATCTGATGCGCATGGATCAGGCGGAGGGCACCCCCGATCACCAAATTCAGGATGTCGGGATCGGGCAGGCGTTCCAACCGTTTGGCATCGACCCCCCATAGACCCGCTTGCAGAGCAACGCCGTCATACCCCTCCAATGGTTCAAACAGTTTCAACCCCGCTATCAGGTCGCACAGCCGCCGGGTCTCGGTCACGGCAGCCTGCCGCGCGTGCAGGAATCTCCGAACCTCGCAAAGCTCGGGGGTCAGTTGCCCTCCAGACGTAAAAAACCGATTATCCGCCGGATCGGATGTCACGAGCCCCGAGGTTTCATCCACCATAAGAAGCGTGTCGGTGCCGGACGTACCCCCTGCCTGAAACGGAACGCAGCGCAGCGCTGACGGGACGTAATGCGCCCGCCACTCACCGTCCCCACCCACAAAGGGCGACGATGCATCGAACGCGGTTGAAAACAATGCAACCGGCTCAAAACCGCCCGGCCTTGCGCGAAAGGCTAGGGGAAAAGCTGTTGCCACCTGAGCCGCCTCTGCGCTGACAATGGGGCATGTGCTTGCCGCCCGTGCAAACCCGTAGGAGGTAAAGCGGCGCCAATATCGTTCAGCGTGGCGATCAAGGCTCACCGGGAAAAGGCCGTTCTCTGCCATGTGGTCCTCTCATACATAAGGTTGCGGCCCGGCAGGTACCGGTCGCCGGATGGGTCAGGCCGTTGCGCCGGTCGGGTCTGTCAGCAGGATGTTGTCTGCGGTCAGATTGCTGAGGTCGGATAGCCCGTCAAACTGCGCCAGCGTCTCAACCGTCGCGGTATCGGGGGCCGAGTAATCCACCCGGACCAGAACGCTGTCGGCTCCATCGGTTGCCAGCAGATAAACCTCATCCCCAGCCAGCGCGCCGCTCAGGCTTTCTGCTGCGGTTGTCAGAGTATCCGCGTTCAGGTCAGATAAAGCGGTCTCCAGACCAACGAAGCCGGTATTTTCACCGATATTCCCGCCGGCGCTTAGCAGTTCGACGCCAGTGCCGGTGCCCCGCAACGAACTGAGGTCGAGCCCTTGAAACAACAGGGCATCCGCCGCGCTGGCCGCGGGGCCGAGGGTGAAACCGCTGACAATGTCGACCCCATTGGCCGCCGGATCCGCCTCGAACACGACAACGTCACGACCCGCACCAGACAGATCGATGGTGTCGTCTCCGCCGCCACCGCGGATCACATCGTCGATATTCGATCCGGTCAGGGTGTCTGCGCCATCTGTTCCCAGATGCAATTGCGAAGGTCCGCCATCCGGCGTGGTCAGAGTCAGAACCACCGGCTGATCTGCGTCCTGAACCGTCATCGTGAAGGTGACGACTGGCTGGGACAGGTCGCCATAGCTTGTGGCTGCTCCGGCAAAGTTCATTGCCGCTGCACCGACCGGATTCGCCAGAAACAGATCGAAATCGGCATTTTCGGTGGCCGAACCCGCATCGAAGGTCACAACCGACGGGTCAAAGCCCAGTTCGGCGGTGAACGCCAACCCTCCTGAGGTATCGCGGTCCGAGTCTGCATAGATCTCGAATGTGATCGTTGATCCGCTGCGACCGGCCTCGGCAATGATGTAGGCAGCTGGTACATGCGCGACGGTCTGGGTGGTCGCAGGTACAGGATCGGGGCCACCGGAAACGGTGGCCTGAGCGGCGAAGTCCAAGGTATCTCCTGCGTCGATCACCGCAAAGTCAGAGGCTGGGACGACAAGGCTCCAACTGCCATCGGCGGCGACTGTCGCGGTGCCGACCGATGCCGAATTCAGAAGAACATTCACAGCCTGGCCCGCTGTCAAACCCGCAGAACTGCCGGTGATCGTCACCCCGCCGCTTTGTGCATCGTTCAGCGACAGGGCATTATTTGCCCCAATGTCATTCAAGGTCAGAATGGGTCGGAAATCGGTGGTGAGCGTCGTGGTAGCATCCGGGGCGGGGTTGCCGGCCGCATCCTCGACCGAAGCGGTGATGGTGAAATTGCTGCTATCCGCCAGCGCGGACAGATCGGCCTGCGGGACGTTGACGCTCCAGCTGCCACCAGAGGCTGCGCCCGTATAGGTCTGGCCATTCAAGCTGACCGATACGGTCTGACCATCCTCAGCCGTGGTGCTGCCCGAAACCTGCAGGTCCGCGCCCCGTTCGATCACATCCAGAACCGAACCCACCGGAAGCGGGTCAAGCGTGACCGAAGGCGCGCTGAGATCGGTGCTGAAACCGGCCGACGTGCTGTTGCTGTTGCCTGCGCTGTCGGTGACCGAGGCGTTCACGCTGTAGGCCTCGCCGTCCTGCAGGCCGCTCAGGTCGGCAGCGGCGGCGGTGAAGGTCCATGTGCCGCTGCTGACGGTGGCAGTCCCGCTCAGCAGAGTGCCGCCGCCCGATTGTGCGATCTGCACCGATACCAGTGTCCCGTCAGCAGCATCAGATGTGCCGGTTACCACTAGATCGGTTGCCTGTTCGGCCAGATTGATGACACCACCGGCGGACAGGGATGAGATTGCCAGAGTCGGAGCGTTGAAATCGGTGTCGAAGCTGGCGGTGGCTTGCAGCGCGGGATTGCCTGCCTCATCGGAGACATCCGCTGTGACCACGATGGTCGCGCCGTCCGATAGGGCCGCCAGATCAGCCGCCGGAACGGTCACCGACCAGCTGCCACCCGAGGCTGTACCGGTATAGGTCTGCCCGTTCATCCCGACGGTCACAAGCTGTCCGTCCTCGGCCGAGGTGCTGCCCGATATGGTCAGGTCTGTTCCCTGCTCGGTGGCATTCATCACTGCACCGTCCGAGAAACCGTCAATGCTCAGCGTGGGGGCGGTGATGTCCTTAGACAGGCCGGTACTGGCCTGCGGGGCCGCAAGGCCGTCCGCGTCCGTCACATCCGCCGTGAGGCTGAAGTCACCTCCATCCGCAAGGGCACCCAGGTCGACGCTGGGGATCACCACGCTCCAACTGCCGCCCGAGACCGTGTCGGTATAAGTTTGACCATCCAGTGTAATTGTCACCTGCTGGCCGTCCGTCACATTTCCGGTGGTGCCAGATACGGTCAGGTCAGAGCCAACCTCGGCCGCGTTCAGGATTGACCCGACCGACAACGGCGTTATCGCAATCGACGGGCCGCTCAGGTCGACCGGGACCGTGACTGAGACCGGTATCGCAGGATTGCCCGCGATATCGCTGACCGAAACCGAAACTGCGGCCGGAGTGCCCGTCTCCAACCCGCTCAGATCCGCGTTTGGAATGGTAACGGTCCAGCTTCCGCCGGATGCGGTACCGGTGTAGTTCTGGCCGTCAAAAACCACCGCGACCGTCTGGCCGTCTTCTGCGGTGGTCGTCCCACTCAGCACCAGATCGCCCGTGACGTCGACCAGATCGATCGACCCGCCACCGACCGGGTTCAGCGTCAGCGACGGAGCAGTAAAATCGGTTTGAAAGCTGCTGTTTGCCTGCAGCGCGGGGTTGCCTGCCCGATCGGAAACATCTGCCGTCACCGCGATCCCGGACCCATCCGGCAATGCGGCCAGATCAGCGGCGGGTACCGACACGCTCCATGTTCCGCCCGCGACCGCCCCCGTATAGGTTTGACCGTTGAGGGTTACGGTGACGGTCTGGCCATTTTCGGCATCGGTCGTGCCGCTAATCTGCAGGTCAGTGCCCTGCTCGGCTACATTCATCAGGGCACCGTCCGACAGCGCCGTAATGGCCACCGTAGGCGGCACCGTGTCCACATCGAACCGGGCCGTTTCCGTCGACAGTTCCACGCCGTCGCCGTCCAGATAACGAACCGTCACCGACGAGGCACCCTGAGGCAACATGCTGGCCTCAGCCTGCGTCAGCGAAACGCTCCAACTGCCGTCGGCTGCCGGTGCGACGGTTTTGGTAACAGAACCGATAGTCACCTCGACAGAGGTCGTTCCGTCAGGTGCCGTCGACTGTGTGCTGGTATTGCTGAGCGCGTTCGACTGCAGTTGCGCAAGGTTCAGGCTGGGCAGGGCCGGGGCCGGAGGTGTCACGGTGGGCGATCCTCCGTTGTCCGAGTCGTCGTCACCCCCTCCGCCGCCGCCACCCGCTGCGGCGGCCGCACCAGCAAGCCCCAGCCCGCCAAGGGCAATTCCCGCGCCGCTGAGACCACCCGCGGCGGTTGCGGCCCCGGCCTCTGCGGCGATGCTAAACTGTGCGACATCACCGGCGACGGCATCGGCCAACATGATTGCGCCGCTGTCAAGAACCTGCACGTGCTCTGCCGCCACAACGACCGTCCGACCGTCCACAAGGCTGAGCTGAACGTCGCCGTTGGCCAACAGCTTGACGGATCTGACCCCCGGGATCGCCTCGGCAAACTGATAGCTGTCCAGTTGATCGTCGCTTGCCTGAGCCAGCGCAGGAAGCGCCATCAGCGCCGAGCCCAATCCACCGGCAAGCCCACGACCGACCCATTTGCCAAGCCGCTTGTCGATCCATTGGCGAATGTGACGTTTGCGTTCGGCTTCGGGCGTCGTATCGGCGGTCGGGGTTCCGGGCGAAACAGTGTCTTTGGTCATCTTACTCTCACATTTGATGGACGCTGGGTGTTGCGCGATAGGGTGAGTCCGGTTCGAAACCGTTCATCTGGATTACGATCTGGTGACACATGCGGCCGAACCTGAAAAATTGAGTTAAACTGAAGCCGAAGTCCTTGTTTTCACCACATTCCTGCTCTGGTTCCGGTCTGTGCATCAGGTCACCTTGCTGTCATTGCCTTGGGTGGCATTGGGGTGAAGGGCGATGATGCTTCAGTTCGAAAGAGTGGTGGCAACGGGGACCGCAGCGCTTGATTCAGGTATCGGCGATACGGCTTTAAAAACGTTTAACGGCGACACGTATCTCTACAGCACCACAGGAGCCTGGGGTGGGGTGGCGTCGTGGCGACTGGTGGATCAGGGTGATCCGCAGCTGGAAGATCAGCAGTATTTCGAGGCTTCGATTGCCCATCAGGTCGGCCGCAGCGGCACACCACTCAACCTTGGCGGGCAGGATCGGCTGATTCTCGACGTGGATACGGCCACAGGTCTTGTCGGTTATGATCTGGGCTCTGATGGCTCAATCGGTGGCCTGCGGGAAACCGGCACGCTGAACGGTGGCGGAGACCTGTCCGCGGCGGTTCAGATCAGCGTCGGGGCGAATGATCTGCTGGCGTTGTCGCATGAGGACACGGGTCAGATCAGTACCTATCAGATCGCTGCTGACGGATCGCTCAGTGCAGCGGGCGGTATCGCCGGGCGGGCCGATGCGCTGCAGGGTGCGCAGGTTGGGGCGAACCACTACATCATCGCCGCCGATACGCAGAACAGCGCCGTTACCGTCTACGCAATCGGTCCGGGGACCGGCGGACTGTCGGCCATCGATGGCAATGCGGCAGTCGAAACCCTTGGCATCGCCGCGCCGACCGCGCTTGAGACCGTTCAGGCATACGGCAAGTCGTGGGTTGTCGTCGCTGGCGCAGGCAGTCATTCCCTGAGCGTGATGGAACTGGGCGCGGATGGACGGCTGACGCCGACTGATCATGCCTTGGACACGTTACACACCCGGTTCGCGTCGGTGCAGGATCTTTCGGTCGTCGAGGTCGCCGGGCGTGTCTTTGTTGTCGCCGGAGGCGGCGATGACGGGATCGCCCTGTTTACCATGACGCCGGATGGTCGGCTGATCCATATGGACAGCTTTGCCGATACGCTAGCCAGCGGATTACAGAACGTCCAGTCGATCAGCGTCGCCCATATCGGCGATGAGTTGCAGATATTTGCGGCCTCACAGCAGGATGCGGGCCTGACACAACTGACGACATCGGTGGCCGATCTTGGGGAAATTCGTCATGGCTATGGGACCGTCACCGGGACCGCGCTGGACGACATCCTGACCGGCGGCATTCTGGATACGACGCTGATAGGTGGGGCAGGGGATGACATCCTGATCAGCGGCACAAGCGCAACAACCATGACCGGCGGGGCAGGGGCCGACATCTTTGCAATGCGTCAAAGCAGCGGCGCGACCACCATCACCGACTTTCAGGCAGGAACCGACCGGCTGGACCTGACCGACTATCCGTTCCTGCGATCCCCCGCGCAGCTGGACTTTCTGACCACCGCGCAAGGCGCGCACATTTCCTATCGCGGCGAAACGATCGAAGTCCTCTCGGATGACGGGTCTTCCCTGACGCGCGAAGAGATTTTCGGGGCAGGCTTTGACGGCGCAGATCATATCCCCGTCAATCTGGGCAGCGGGCCCGACAATAACGCGTCAGATGGGATAGCCGGGCCGGTCACGCTGGATTCTACGGCCGCAAACGCGGGGTTCCGGGACGCCGAGATTCAATTCACACCCGATGGCGGCGCAACGCTCACCGCTCAGGCCAACGCGGACGGGGAGTTTACGCTAGACGTACCGGACGGCACATTCCCGGGGCACCTGGACATCGTCAAATCCTATTCGACCGCAAGCGGTGAGATCACGGCCTTGGATGCCCTGCAGGTCCTGCGCATGTCGGTCGGGCTTGACCCGACATGGGGTCCAGCGACCGCCGATAACTTCATCGCCGCCGACATCACCCGGGACGGGACAATCAACGCGCTCGATGCGCTGGCAATTCTTCAGGTGGCGGTAGGGCAGTCCACAGCGCATGAGGCCGAGTGGGTCTTTCTGGACAAGGATGCCGACCTGTCCGAAATCACGCGCACCAATGTGGACTATGAGACCGGCACATCGGTCACGGTGGTTGATGGCGACTTTACGGTCGACATGACCTCAATCCTGCTTGGCAATATCGAAGCGGCCTGACCTCGCCCGTGACACGCCCCCCTATTCCCGGAACGCGCGATAAAAGTAATCTGCCAGCGGTTTGATAAGATAAGACAGCGGGGTGCGTTCGTCGGTCTTGATCATGGCTTCGACAGGCATACCCGGCAGCAGCTCTTGCCCGTTCAGACGCTCAAGCTGGCCGTCGTCGGGTTCAACCTCGGCCCTGTAGAAGGTGAAACCTGTGCTTTCATCGGTGAACGTGTCCGCAGAGACGTTGATCACATGGCCGTTCAGCTCGGGCGTTTCCCGCTGGTTGAAGGCAGGAAAGCGCAAAGCGACCTCTTGCCCTCGATGCAGCTGATCCACGTGCAGCGCATCCACCCGCGCCGCGACCAGCAGGGGTGTGTCCTGCGGCACCACATACATCATCGGTTCGGCGGGCTGGATCACGGATTGCACGGCGAAAACCTGACTGTCATACACCGTGCCGGCGACCGGCGCGCGGATATCGAGGCGCGAGAGACGCTCGGTCAGCGACAGGCGACGCTCAGCCAGCTCGACGGCGCGCGACTGCACGTCCCGCAATTCGGTAATGGCTTCTTCACGGCGGGTTGCCTGCAATTCCACGATCTGAATCTCGGTTGACGCGATCTGCCCCGTCAGCCGCGCAATCAGCGATTCAAGCCGACCAATCTGACCGTTTAGATCAGCCTCTTCCCGCTGCAGGGCCGAGACACGGCTGGCCTGTGTCAGTCCCTTCTTCAGCAGACCTTCCTGATCTGCAAGCTCGTTCGAGATCAGATCGACCTGCGTCCGATATGATGCCAGCTGGGCCTGAGTCCCGTCGATTTCGTTCTGGATCTGGGTTTTCTGCTCACCCAGCTGTTCGATCTGCTGCGTCAGCGTATCAAGCCGCGCGCCGAACAGGCGTTGCTGGCCGTCCAGAAGATCATCGCCGATATTTTCGCTGGCCTTGAGCGCCTGCAGGTTGGCGGCAAGCTGTGTCGCTTCGGTGCCGTCGCGTTCGGCCTCAAGCCGGGTTTTACGGGCCAACAGCTCGAACAGCTGCGATTCCACAATGGTCTGTTCCGATGCAAGGAAGGTATCGTCCAGCCGCAGCAACAGGTCCCCGCGCGAGACCCGATCCCCGTCACGCACGAAAATCTCGCCTACGACACCGCCATCAGGATGTTCGATCACCTGACGGTTGCTCTGCACTTCGACCACGCCCTGAGAAATGATCGCCCCGGCCAACTCGGTCCGGATACTCCAGACACCCAGCCCGAGAATCAGGATGGCCAGCGCCAGCAGGCCAACAGTGGCAGGGGCCTTAATGCTCCAGGCCGGACGCGCGTTTTTATCAGACATCTATTCACCCACCTTGTTCAGATGCCGCCGGATGACATTGGCATTTTGAACCATCGTGTTCAGCACCTCGTCGCGCTTGCCGGATTTGACGATCTGACCCTTTTCGACGACCACCAGATCGTCACATTCCGAAATAGCCTGAGGCCGGTGCGTCATGATGATGGTGGACTTCCCGGCCTCCTTCAATTCGCGCACCGCATTGTTCAAGGCCAACGTCCCATCCGCATCCAAGGCCGAGTTCGGCTCGTCCAGAACCAGCAGCACGGGATTGCCATAGAGCGCGCGGGCCAGTGCAATGCGTTGCTTTTGCCCGCCCGACAACTGGCTGTCATTGCCTTCCAGAAAGGTGTCATAACCTTTCTCGAGGCTCAGAATGAGTTCATGTGCATTTGCAGTCTTGGCGGCGGCGACAACGGCCTCGGGGTCGGGGGTCTGGGACATGCGGGCAATGTTCTCGGCCACGGTGCCGTTGAACAGCGTCACCTGCTGCGGCAGATACCCAATATGATGGCCCAGATCGTTCGGGTCGTATTGGTCAAGCGTGGCACCACCCAACCGGATTTCACCTGCTGCCGGAGCCCACAGCCCCAACAGCGCCTTGGCCAGTGTCGTCTTGCCCGACCCGCTTTTGCCAATCACCCCCAGCGCTGTACCCGGTTCCAGCTCAAGCGTGGCATTGCGCAATGTGGGCACATTCGCGCCCGGCGGAATGACAGTCAGGTTTCGTGCCACAAGATGCGCCTTGGGCACCGGAAGTTTGGTGCGCGCGGGTTCAGGCGGGGTGGCATCGAGAAACTTGTTCAGGCTAATCCACGCGGTTCGCGCACGCTCGATCATCGACCACTGGCCGACGGCCATCTCAACCGGCGCCAGCGCACGGCCCAGAAGAATGGTCCCGGCAATCATTGCGCCCGGCGTCATCTCGTTGCGCAGAACCAGCAGGGCCCCCAGCGCCAGCATCGCCGATTGCAGAAACAGTCGCAGCGATTTGGTGAGCGAGGTAAAGCTGCCCGTCCAGTCGCTTGCTGAAATGGACTGAGACAGCGCTTCGGTCCGCTGTTTCATCCAACGTTGCGAGACATCCCCCTGCATCCCCTGCGAGCGCACAACCTCGGCAGCCTGACGGGCGTGTTCAGAAAACGCATTTGCCTTGGCCGAGGCGCTCTGCGCTTCGGCAACCTTGCGGTGGGTCAGCGCCTGGTTCAGCAGGGCAATTGCCACCAGCAGCCCACCGCCAGCGACTGCCAGCCAGCCCAGCAGCGGATGAAACAGGAAAATCGCCGCCAGGAAAATCGGCGTCCAGGGAATGTCCATCACCGCAAGCAGAACCGGCGAGGCACACAGTGCCCGGATCGATTCCAGATCGCGCAGCGCGGTCGCCGGGGCCGAGCGGATCTGCGGGAACAGGGCCCGACGCATGGTGCCGTCAAAGACGCGCTCGTCCAGCGAGGACTGAAAGCGCGCACCAAACCGCGCCACGATGCGGCCGCGGGCATAGTCCAGCATGGCCATAAGCGCATAGAGCAACGCCACCAGCAGAAATAGCGCCGCCAAGGTCTCGACCGAACGTGACCCCAGTACCCGGTCATAGACCTGCAGCATGAACAGGGGGCCCGTGAGCATCAGCAGGTTGACGAACACACTGAACACAAAGGCAAGCGCAAAGAAACTGTTCCCCTGACTGAGTATCTTGCGCAACTCATGCCGTTGCGGCGGGGTTTGTCGGTTTTTTATGCTCACGCGTTCCGGCCCTTAGCTGTTCATGAACGGCAATGGTTCATAGGATTGTCGTCCTGACCCCCGAGATACCCCGCCATTCGCAGCGACTATATCGGCCCCCCGGAACAGGAACAACGCGCGTTTCTTTCCCAGTCCGATGTTTTGAGCAAGGTTTGGACCCCATACCGCGCAAGACTGGCGGGAAGACGCCGAGCCCACCCATCCGAAGCCTGTTGGGGAGAGTATGATCAATCCCGCTGACGTGCTGATATGCCCTGGGCACAAGAAACAGAACAGGCGCCCGTGGGCGCCTTATTTGATTGGTCGGAGTGAGAGGATTCGAACCTCCGACCCCTGCCTCCCGAAGACAAGGGTTGCTCCTAAAAATAAGGCTCTATTAGGCAGACTTGCACGGAACACCCCGTAAACATCAGTAGAACAAACGCAATCTTATGCAAACCTGCACAGCTTGCACCGAACAGTCTTGCACGGATTGCATCGGCCTTCAAGCGCGCGGTTTTGGGATCGAATGCTGTTTGTGGAAACACGGCCAACTCCGAACAAAAAACCGCGTCATTTTGACATTGCGGGTGGTTTTATGGTATGAATGACCCATCGTTCGGCTTGCGGGGCAGGCCGACATTTCCCCGGTGGGGCAGTGCCGTTTTGAGGGCGATGAACCTTCCAATCAATCGAGACACCCATGGACGCTACGCTTTCCATGCGGGATGTGGCTTCGGTCTGCAATCTGTCAGATCATGCCTGCCGGAAACTCTTCCGGGACCCCGCTCTTTCACAAACGTACACCGAACACCCCGCCCCGAATGCCGGACGACCGCGCCGATATTGGAGGTTTGGGGCATTGGTCCCAATTCTCCGCACACAGCTTTGGTTCACGCCGACGATGGAACGTGACCTTGCCGCTCTTGACCACAATCGCCGTAAGGAAAATGAACATGTCTGATCAACCCCAAGCCAAAGTTACTCGCGATGCGCTGCATGCCGGTGAACGCAAGCGCCTCGAAAAAGTTGAATCCGCATTCCGGGTCCACGCCGCCGCTCTTCACTCGGACGCGCTCAGCCAGATCATGGTCAACGCACTTGTTGACGGTTTGGTCAACGATCCCGCCGTGTTTCACTACCTCGTGACGGGAGGCACTGAAGAGGTTGATCCGTCGGACCACGCGAAGATGCGCGCGCTGACGCGCAACATCATTCAAAGCGACGATCTGGCGGTTCGGAATTTGGAGTTTTCCAGTGCCAGTCGCAAGACGGAACTGGAAGCGGAATACCTCGCAAGCCTGAAACCCGGCGAAGCGCTCAACCAACAACGGGCGGGGATTCTGGAACAGCGTAAGGCTGCATATGTGGCGGAGAAGTTTGATGCCCGCCTTGCCTGATCCCTCCGAGCCCTTGGCGAACGCTCGCCACGAAATCTACGCCGTCGCGCGGGCGAAGGGGTTGAAGCAAAGCGATTCATGGAGGGCGACAATCCCGTTCGGGACCGCGTACAAGGGTGGTGACCTTTCTTTGCGCGTCAGCGGCAACCGAGTGGAGTGCCGTCCTGAGGTGCGCGCACGTATCGACTACCTGACCATTCAAGGGCGCGTCAGCGCCCCTGAAAGTGTCCCTGAGACCCTGACTCGTGCAGACATTGTTCAGGCGTCGCTGGAGGTGAGCGAAGCTTTGGAGGACTGCTACCGGCGTGCTGTGGAAAGCGCGTGTTCACCTCAACAGATCGAAAGGCTGAAATCCGTCTGGGCAGCGCACTTGGCCCGACAAGGCAAGCTGGATGAAGCCCATGAACCGTTGCCCACGGGTGAAGAAACGGACGTTGTGGAGATCATGGCGCGCATCCAAAATCTGGGGGTCTGTTCATGCCATCCAACACGTTGAGGAATCGGACAGCTCGTTCGTCACTGATCTTGCTCCGCGAGAATCTGCGCGATCTTCGGGGGTATGCTGAGGATTTCGACCCGGAACAGATTGACCGGCTGACCAAGGCGGCGGAATTGACTTCAACGTCCATCAAGAAACTACTGGCGTGGCTGGAGCCAGAAGAAACGCCGCCCGTATTGGCGGGCGACGATGGTGCCCAGATCGACGTACTTGCCGTCCGTGCATTTCTCTGCACGATTGATCGCCTATGCCCGGTGTGTGGAGGACGCCTCCCTTCCGGTGCTGATCATGACGATTGACCTGCCGACCTGCGAGCTTGCGCGCAGGTTAGACGTCGAGAGCCCCGGTGCGAGTTTTCTCCGCACGCGCGCCGGGGCGGCTCCGTCCGGCTCGCCAGACGCAGAGAACCGACCCATCTATCCCGAACCAAACGAAACCCTCTTCCCGGCGGAGGCACCTGTGAAGGCAACTTGAAAATGACTCTGAACTTCAACCGCGCTACGCGCGCCCGCGTTCACGCAGCCCTTCTCGACGTTATGCCGGGCGAAAACCCGACAGTCGAACAAGCGTTCTGCGAAATTGTCGCATGGAACGACACAGACAACATTGCCGATCTGACCACGCTTCTCGATCTGTCCGCGAAGATCGACTTCTATGTGTATCGTGAAATTCACCGCTCCGGCTGCGAATATGCAGAGGTGGACGCCAGTGCGCTGGACGAGTTGTACACGGCGGCGACGATCAGGCTGGCAATGAAGCTGGCAGGATACGACAAGCGCGTCAGCGCTCAGGATATGCGTTGGTCCGATGCGCCGGAAAATGTGCCAGCAGTCACAGTGACACTGCTTCGGGAGGATTTCGAACCGTGAAGAATGCAAACCTTGGAGCGCAGACTGTTGTTGTCGATTCAGGCGGTTTGTGGACTCCCAATGGGCGGCGGTTTCGGGGGCTTCGGTTTCCCGTGGATGCCGTTTGCTACACTCCCGGTCATGAGGTGTGCCGGGAGATCGGAAGCCCGGAAGAGCTAAGTGTATTGCTGGCGCAACTTGGGACGTCAAACGCCGACGGCGTGATTGCTGACGCGCTGAGTGATGCCCCCGTCAGGATGCGTGTTGGTCCAGAGCTACGCCGTGCTGTTTCTGGCGTAGAGGAAGGCTGGTTTCTTTACTGAGGGGTAATTTCCCACAAGCTAAAAAAGTGAACCCTATCAAGGGGTTGCAAGGCGGCGTGAGCCGTGATAGATAGAAAAAAATAAACCCGCCGCCCCACGGCTAAACAGGGCGACGGGCTATCAACTTGAACACGACCAGTATAGCAATCGCGTGCGATTTCGCAAGCTATCCACGGTCAAACGGATACGGCTAACAGATGACAATCTCCGCACATTTCTTGCTCAGATCGGAGGGACAGGGGTAGGTCCCGCCCCCTCTCGGTCTTCGCACTCTCGTCGCATTCGCGGTGGGGGATTTTCGAAATGTGCAAGGAGACCCATACATGGCCCAGCCAGCCACTAAAAACGACTACCAAGACCAAGAAGCACTCGACTTCTACCTTAACGAAGACAACACCCCAGAAGCTATCTGCGCGTTTCTGGCAGAACGCCAGTTTGATCGCACTGAACAGGTTAACGAACCTGATGATGTGACACGTGAGATTCTGCAACTTGCGCAGGATGACGATGAATTCGATAAAGACTGGTTCGTGCTGTTCAAGGATGCGGCAACCGAATTCCACGCAGATGCCGCTCGGCGTCAGCCGGGTATCCATGCCATTGATGGCGAGAAATGGAACGATGCCGAATTGACTGGCAAGGGTGGTTCCAAGTGGGACGAGCTTTTGGATACGGTTGTGCACGTCACGCGGGGTTACCATTACACTGTCCCGGACAAAAAGAAATTCAATACGCGCGATGATCAATGGAATGGTCAAGCAATCACATGGCGGATGTTGATCGAAGGGCACCCCGGCAAAGCTGCCTTCAGCCGGAAGGACCGCATCCCCGTGCACGGCCTCAGTCGCCACCCTGAAGACGACATCAAGAGCGGCGCGGGCACGAACTTCGCGAACTGCAATACTCACCGCCGGGCAAAATCCGTTACTTCGTTTCCGTCACTTTCGATTGACTCGGACACAGGCCACTTCGATTTCGACGAGGCAACTGAAATGGCGAGTGCGATTGGGTGCGGGTTTATCGCGAACACGACGCACAGCCATCTGAGCACCCAAACGGAACTGGTCTACGATGACGTTGTGCGCCATGCCAAGACGCGCGATGAACCCACGTTGAACCAGATCAAGGCGTACCTTCGGGACAAAAAGAATCTCGCTGATCATATCGTTGACTCAATCGAAGTCGAAGAAATGCGCGCTGAGACACCGAACGGTTGGTTGATCCGCCTGTGTCATGCTCCGATCCCGAAATACCGGTTAACCTTCCCGTTCGCTGAAGGCGACATGCCACTGCGTGACTTGGCAAACTCCCAAGCTGAAGCATTGAAAGTCTACGCGTCGAAAGTGCGGGGGATCGCTGAACTGGTGGGAATCCCGACCGACCCGGCAACGACAGATGCCTCCCGGTTCTTCTACGATCCACGCCACAAGAAAGGCAGCGCGCACAGGACGGTTATCCATCGCGCCCCGCCGATCAGCTTCGCCGATATCCCGGAAGTGGATGCCACTGGTAACGAGTCGACCGACGCCTTCGCAGCCGGAACGAAGTCTAATGCGTCAACGAAGCGCCGCCCCGACGTCGTGACGGAAGACGGAACCGACGTGTCGGCCCTCTATGATAAGTATGCCAAGCGCTGGATGCTCGCAGACATCTGCGAAGCAGCCGGGTTGGAAACGTCGGCGCAGGTCAGCAATAGTGGCGGCAAATTCCACGTCCGCTGCCCCTTCGCGGATGGGCACACAAACCCCGGCGATGATGGAGCGACCTTCGTCATGAATGCCGAGGATTCCCAATCGGGTTTCGCGGTCATCGACTGTCGCCACGGTTCCTGCCAAAGCGGCGGAGCGAATGGTGAGAAACGCCACACGGTGGAGTATCTGGCGGCGTGGATCGACTCCGGCGATCTGGACCCCGCGATGCTGGAAGACCCTGCATTCATGTTGCCGCTGCCGGATGACTGGCAGGGCGATAAGTACATGCAACCGACCCCGGACGAAATCGAAGAGGGTGTGGGGGTAGGTTCAGCGAATTCCGGTGACAGTGAATTCGAAGACCCGGACGACTACCTGCCCAAGCGCTACGTGCGCGGGAAGGACACGATCTTCCTGAAACAGAAGAACGCAGAGGGCGATGAGGTTCATGTTCCGGTCTGCGGCGTTATCGACGTGGTCGGTCGCTCCGCCACTCTCGTCGGAACGGGTGACTCAGCCCGGATCATTTCCTTCGTCAATGAAAACGGCAAGCGCGTGGAACTGACGATTCCACGCGCGGACATCTACGGCAGCCCGAAGGACGTCTGGAAGCAACTGGCGGATGCTGGCCTGCCCCTCGCCGGACGCGACAAAAAGGCGGAAGATCGCATGTTGGACCTTCTGGGAGAAATGACACCGCAACGTCTGGTGCCGACGCTTCGCGTACCCGGGATGGTCCGTGATGAAGATGGTCAGATCGTCGGATTCATGCCGCCTACCGGGGAATACATTCCGCGCGGGAGTTCGGTCACCCGTTTGCATGAAGACGCGACGGTCAAGGACACCTGCCCCAAGGGTACGTTGCATGGGTGGACCGACGCGGCGTCAGCCGCACTGTCCTATGTCGAAGGGAACCCGTATTGGACGCTGGAAGTCGTTTCAGCGTTCGCCGGGCCGCTCTTGGATGTGCTCGACTGGAATCCCGTCGGGTTCAATTTCAGCGGCGGTACGGGTAAGGGCAAGTCCATGGGGCAGACGCTCAACGCCGCAGCGTGGGCAAATCCGGCGGACGGAAAGGGCACGTTCTGGGGTGCCAACAGCACTCCAAACGCCTACGAAGACCTCGCGGTTTTCGGCAGCGGCACTGGCATCAACATTGATGACCTTGGCGCGGTTCAAGACAAGCGCATTCTCGCGCCTCTGCTCTTCGCACTGCACTCGGGACGCGGAAAGGCACGGAAGCGTGGAAACGGTGCCGGTCTGACTGCTACAGCCGAGTTTCGCCCCTTCGTGCTTTTCTCCAACGAGCACGGGATGAAGGCGGAAGTTGAGGCGGCAAGCATGGCCTACCGTGGCGGCATGGCTTCCCGGTTCCCGGATGTGGACGTGAGCGATGGCAAAACGCGCACGCAGGAAGAACGCGCGAAAATCGAGGCCTGCAAGAAGAACTACGGTCACGCTGGACCGGTGTTCATTCAATACCTCTTCGACAACGGAATCGCAGACGATCCCGAGAAGCTGGAAAAAGAGGTGCTGGTCATCGTGAAAGACCTGAGCAAGGGGACTGGGCTGGAACGCGCGGCGCGTCCCTTCGCGCTGGCGCAACGCGCGGGCGAACTGGCGGTAGATGCCGAGTTGCTGGATGACGTTGCCGCCGTCCGGCGTGGGGTCAAGATGTGCTGGGAAATCTTCCTGAAATCGGATGAGGCAGCAACGGCCAACGGCAACGAGTCCCTCTTGGATGGATTCCTTTCGTGGCTGCATTCGCAGATGGATGTGACGATCCTCCCGGCCAGCAAACCTGCCCATGAGTTCGGCACAGCGGCTCCACCAAGCAACAGCGAAGGGCGCGGGCGTGTGATCGGCTGGTACACCGATACTCAAATCATCCTCGACTGGAAGGCGCTCGAAGCCATGAACATCCCGAACACGTTTGGGAAACGTCAAGCACTCATGACGGCGTTGCAGGAGATCGACGCATTGGATCGCAGCGGCAAGAGTAACATCCCCTACACGTCGCTGCCGCCCGAAGTCGGGGCGTTGCCCGACGGCAGCAGCAAGAAGCTGAAGAATGTGCGGATGAGGCGCGACAAGCTGGGAATTTGATACGGTGTCATGGGGCGGCGTCAGCCGCCCCTTTCGGTGCCGGTGCTGCGGACGCCGCCCCGCGATGGCTGTGATGGATGCGATGGGAGCTATCCATCGCGGTTTTTCCATTTAGAATCAACGTTCCGATGGCAGAAATGGCTGCGATGGATAGAGAATAGAGTAGATTTATGAAAGGCCCCTCTTATGCCTCCACATCGCTTGTATCGGGCGCATCCGCGCCATACCGTCAGACCCGTGCTGAACGAGCCATCGCAGCCATTTCTGCCATCGCGGCCTTGATTCCATACGACTTTTCAGCGGTGGGTGCGCGAAATTCCATCCATCGCAGCCATCGCGTCGCGAGTTGATTACAGTGCCAATCCCGCTCCACACCGCCCGCTCCACTCCAGCGCAATAATATTTCTCCGTTATCTAAAGTCTCGCAAGATTCGCTTGCGTTGGGCTCTGTACGTCTCGCTGTTTCGGTATTGACGAGAACGGAATCCGGTTTTTCCAAATCCACAACTCATCATGTCCCTAGAATTTTTGTTATTGGCGAGAGCGGGCCCGTAATTTCCCGATCACGTGCGCCGGAATCTTACCCCCGGAACTGCTCGGAAGACCGGAAGCGCTGCCGGACATTCGTCCGATAGGACGAAAACGCCCGCGCTCCGACACGTCCAAAATTGGTTTTGCCGGATCGGGCAAGTGTGGGGGCTTCAACTCATGCCAGTCCGCTGCACTTTGAAGCCAGCCGCGCACGGTCCTCTTCGGAGACGAGCCTGCGCGGTCCCAACCTTACTGTTTCCGCACAAGTCTGTCCGTAAGGGTATAGCCCCACGAACATCCCCAAAATCACTCGGAGATGTGTCCATTAGGGTTGCGAATCATCAACGGACAATAGTATATTCGGACACAACTCTTGCGGACATATGAGGCCCGAAATGACCCCGACACCGAAGACTGTCCTTTATATACGCGTATCTACCGCCGAACAGACAAGCGCCCACCAGCTTTCGCAGGCGAGAGAGGCAGGCTTTCAGGTCGAAGACGAACATGTCATCGCCGATCACGGCGTTTCCGGCGTCTCCACACGCCTCATAGAACGCGACCAAGGAAAGCGGCTGTTCGACCTTCTGCAACCCGGCGACACCCTTCTGGTGCGTTGGGTGGACCGTCTGGGGCGCAACTATGAAGACGTGAAGGAAGTCATTGAGACCTTCAACAAGAAGGGCGTAACGGTCGCCACCGTGATCAACCGTATGGTGTTCGAAGCGGATCACAATCTGACTGATCCGACCATGAAGGCCGCTCGAAATGCCATTCTCGGATTCATGGCCGCGCTGGCAGAAGCCGACGCAACAGCCAAGCGGGAGGCTAGGCAGGCCGGAATTGATCACGTTCGAAAGTCGGCTGACGCCGACCGGAAATACAGAGGCAAGAAACCATCCTTCGACCGCACCACCTTTGACACGGTTCAAGTTATGCTGGCGCAAAGGGCTCACACAGTCAGCGCAATCGCTCGTGAGACCGGTCTTTCGCGCCAAGCCGTCCTTCGTATAAGGGACACGCCCGAGGCGGCTGACGCTGCCCTTCGGCGTTGGGAGCAATGAATAGCTCGCGCACGGCTTGTTCTTAATGACAAAATCAGAGTGAGCCGAAAAAAGCTCATTTCCAACTTCACTGTCCTTCCAAGACGACACAAATCTGCCGGTTACTCAGGCGACAGCGTTACCTGCCTTAAACTAAATTGTTGAGGGCCCCAACGGCGGGTACGGGGGAGGGGGTGCCCTAAGTGCGCAATAAGTGCATGCCAGAAAACCGGCATTGTTAGCCAATGTTATGAGCTAAAATGTGTAACCGTACTGTCAGCCGATAAACTCGTCATCCGGCGTCGCGTCGATAACTTTCTGCAAAATCCCAAAAGGATCGGCATCCATCACCCGGCAGTAAATCACCAGTTCTCTAAGGTCGATCCTGCGTCCCCCACTTTCAGTTCTGGCGATGAACGATTGCTGTAGGCTTAGCCGGTCGGCAAGCTCTTGTTGACTTAGCCCTGCTTCCTTGCGCGCAGCTTTTAGCGCAGAGATCAAAGCCCGCTGCCCATCGGAAACTATTGTTTTTGCTTTCTTCATTCCGATTCCCGCGTTCTGCGGGTTGAGGAATTAATGCTAAGAATAGATTATCTGAAAACAGCATAATTTTGTTGCTCGGTTAGTCTGGCGCAGGTATCCAAGACGAGGGCGTATCAAAACGCGCTAAGTTCAGAGAGGCAGAAATGGATACATTTAGAAGAACAAATATTCGAGAACGATCGGTGGCTGTTGCATTGGCTTTCGGAACAATGGCTTTCGCCGCACCCGTTCACGCAAGCGATCCGGCCTGTTCGGGCGGGGATCAAGGTGTATGCGACATGCTGGGGACGATGATCGCTGCGAAGGGAAAGGGGTGCCACCGCATGATGTCCGTAACGCCAATCGGAAACGATGGCTGGCGGATTAGTTGCGTAGTGAGTTCTACAAGCAGCACAAGAGCCACGTACACTTTGCGGTTCAACTCTGACCGTACCAGCTACACCTTAGACTGAACGGAGCGCACCATGTTTGCTTTGAGGTTTGCTGGTCTGATTATTAAAGCCGCACTGGCAGTGGGTTTCGTCGTCATCCTGATTGTATCTGGCCTGTTTGACGTCGCCTTTTTTCGAGCCATGTTTGCCGCATTCACTGCGCTGATGACCCTCTTTCTAGTGTTCGCGGTCTGGGCCGCAGAAAGCGTCCCGCCACAAGAGCGCAACGAAGACAGTGAATTCATGCGCAAGGCGGCATGGTGGAGCTTGGTCATATTTGGTGGAACTACGTTTGCCCTGTGGCTGAGCTTGTAATGTTGGATGCGCTCCACTCAAAGCGAGTGAGTTGGAGCGCATGATCTACGCTCGATTGTGCAAAATCCCAGGGCTGATTGGCATCAAAATCGGATTCCGAAAAGCCCACCGTCAGGTTCATCCGTCAGTCGGGTTTTCATAACGTGGTCGTACGGGTTGAATCCATCCAAACCTTCATCGCCCAATTCGGCTTCGATCTTCATCAAATCATCGGAGTTCATAGCCACAATGTACTGCACCCCGAGCGCTTCGCATTTGGTTTGAGCAAGCTTCAATGCAAGCGCTATCTGACGTCCATCAACGCCGTCAAAAATGTGGCTATCGTGTATTAAGAAGCCGGGGAAGCGATCTTGCTTCAAAGCCGTTTCAACGAGCAACCAATCAAAACAGAAAATCTGCATGTGGTTTTTCCCGCCGCTCTTTTTACCGACGATGTCGGTTTCTATCGAAAGACCTGCAACCCCGCTGGATTTACCAACGATCAGTTGCCCCGGCTCGTCATAGAGAAATTGCGATGTGTCAGCAAATATTTGCACCGCTGATTTACGCGGCGCATCACGCTCCATAACGTCCTGTCCGATTAAATCGACAAGATCGTCAATTTCGCGTTTCAACCTCTTTTGATCGTCTGCAACGTTTTGGAATTTTGGTATTTGTTGCTGCAAATCGGCTTGCTCGGCCTCTAAGCGATTCAGATCAGACTGCAAGTAGGTTAGGCGTTCTATGGCAATTCCTGACCGCAGCAACGAGAGCTTTTCCGCTAGGGCAGTTTGCAGGCGGTCAATTTCAACCCTGCGTGCGGATATGCGTTCCTGCGCATTTTGTTTTTCTTTGCGCAGGTGTGTTTCGCGGTTTTGCGACACTTGCCGATGAAAGGCTTCAACCTGTTCAAATCTCTTGTTGACCTGATCTGAAAAGAAAATTCCCACTTGCTCGTATAAGCTGCGAACATCGGCAATGTTTGCGTCTTCGACTTCTTCCAGTGCCTCGTCGATACCTTCGCAAAGGTCCATATCTTCTAGGTTTGCTTCATTCAGGTCGCGGATACTGGTTGAAAGCTCGTTTGCTGTAAGCTCGTGACTACGGTAACCATCAACTACAGTCGCAGAGGTAATTTCCGCTCGTTTCGCCTCAACCTCGGTATCCAGTAGATCGAGGCGGGCCTGCATCTTCTTTATGTCCAGCGCACCATCCGTGAGATAGCCTCCCTTGATCATCTTCGCCAAGGTATCTGCGTCTTTCTTTTGATCCTTTTTTAGCTGCAATTTTTGGGGCAGTTTCCAGTCAAACCCCAAAAGATATGACAAGCAAACTTGACTATCCCAACCCTGCTGCGACGAACTATTGAGGACTGGGCTAGAAAATCCACCGTTGCGCTCTTTTCTGACGAAATAAGCCAAAAGCGCCCCGAACTTTGGGCTATACTTCTCGGAAGTAATTTCGGAACTCAAACCAAACCAGCTTTGCGCCAAATCAGCCCTGAGATCGGTGGGTGTGATCTCCAAGTCGTTGCGCCAAAGCTCGTCCTTGGTCGCTCCCGCTAGTCGTTTCACGGTAAATTCTGCGCCATTGTCTTTGAAGGTTACGTCAAACGTCGAGCCCACTAATTGAGACTTATGAAAATCATCCTTAGGATTGCGGCGCTCTGAAAGAACAAAATGCACAAGTTCAATGAAACTGGTCTTGCCAGTCCCGTTACGTGTATCACGCGAACCGGAGGTTTCGTGGCGCTCTGCCAACAAAATGTTTAGACCGGAATTGAATTCCAGTGTTTTGAAAGTCGGAAGCGAACTGGATAAGCTTGTAATCATTGGTTCATCTTCTTTAACAAGCCTTCATCGAATCTGACGGCTCCCACGGAAAATAGGAAATCGACAGCGAGTAAGAACCAATCAAATTGAATGGTCGTCAGTTCGTTGGAGCGTCTTCGTTCCTGTAAATCGTAGAACAAGCGAGAGACTGTCTTGTCTTGATCCAGCAACGCCAACACCTCGCCACCTACGCCAATCAATGCGTTCTCGGTCTTGATATGTTTGGTTGGCATCAGCATGTGATATCGCTCGGTACGTTTTCAAAGATGTCGCAAGCGTCGAAGTAGTACGCAAGAATAACATACGCAGCGGCGCTGACCGTTGGTGTACCGTCGCCACCTACAAACGCGAGCAGCTTCCCAAGGATTTCATCCGGGTTATACCCTAAGTCCCGCGCCTCTTCGTACTTGGACCGCATTTGCGTCTGAATGACAGATGCGTGTTGGGGGTTGCTCATACCAGATAAATAGCGATCCACAATGTCAACGTGAGGTCTGGCGCGTTTGAGGTCGTATTTTGCGTCTGGGCTTAGGTCGTTGAAGTCCAGCTTGGCTTCGTCCGGCAAGTCCCCGAAAGCGGTTGGATCAGGTTGGACCGTTTTGTCGGCGATGACTTTCTTGAGCAACGGGCGCACATCGTTCATTGTCACCGCCATAAAGTCCCTGCTCGCCGCAGGGTACAGGTCAATCAACTGTTGCAGGTTCAACTTATCGTGGAAGTTGTCCTTGAGGAAGCGGCGTGGCGGCGACGGGGCGGAAATTGTGATCTTTGGATATTGTCCTCGAAGCGCTTCAAGTGCGTCGCTTGCTGTAGTCGGCAGGCCATCAGCGTTGTTGTGAACAAACACCCATTCCTTCAAATTCGGCCAATACTGGGTCACCTCCGGGAAGCTGTCGGATATTTTTGCCTTTGCTTTGTCGGCAAAGGTTTTGGGAGATTCTGGCGCATAGCACTGGTAAACCGTCTCCGTAGAGATGCGCCGACCATCACTCTTTTTGTCGCCATCGTGCCCACCAGCTTTGATCAACTCAAAATCGGAACCGAACACGCACGCTGCCATGGCAGCGAACCAATCTTCAAACTTTGATTGGTTATTGGTCGCTAAAGCCAAGTCAAAATGCAGGTCAAAATCAGATTTGTTCATACCTGATCTACCCTCCCGCTATGCATAGTACACAAAATATGGTGGTGGAGTAGCAGAAACTCTGCCTTCGGATACCAAAGGTTCATTGCGGACTGCCGCGCTCACTTGGCAGCTACACTCGTGATGCATAAACGGCCCAGACTTTCTCAGCGGCATCAAGTGCCTGAGGAGAGGCGGATTGACTCATTAGGTATGCCTCAAGTTCGTCCCAACTCTTAGCATTGGGCATTTTGTTGTCGGCAAGTGCGTCGTTAACAAAATCGCCTTCTGGGGAGTCGAAAAAGTTCCAATCTTGTAAAAAAGCCGAAAAAGTCTTCATCTCATTTCTTCACTTCTCAAGTCGCGCATCGCACATGACGTAGATCAACGCCAAATCTCATCTGTACTGTTCTATTTAGAGCACCTACGATCAATATGACTCGCCCTATAGGCGTATCTTGTTTGGGTACGGGCGCACAAGAACTACGGAAGGTGATTTCATGGACGAATTTGAACAAGAACCATTTGTTGATGCCGAACTTATGGAAAACCCAGAACCACGATGTCCGGTATTGCTACTGCTAGATACGTCATATTCGATGAATGGAGCTCCAATCTCTGAACTGAATGAGGGGTTGGCTACGCTTCGACAGGAGCTTGCATCAGACTCGCTTGCCGCGAAGCGTGTTGAGTTGGCACTGGTTACATTCGGCCCAGTCGAAACCCGAAATGAATTCACTACTGTTGACAACTTTTTTCCCGAAGCTTTGGAAGTCGGCGGAGCGACGCCAATGGGCGAAGCAATAACAACTGGCCTAGACATGCTGCGTGTCAGAAAGGACCACATCCGTGAGAACGGCCTAAAAATCTTCCGGCCTTGGGTGTTTCTCATCACTGACGGTGCCCCAACTGATAGCTGGGACGAAGCAAAACGCCGAGTCCATGAGGGCGAAGAACGCAAAGAGTTCATGTTCTATGCCGTGGGTGTAGAACAGGCTGACATGGGTGTACTCGGTCAGATCGCGACACGCCAACCGCTCAAGCTCAAAGGGCTGGCCTTCAAAGAACTGTTCCAGTGGCTTTCCAGTTCGCTCAGCGCTGTTTCACAATCCAACCCCGGCGATCCGGGCGTGGCGCTCGCAAACCCCACCGCCCCAGACGGCTGGGCTGTAGCGGAATAACCCTATGGATTGGCGGTGGGCGGCTGCGTCAAAAGTCGGCACGTCCCATATTCGGAATGGCGATAGGTTGCAGGACGCCTATGCCGTTTCGGTGATGCGGGGCGATTGTGTTTTTGCTGTTGTTTCAGATGGTGCTGGCAGTGCGGAGTTTGGCGCATTCGGGGCATGGCTTGTCTGCCGTAGGATGAAAGTGCTCTTTCGTGAGTGGTTCCGGGACAATTCAAGCCTGCCTAGCGACGAAATGCTTTCCGATTGGATTGATGAAGTTCGGGACAGAATTGCGGCTATCGCAGAGAAGCGAGACAGTACGCCCCGCCAATTCGCATCTACATTAGCGGCAGTTGTTTCAACACCAGACGAAACCCTGACTTTGCACATCGGCGACAGTGCCGTTGTTGGACGGCGCGCCGAAGATTGGGACGTTCTTTGCTGGCCCGAAAACGGTGAATACGCGTCAACGACATACTTCGTGACCGATGATCCTGAACCCCGTCTCAATATGGCGCGCTATGCGCGGGAGTATGATGCGTTCGCTCTGTTTTCCGACGGCATAGGCGATCTGGCACTGTCGCACCAAGATCAAACCGCATCGCCTCAGTTCTTCAAACCTATGCTGCGCCCCGTTGACACCGCACCCGGCACAGGGCGGTTACCTGAATTGTCCGCGAAGCTGGGCACCTATCTCGCTGGGCAGGCTATTTGTGAACGCACTGACGATGACAAAACGCTCATCCTCATTTCGGGGGCGTGACCGTGCAAGAAATAGTCATTGGAAAGGACCGCGTTTCCGTCGCTGAACTGATTGGCAAGGGCGGCGAAGGCGAAGTCTATGGGATTAGAGGGCGAGCCGGGCAAGCTGTTAAGATTTACAACGCCAATCTACGCTCAAAACGAGAAGACAAGGTGCGAGCGATGGTGGGCGAAGGCCTTGCCGTTAAAACCGATCTGATAGCCTACCCCGGTGAAGTCGTAACAGACCGCAAAGGGAACTTCCTTGGTTTTGTTATGCGTCTCGTTTCGGGCTATCGCCCGCTTCACGAGCTATACAGCCCCAAGTCACGGATGCGCCATTTTCCGAAAGCGGACTATAGGTTTCTGATACATGCAGCACTGAACGTTGCCCGTGCCGTTGGTAAAGTTCACCAAACGGGATGTGTGATCGGGGATTTGAATCATTCCGGCATTCTTGTCGCGCCCGATGCAACTGTAGCGCTGATTGATGCTGACAGCTTTCAGTTTCGCCTAAATGGCACGTCATACCCTTGTGTTGTTGGCGTACCGGACTTCACGCCGCCAGAGCTACACGGCAAAAACCTAGCGTCGGTAGAGCGCACGATTGCGCACGATAACTTTGGCTTAGCGGTCGCGATCTTCCATTTGCTGTTTATGGGAAAACACCCATATGCCGGAATCCGCAATGGGCCAGAAACCTCAATGGGCGAAGATATTGCCCAGAACCGTTTCGCATACTCGCAGTTGCGGCAGGTTCAAACACAGACCAAACCGCCACCCGGTGCGTTGACACTTGATCTGTTTCCAGACGCGGTTTCAAAGGCGTTCGAAAACGCATTCGGACTGTCACCGGGCGCGCGTCCTAGCGCGCTGGACTGGATACATACCCTCTCGAAGCTGGAAGGCTCTCTGAGCCGCTGTAGCAAGGTCAAGACGCACTATTACCCAAGCGCTGCCAAAGGCTGTGTATGGTGCAAGCTGACGGCAAAAAGCGGTTTGGATATGTTCCCGGACTTGTCGGCGGTCACACCCAATATCCCAACCGATGCGAAGGGCACCGAACAAGCCATCCGCGAGATATTGGCGTTCCGTTTCCCGACCGTTGGTGACTTGCTCACTGCGGTTTCGGTTCGCAGTACCAGCCCGGCCCTTCGTGAAGCCAAGAGCGGGAAACGCGGGCGCGCGTTTCTTGGCCTACTCATGATGGGTGGGGCGGTCGCAGGGTTCATATACGCCGCGCCGGTGTTCTACATCTGGATTGGGTTGGCGATTTGGGGTTGGTCTACTTTCAATGACCGGGAGGTGTCGTCTGGCCCGTTTGTTCAAACCTACAAAGACGCCGATGAAAAGGTGCAGCGCGAGTTGAACGCATTCGTTCAGCGCAACGGGCTGGCTGAGGTTGTGAAAGTGCGCGGGGATTTGGACGCAGCAATAGCCGCTTACAAAGGCCATGACGACGCTCTTGCGCGCGAGGTGATGATACTCAAGTCCAACCGGGAGTCGCGTCAGAGACAGGCCTATCTTGACCGTTTCTCAGTACGACGCGCGAACATTTCGGGGATAGGCCCAGCAAAGACGGCAACACTGATTTCCTTCGGCATCGAAACCGCAGCCGATGTAAATCGTTCCGCGGTTTTGCGGGTTCCCGGCTTCGGCGATGTGATGACCGGCAAACTGGTGGCATGGCGTCGAGGGCACGAGGCCCGGTTCAAGTATAACCGGACGCCAAACGCTCAAGACGTAGCTGACGAACGGGCACTACGCGGGCGGTTTGCCACTGAGAAAGCTAAACTGGAATCCACTATCCGCAACGGGTTGGGCACCCTTCACAACGCACGCGCAAAGCTCGACTCATTGCCTGCCCGTGTAAAGAACGACCGGGCACTCTCTGAGGCACTTAACGCGAGGGCGCAGGCCGAACGTGATTTGAACGAGCTGGGGGTTTCTGTCCCGGCATCCACAGTGGCCCTAACGGTGACGCCGCCACCGCGCCCTGTCCCGCAATCATCGAAGCCTCAACGCGCAACCATATCTACCCGTCCCCGCACTACGTCCAGATTGGGGGGCGTTCCCGACTGTCCTTATTGCGGCAGATCAATGGTGAAACGTACCGCAAGACGTGGACGAAATGCGGGGAATCAGTTTTGGGGGTGCTCAGGGTATCCACACTGCAAAGGTACACGGAATCTGTCTGGACAATCGCGTTACAATCCTTAGAGGGTGAAGTGCGGGCTTGATAAGCGCAAGCCCGCCCGGAAACGGATTACCGAACTGACAACGCGTCCCCAAACGCCTCTTCAATGTCAGGCCGGTGCATGTTGTAGTGCTTCTTCAACACATCTTCCGTGGTATTCACCGCCTCAGCAATGATGTTGAACGGGATGCCCGCCCTGACCATGTGGGTAATTGCTGTGCGCTTCATGGTGTGGTGTGTCACTGGTTTTTTCACGCCTGCTTCCTTGGCGACTTCGGCGAGACCTTTCTTCAAGCTCTTCACTCGTTTGCCGTTGTAGGTGATAACGTAGGGCTGTGACCGGTCTGCGTGAATCAAATAGTTCACAAGCCGCCAATTCTGACCGATGGGAATTTGGGGCCGTCGCTTGTTTCCACTTCCCGCACCGAAGTCGATGTAGGCCCCTTTCACCACGGTGCCTTCTTCAAAGTTTAGCGGTGGGTTTTCGTACTCACGCCGGAAAGAGCGCTCCGGCATAACCCAATTGTCTTCGGGGTCCAGAACGGGTTCAGGCTCAACTTCTGTCACGCCCTTCAATGTCGCTTCCGGGATATAAACCTGATCCCAAGTCAGCGACAAAATGGCCTCTTTCCGCGCGCCCGTCGCCAGCGCGATCAACAGGAAACCCTCAAGGTGATCGCGGTTTCGCTCCCGGTCAATCTTCTTTCCATTGACGAAAATCGGGCGAGGTTCGCAAACAGCGATCATCCGTTCCATTTCTTCCATTGTAAGCCAAACCGAAGTGTCCCGAACGGGCTCCCCTTCTGTGATGGAAAAGTCTGGCGGATAGGCTGTGTATCGGTTCTTCCGGGCGCGTGTTAACGCGGCCCGCAGGACTCGTAGGTCCTTGCAGGCGGTGTTGCGTGACGTGGTACCATACTGCCCTTCGAAGTCCTGATGTGCCTTCCAGCGTGGTTTCGTCATCCGCCATTCTATGTATTGGTCTACTGTGTCCTGTACGACCTCATCCCAGCACAGATGCCCAAGATGTTCTTTCAGCGGCCCCACATTCGCAGCCATGGGGCCAGAAGTGGACTCTGGCTTCTCACGGCAGATGTAGTCGAAGTATTGATCCACGACCCAAGCGACCGTGGGGCGCACAGGGAATTCAGGGCGCGCCAATTCCTTGGTGAAAGTATCGTGCAAGGCCTCCGCTTCGCGCTCAACTTTGGTTCCGTGGGAATGCCGACGGGTTTTGCAATCTTTGTCCTTGAAGACCGTTTCCCAGTAGCCATCCTTTCGCTGGCGAAGGCGGGGCGCATCGGGGTCAACGGATGGCGCGTCGGGCTGAAATTCATCCAGCTTTTTCTGGGCCTTTTCTTCGTTCTTGGTCTTCGTGGTCCTGCGCCGAGTCTTCCCGGTTTCAGGGTCTTCAAACACGATCTCCCAGTAGTCGTCGGACCTCTGGCGGAGATATGGGACAGGGCTCTTCATAAGAACATTCTCGCGATTCTGCGCAACTCATGCAAGTTTGCACAAGTTGCAGATTTCAATTTTCGCGTATGTTCTTGATTTTATTGGTCGGAGTGAGAGGATTCGAACCTCCGACCCCTGCCTCCCGAAGACAGTGCTCTACCAGGCTGAGCTACACTCCGACCGTGGCGGGTGATCTATACCTCACGATTTGGATGTGCAAGAGGGTTTTTGACCCGGAGCGCTATGCCAGCGGGTCGGTTCGGTACAGCCGAATCTTCGTGCCGCCGTGATCGACAACCGGGCCCGGTGGCAACAGGGGCAGGCGCGCGGCGCGGGCGAGGCCGGGCGTGGTTGTGACTATGCCGACGCGCCAGCCCTGGAACCGGTTCAGCAGCACTTTGCCTAGACTGCCGTAAAGTGACCGCAGCCGTTTCTCATCACCGATCCGCGCTCCATAGGGTGGATTCACGATGACCAGACCAGCGGGGCCTTCCGGAGGCTTGATGTCGCTGACTGCGCGCTGTTGGAACCGGGTGCTCTGATCCACGCCCGCACTGGCGGCATTATTCGATGCAGCCTCGATCGCGCCGGCATTGCGGTCCGAGCCGTAAAACCTCAGATCAGTTTGCGATACCGGGCGCGGCTGCCGCATTCCCTGCCATTCGTCGCTGTCGAACCCCGCCAGGTCCTCGAATGCAAACCGGCGCGACCGGCCCGGACGCAGGCCCAGAGCAATTTCGGCGGCCTCAATCACAAAAGTGCCCGAGCCGCACATGGGGTCCAGCACAGGTTGAGCGCCGTCAAAGCCGCACTCATGCAGGAACATCGCCGCCATCGTCTCGCGCATCGGGGCCTTGGCGACTGCGGTTTTGTGGCCGCGCTTGTGCAGCGGATCGCCGGATGTATCCACCGAAAAGGTGCAGATATCCTTTTCGATCCGCAGCAGCACCCGCAGAGTGGCGTCTGACAAAATCGGTGCCCCCAGCGTTTCCGTGATGGCGCGCTCGACCCGCTGGCGGGCCGCACCGGCATGATAGATGCGGGATTTGCGGCTGGTGGCCTCGACCTTGACCGGTACATCCGGGCGCAGGAAATCCGACCACGGAAATTTGCGCGCGCGCTTGTCCAGCTGCGCCAGATGCACGGCCGGAAAACTACCCAACCGGACCAGAACCTTGTTGGCACCGCGCAGTTCAAGATTGGCGCGCCAGACCTCGGACCAGCCACCCCGGCAGATGACGCCTCCGGCTGTCGCACGGGCGTCAGAGAACCCGCGCGCGACGGCTTCGGCGCATAAGGGGCCCTCGAGCCCCGGCGTAGCGATCAAAAAAATCTCGAACTCTGCGTTTTCCATTCCCGGTGCTTACACCGGTTGCCCCGCCCGCGCGACCGCCAATTTGCCCCGGCAAATCGCCGCATCTGGCCGGAAAACCGCCAGAACCCGGGCCCAAGCCATGAGTTTGTGCGGTAACGGGTTTGCGTTTGCCGCAATCCACGCGTAAAGGAGCCATAATCGAACGGATGCCGCATGGCTCGCATCGGACCGGCACGGACAGCCAGGGCAGATAGCGCAGGAACAAGGCTTGGAAGACCAGAACAACATGCACAGTTTCAAACTGAAAAAGGGGTTGGATCTGCCGGTTGAAGGCGCACCCGAACAGAAAATTCACCCCGGCCCCGCATTTTCCACCGTTGCGGTTCTGGGCGGCGACTATATCGGCCTGAAGCCCAAGATGCTGGTGCAGGAAGGCGACGAGGTTCAGCGCGGCACAGCTCTGTTCTGCCATAAGGACGCGCCCGACGCGATGATGGTTGCCCCGCTCAGCGGCAAGGTCGTCGCCATCAACCGGGGTGCGCGCCGTGTTCTGCAAAGCGTCGTGATCGAGGTGTCCGATGCCAACGATAGCGGCGTCGATTTCTCCGGCACAGGTGATGACAGCGCCGAGGGTCTGACGGCGAAACTCTGCGCCTCGGGTCTGTGGACCTCGTTTCGTACGCGGCCCTATTCCAAGATGCCCCAGCCGGGCACAAAACCCGATGCGATTTTCGTGACCGCCATGGACAGCGATCCGCTGGCCCCGGATGCCGCTCTGGTCATCGCCGAGGCGGGTGATGCCTTTGCCGCCGGACTGACAGCCATAGCGAAGCTGACCGACGGCAAGACCTATCTGTGCCATCGGGATGGCGCTCAGGTCCCCGGCACCGATCTGCCGGGTGTTGACGCAGCGGCGTTTTCCGGGCCACACCCCTCGGGCCTTGCCGGGACGCATATCCATTTTCTTGAACCTCTGGCAGGCGACAAGCAGGTCTGGACCATCGGCTATCAGGACGTGATCGCCATAGGCCGCCTGATGCAGACGGGCCATCTGGACCCGAATATCGTGATCGCGCTGACCGGGCCGGGGGCGCGGCAGCCGCGCCTGATCCGCACCGTCATGGGCGCGTCAACCGACGACCTGACCAGCGATGAAGTGGCGGTCGATGGTACCGCCCGGATCATATCGGGCTCGATTCTGTCCGGGCAGCACGCGAAGGGGCCAACTGCCTATCTTGGCCGCTTTGCGCGGCAGATCAGCATTATCCGCGAGGATCATGACCAGATCCCCATGGGCTGGATCAGACCGATGCCGTCGAAATATTCGGTGCAACCGGTGTTGGGCTCGGCCTTTGCGAAGAAACTCTATGCGTTCACGTCGAACCTGAATGGCGGTCGCCGTGCGATGGTTCCAACCGGCGTGTTCGAAGAGCTGATGCCGCAGGACTATCTGCCCACGCAACTGCTGCGCGCACTTCTGGTGATGGACACCGACACCGCGCAGGCGCTTGGCGCGCTCGAGCTGGACGAAGAGGATCTGGGCCTTGTCGGCTTTGCCTGTCCTGCAAAATATGAATACGGGCTGGCGCTGCGCGACTGCCTGACCAAGATTGAGAAGGAGGGCTGAGCCACATGGGTTTGCGCAGCTTCTTTGATCGGATCGAGCCGAACTTTACCAAGGGCGGCAAGTACGAGAAGTATTTCCCCATCTACGAGATGGTGGAAAGCTTTATCTATACTCCGAAAACCGTCGCCACCGTAGCACCCCACGCGCGGTCTTACGTGGATATGAAACGGATCATGACCTATGTCGTGATCGCGACGATCCCCTGCATCCTGTGGGGGATGTGGAACACCGGCTATCAAGCGAATTCGGCCATTGCGGCCTTGGGCGCGGATGCCGCGACCGGCTGGCGGATTGCCCTGTTGCAGATGTTCGGCATCTCGCTGGACCCGTCCAGCATCTTTGCCAACGTCGCGCATGGGCTGCTGTATTTCCTGCCGATTTATATCGTGACACTGGTTGCAGGCGGCATCTTCGAGGTCATCTTCGCCACCGTGCGCGGCCATGAGGTGAACGAAGGCTTTCTCGTTACTTCAATGCTTTACACGCTGATCATGCCCGCAACGACGCCCCTGTGGCAGGTCGCTCTGGGCATCATCTTCGGGGTGGTGATCGGCAAAGAGGTGTTCGGCGGCACCGGCAAAAACTTCCTGAACCCGGCGCTGGTGGGCCGCGCGTTCCTGTATTTCGCCTACCCGGCGCAAATGTCGGGTGACGCGGTCTGGACCCCGGTTGACGGCTTCTCGGGCGCGACCGCGTTGGCCGTGTCGGCAGCCGAGGGCGTGCAGGCGCTGGCGGCTGAGGGCATCACTTGGTCCAGCGCGTTTTTTGGTACCATTCAGGGCAGCTTTGGTGAAACCTCGACGCTGGCCTGCATGATCGGTCTGGCATTCCTGCTGATGACCAAGATCGCCAATTATCGCCTGATCGTGGGCTGTCTGGCCGGCACAATCGGCTTTACCCTGTTGCTGAACCTGATCGGGTCAGACACTAACCCGATGTTCGCGATGCCATGGTACTGGCACATCGTTCTGGGTGGGTACGCCTTCGGTCTGGCCTTCATGGTGACCGAGCCCGTTTCCGCCAGCCACACCAATCTTGGGCGCTATGTCTATGGCGCGCTGATCGGTGTCATGGTTGTGTTGATCCGTGTGGTGAACCCGGCCTTCCCCGAGGGCATGATGCTGGCCATCCTGTTCGGGAACGTCTTTGCGCCGCTGATCGACTACTTCGTCGTACAGGCCAACATCAAACGGAGGGCGCGTCGCCATGTCTGATACGCAATCCCCAGATAACAACGACGCACCCAAGGGCGCGATTGCCAAGTTTCTGGCGGCTTCACCGGATTCGGTCGGCAAGACAATCTTTGTCGCCGTAGCGGTCTGCCTTGTTGCCTCAATGGTCGTGTCCGCCGCCGCCGTCAGCCTGCGCCCTGTGCAGGAAGCCAACGCGCTTAAGGACAAGCAGGTTAACGTCCTGCAGGTGGCGGGTGTCTTTGAGCCCGGCATCGACGTGACCGAGGCTTTCGCCGCGTTTGAACCGCATGTGCTGGACCTCGCAACCGGCGAATTCGTGGATGACCAGTTCGACCCGGCCACGTTTGACGATCAGGCCGCCGCCAGCGATCCTGAACTGAGCGTTGCCTTGGACAATGACCCGGCCGGGATCGGTCGCAAGGCCAAGTACCGCGTGATCTATCTGCTGCGCGACGAGGCGGGGGCCTTGGACAAGGTGATCCTGCCGCTGCACGGATATGGCCTGTGGTCGACGCTCTATGGCTTTATCGCGCTAGAAAACAACGGCAACGATATCTATGGTCTGCAATTCTATCAGCACGGCGAAACACCGGGCCTTGGAGCCGAGGTGGACAACCCGCGCTGGAAGGCGCTGTGGAACGGCAAAAAGCTGCGTGACGATGCGGGCGACTTGCAGATCACGGTTGCCAAATCGCAACCCGCCGCAGGCCCCGATTTCTATGTCGACGCGCTGGCCGGGGCGACGCTAACCTCGGTCGGGGTCGATAATCTGGTGAAGTTCTGGATGGGCGATGCGGGCTACGCTCCGTTCCTGGCCAAACTGCAAGCAGGAGAATTCTGATGTCTCAGACCAAGAAAGAGATGCTGGTCGACCCGCTTGTCGACAACAACCCCATCACCCTGCAGGTGTTGGGCATCTGCTCGGCGCTGGCGGTGACATCCTCGCTGCAGGTGGCGTTCGTGATGGCGCTGGCGGTGACTTTTGTGACCGGTTTTGCATCGATGTTCATCTCGATGCTGCGCAACCAGATCCCCGGCTCGATCCGGATCATCGTGCAGATGGTGATCATCGCGTCGCTGGTTATTCTGGTGGACCAGATCCTCAAGGCCTATGCGTTCCAGATATCCAAGACCCTGTCGGTCTTCGTCGGTCTGATCATCACCAACTGTATCGTGATGGGCCGGGCCGAGGCTTTTGCGATGAAGAACCCACCGATGGCGTCCTTCATCGACGGTGTTGGCAACGGCATGGGCTATGGCCTGATCCTGCTGCTGGTGGGCTTCATCCGCGAACTGTTCGGTGCCGGTTCGCTGTTCGGCGTCACCATCCTGCAAACCGTGAACAATGGCGGCTGGTACGTGCCCAACGGCATGCTGCTGCTGCCGCCCTCGGCGTTCTTCATAATCGGTCTGATCATCTGGGCCTTCCGCACTTGGAAGCCAAATCAGGTCGAGGAACGTGAATACAAAATCCAGCAGGTAGAGGCGCACTGATGGAAGGTCTGATCTCACTGGCCGTAAAGGCCATCTTTGTCGAAAACCTCGCGCTCAGCTTCTTTCTGGGGATGTGTACCTTCATCGCCGTGTCCAAGAAGATTTCGACCGCGCTGGGGCTGGGCATTTCGGTTATGGTGGTGCAGGCCATCACCGTTCCTGCCAACAACCTGTTGCTGAACTACCTGCTGAAACCGGGCGCGCTGGCCTGGGCGGGTTTTCCGGATGTGGACCTGACCTTCCTCGGCCTGATCTCGTATATCGGCGTGATCGCGGCGATGGTGCAAATCCTCGAGATGGTTTTGGACAAGTATTTCCCGCCGCTCTACAACGCGCTGGGGATCTTCCTGCCGCTGATCACGGTGAACTGCGCCATCCTTGGTGGTTCGCTGTTCATGGTGGAACGCGACTATAACTTCGCCGAGGCGGCGACCTATGGCCTGTCCTCCGGCTTTGGCTGGGCGCTGGCGATCACCGCGATGGCGGGCGTCCGGGAAAAGCTGAAATACTCGGATATTCCCGACGGCCTGCAGGGTCTGGGGATCACTTTCATCACCGCGGGTCTGATGGCGATGGCCTTCATGTCCTTCTCGGGCGTGAAACTGTAAGGAGGGCGCAATGGAAACCTTTAGCTTAGGCGTCATCCTTTTTACCCTGATCGTTCTGGCGCTGGTGGCCATCATCATGGCAGCGCGATCCAAGCTGGTGTCGACGGGTAACGTCAACATCACCATCAACGGCGAAAAAACCATTTCGGTACCTGCAGGCGGCAAGTTGCTGCAAACCCTGGCGGCCGAGAAGCTGTTCGTGCCATCCGCCTGTGGTGGCGGCGGCACCTGTGCCCAATGCCGCGTGCGTGTCCATTCGGGCGGCGGATCAATCCTGCCGACCGAGGAAAGCCATATCACCAAGCGCGAGGCTTCGTGCGGCGACCGCCTGTCCTGTCAGGTCGCGGTCAAGCAGGACATGGATATCGAAGTCGCGGAAGAGGTCTTTGGTGTCAAGAAATGGGAATGCACGGTCCGGTCAAATGAAAACGTCGCGACCTTCATCAAGGCCCTGACTCTGGACCTGCCCGAAGGCGAAGATGTGAATTTCCGCGCCGGTGGCTACATCCAGATCGAAGCGCCCGCGCACCAGCTGGCCTATACCGATTTCGATGTTGAAGAAGAGTATCGCGAGGATTGGGATCGCTTCAATCTGTGGCAATACAAATCCACCGTGGCCGAACCGATCGAGCGGGCCTATTCAATGGCCAACTACCCGGACGAAAAGGGCATGATCATGCTGAACGTCCGTGTGGCCTCGCCGCCTCCGGGGTCGGAAGGTATCCCTCCGGGTCAGATGTCGTCGTATATCTTCAACCTGAAGCCGGGCGATAAGGTTACGATTTCGGGCCCGTTCGGTGAATTCTTCGCCCGCGAGACCGAGAAAGAGATGGTCTTTATCGGCGGCGGTGCTGGCATGGCCCCGATGCGCAGTCATATCTTTGACCAACTCAAGCGCCTAGAGAACCGTAATCGCAAGATCAGTTTCTGGTACGGTGCGCGGTCGAAGAAAGAGATGTTCTTTGTTGAAGATTTCGACACCTTGGCCAAAGAATTTGACAATTTCGAATGGCATGTCGCCCTGTCGGATGCCCAGCCCGAGGATGACTGGAAAGGCTATACCGGCTTCATTCACAATGTTCTTTTCGAAGAATACCTCAAGAACCATCCGGCCCCCGAGGATTGCGAATACTATATGTGCGGTCCGCCAATCATGAACCAGTCGGTCATCAACATGCTGCTGGATCTGGGCGTGGACCGCGAAGATATCATGCTCGACGATTTCGGCGGGTGATCAGCAAACGAACCGGCGCTTTAGGGCGCCGGTTTTCTTTCAGGCCGAGTTGGTGTGTTACAACCGCAGATCACTTGCGTTAACGGGCAGACAAGATTTGACGTCGAATAGAACGCTTTGATCCTTGCCATATCGCCGGATTTCCGCTGGATCGAGCGCCAGATACTCGCGATGTGCAACCGCCAGAACAAGCCCGTCATAGGATGACTGCTCAGGCTGCGCGATCAAAGAAATCCCATATTCGTCCTGCGCCGCCTGCGGATCGGCATGCGGGTCATGAACCTCTACAGATATGCCATAGTCCTGCAGTTCGGTGATGATATCGACGACTCGCGTATTCCGTAGATCAGGGCAGTTTTCCTTGAAGGTCAGACCCATGATCAGCACCCGTGCCGCGCTTACGTCTATCCCTTCGCGCGTCATGCGCTTGACCAGTTGAGACACGACATAGCTGCCCATACTATCGTTCAGGCGGCGCCCGGCGAGGATGATCTGGGGGTGGTGTCCGACTGCCTCGGCCTTGTGGGTCAGATAATATGGGTCAACGCCGATACAGTGCCCGCCAACCAGACCCGGACGGAAAGGCAGAAAGTTCCACTTGGTTCCGGCAGCGCGCAGCACGGCGTCGGTATCGATGCCAAGGCGACCAAAGATCATGGCCAGCTCATTCACCAAAGCGATGTTTAGATCACGTTGGGTGTTCTCGATCACCTTCGCGGCCTCGGCCACGCGAATACTCTCGGCCTTGTGGGTGCCTGCGGTGATGATCCGGGTATAAAGCGCGTCGACCAGATCAGCGACCTTGGGGGTCGAGCCCGAGGTCACCTTGCAAATGTCCGCAATCCGATGGGTCTTGTCGCCGGGATTGATCCGTTCGGGGCTGTAGCCCGCAAAGAAATCCCGGTTGAATGACAGGCCCGAGGCGCGTTCGAGCACCGGAACGCAATCCTCCTCGGTCGCGCCGGGATAGACAGTGGATTCGTAGATGACCAGATCACCCGGTTTCAAAACCGAACCAACCGTTTCTGACGCACTAAGCAGCGGCCCAAGGTCAGGTTGCTTGCCCGGTGTGATCGGCGTGGGGACCGTCACGATATAGGTGTCGCAGGCTGCGAGATCGGTGGTGTCTGTTGTGAAGCTCAAACCAGTCGCGGCGCTCAACTCAGCGGGCTCGACCTCCAAAGTCGTGTCCTGACCGGCCCGCAAGGCCGCGATCCGGTCCGCATTGATGTCGAAGCCAACAACCGGCCCGATCCGACCAAAAGCCACCGCCAGCGGCAAGCCGACATAGCCGAGGCCGATGACGGCGATCTTGCGGGCATTTGGATCGGTTTCAAACATGGCGGTCACTTCTGCTTATTTGCCGTGATACTCGCGGAACCATTTGACGAACTGGGCGACGCCATCCTTGAAATCGGTCTGCGGGCGGTATCCTGTCAGGCGCTGCAGCAGATCGTTATCTGCCCATGTGGCCGGGACATCGCCCATCTGCATGGGCATATAGTTGCGGATCGCTTTCTGGCCGATGGCGTCTTCGATGGTCTCGATAAAATCCATCAACCGCACCTTGTCGCCGTTGCCGATATTGACCACCCGATAGGGCGCGGCAGGGGACAGGCTGTCGCCCTCTTCGATCTCATCCGGGCTGGCGGGCCGGATCGGCGGCACATCGATCAGTAGCCGGATGCCGCGTACAAGATCTTCGACATTGGTAAAGTCGCGATACATATCGCCGTGGTTATAGATATCAATCGGTCGGCCATCGAGGATTGCATCAACGAATTTATACAGCGCCAGATCGGGCCGTCCCCACGGGCCATAGACCGTGAAGAACCGGAACATCGTCGTCGGCAGATCCCAGAGATGCGCATAGGAATGCCCCATCGCCTCATTGGCCTTTTTGGTCGCGGCATAAATGGTCAGTTGGTGATCGGCCTTTTCGACCTCGGTGAACGGCATGTCTTCGTTGGCGCCATAGACCGACGAGGTCGAGGCCATCAGCAGGTGATCGACCTTGTGCACCCGCGCGGCCTCCATCACGTTAAAGGTACCCACCACGTTCGAGTCGATATAGCTGCGCGGGTTTTCAAGGCTGTAACGCACCCCGGCCTGCGCGGCGAGGTGAACGATAACCTCGGGCTGGAACTCTTCGGCCACCTGCATCAGCTTTTCATGATCTTCCAGCAAGGCCTCGGTCGCGGTGAAGCCCGGGTTCTGCAGCAGCATCTGGTGCCGCCGTTGCTTGAGGGCGACGTCATAGTAATCCGTCATTCCATCATAGCCGTGCACCCGAAACCCCTCAGACAACAGCAGCTTTGCAAGATAATAGCCGATGAACCCAGCCGTGCCCGTAATCAATACCCGCTTCATGCGTTCTGCACCATTGTCCGAAACCTGTCCCTCAGGGATACTTTCCCCGTCCGGTCGTCAAGTGGATTTTTCATGTTTCCTACAGCAAGGCCCGGCCACGCACAGATTTGATCATTGCCGCCCGTCACGTGCCGGGTTAGGCATCTGGCCAATGCTACCGCAATGGATCAAACGCCTTCTGTCCCCCGAAACAGCGCAGCCGCCCGGTGTCGGGTTGTCGACGCTGGCCCCTGCGGGTCGCTTCTATGCGATCGGCGATGTTCACGGCAGGTTTGACCTGTTGCAGGTCCTGCTGGAGGCGTTGGACGATACGGTGCCGCTGGTCTTTCTGGGCGATTATGTCGACCGGGGCGACTCCAGCGCTGAGGTCTTGCGCCACCTGCATCGTCTCAGCACCGATGCCCGCAGCCGCGCCATCTGCCTGAGAGGCAATCACGAAGAGATGCTGTTGGGCTTTCTCGACGATCCCGCCGGGATGGAACGTATCTGGATGCACAATGGCGGCATACAGACGCTCGCCTCTTTCGGTGTGACCAACATCCAGAACCTCGATGCCACCGCGCTGGCCGAGCAATTGCGACATGCGATGGATGAACCGCTGCTGGACTGGCTGCGCGACCGGCCCGTGACTTGGACACAAGGCAACATCACCGCCGTTCACGGCGCGCTGGACCCGGCGCAGCCCTTAGACGGGCAACAGGACCGGATCTGCCTGTGGGGGCATCCGAATTTCCCCGGCAAGCCACGCAAAGACGGGCAATGGGTGGTTCACGGGCACTCCATCGTCGATGAGCCTCGCGTGCAAGGCCGCGTCATCTCAATCGACACAGGCGCATTTGCCACCAATCAACTGACTGCCGCCGAGATTTCGGACGGGGCCGTGCAGTTCATCTCGACCAGCCGCGACGGGATCATCCGCAGCACGGTCAGCCGCTAGCCGACGATCATCTGCTTCATCTTGAGCGCTTCGTATTCCAGTTCCTTCAGCCGGAAATGCACCACGTCACCAATGGTTATGACGCCGCGCAAATTGCCGTCGCTCAGCACCGGCATGTGGCGGAATCGCCCCTCGGTCATGGTTTTCAGCACGTCGTTCAAAAGGTCATTCGGTGCGCAGGTCTTGACCTCTGTCGTCATCAACTCGGACACCGATTGCGGCAGGGTCTGTCCCGGTGTTTCAGCCATGCGGCGCACAATGTCGCGTTCCGAAAGGATGCCCTGCAGCGCCCCGTTCTGATCGGTCACCACCACGGCCCCGATGCGTTTTTCGCGCAGGATATCCACAACGGAATGGATCGTGTCGTTGGGGCGCACCGCAAACACCGCGTCGCCCTTACCCTCCATCAGCTTTGCAACCGTGGTATGGGTCTGTGAAAGGTTGGTTTCAACGGACTGGCTACGGGTTGTCGACCCGGCCTTGTCGCCGCGTGTCGGGGGCTGGTAAGAGCTTGGGGCCATGGGCGGTCTCCTCCTTCACCGGAAATGGCTGTTTCTTCTACCTTATCGCAGGCACCGAGACTGTATAGGGTGCAATTTCGAATTCCGGCGCAGCCCGGCCCGTTTACAAGGAAATCGAGGCTTTTGAGCGATCTCTATCTGACCCCACCCGTGGCTGCGCTGATCTTTTTTGCAGTTGTCGTCTGCGGCCACAATTTCCGCATGGCGTGGAAACAGCAACCGAAGGGGTGGCAGAAACGCGCCTGGCTATTTGGCGTCCCCGCCGCGATCGGGCTGTTTGCGCTGGCCTTTCTACCGCTAGAGGTCTGAGGCCGGTTTGACTCTGATCGGGGCCGCTGGCATATGCCGGGCACGTGTTTTGCCGGGGGACCCTAATGCGCCAACTGATTGCACTGGCTTCGCTGCTGTTCGTCACCGCCTGCCTGTTCGACAAGGAACCGGATGTGGTGCGCCTGTCGGGCGAGACGATGGGGACGACCTTCAACATTACCGCGATCGGCGAAGATCTGGACGAGGTCGCACTGGGCCAAGCGGTTCAGGACACCTTGGCCGAGGTCAATGCAAAGATGTCCAACTGGGACCCGAATTCCGAGGTCTCGACCTTCTCGGCCTCGACCAGCACCGCGCCGATGCAGGTATCCGACGAGTTCGCTCTTGTCGTTGAGGCCGCCAATGACGTGCATGCCAAATCCGGCGGCACATTCGATGTTACTCTGGGCCCGCTGATCGAGCTTTGGGGGTTCGGTCCCCGCAAACCCGAAGACCCGGTGCCTGCGGATGCCGAGATTGCGGCGGCGTTAGAGCAGGTGGGGCAGGCCCGTTTGCTGACGCTGGATCGTGACGCGGGCACTCTGGCCAAGTCCGAGCCGGGCGTGGGGATCAACCTGTCCGCAATCGCCAAAGGCTATGGGATTGACGCGCTGGCGGCGCAACTGCGCGGGGCAGGCATCGAGAATTACATGGTCGAGATCGGCGGGGATCTCGTGGCCATGGGTGAGAACGACAAGGGCGAAAGCTGGCGCATCGGGGTTGAGAAACCTGAGGCTGGCGCACAGGCCATTCAACTGATCGTGCCGCTGGAAAATCTAGGCATGGCGACCTCGGGCGATTACAAGAATTTCTTTGAACAGGACGGTGTGCGCTATTCGCATATCATTGATCCAACCACGGGGCACCCGATTACACATCGCACAACCTCGGTCACTGTTCTGGCAGAAAACGCGATGATGGCGGATGCCTGGGCCACGGCGATGCTGGCGCTGGGGCAGGAGAAGGGGCTGGAGCTGGCCGAAAAGCATAAACTTGCCGTGTTCTTCATCTCGCGGGATGTGACAAGCGGGGAAGAAGCCTATATCACCGTACAAAGCAGCGCCTTCAAGGATGCGCTGGGGACCAACTGACCGGTAGGAACCGCAATGAGCACCTTTATTCTGGCCTTCATCCTGTTGCTGATCATCATGGTCGGCATGTCCTTGGGTGTGATGTTGATGGGCAAGACCATCAAGGGCAGTTGCGGTGGCTTGAATGCGATTTCAGGCGCTGACAAATGCGTGGTCTGTCAGAAGGATATCGACCCCGACAGCCCCCTGCGCGACCAGTTGCAGTGCAAGCGTGCGAAAAAGATGCTGCAACAGATGGAAGGCTAGGATACCCCTCTTGGCATGAGTAAAGCCAAGAACATCCTTTTCATCATGTTCGATCAGCTGCGCCGGGATTACCTCAGCTGCTACGGACACCCTCATCTGCATACGCCGAATATCGACCGTCTGGCCTCAATGGGTGTGCGTTTTGACCGCGCCTACATCCAGTCGCCGATCTGCGGCAGTTCCCGCATGTCGACCTATACCGGACGGTATGTGCATTCGCACGGTGCGTCATGGAACGGCATTCCGCTGAAAGTCGGAGAGATGACGATGGGCGATCACCTGCGCAAGGCGGGGATGGATTGCTGGCTGGTCGGCAAAACCCACATGCGCGCCGATGCCGAAGGGATGGCCCGGCTGGGGCTGGAACCCGACAGCCTGATCGGCGCGCGCGTGGCGGAATGCGGCTTTGACGTCTTTGAACGCGATGACGGGATGCGCCCCGAAGGGCCAGACGGCTTCTACGACCCGGACGGAGCCAAGAAATATAACGAATACCTCAAAGACAAAGGGTATGAGAGCGACAACCCGTGGCATGACTTTGCCAATTCCGGGCTGGATGCCGATGGCAATGTGCTGTCGGGCTGGTTCCTGAAAAACTCATCAGAGGCGGCGAATATCGCCGAAGAAGATAGTGAGACGCCCTATCTGACCACCCGTGGGATCGAGTTCATGGAAACCCATGAGGGCCCATGGTGCTGCCACCTCAGCTATATCAAGCCGCATTGGCCCTATATCGTGCCCGAGCCTTACGCTTCGATGTACGGTCCCGAGCACGTCTTGCCCGTGGTTCGGTCCGAGGCTGAGAGGCAGAACGCGCATCCGGTGCTCAAGGCATTCATGGATACGAAGATCGGCCAGACCTTCTCGCGGCAGGATGTGCGCGAGGCCGTGATCCCTGCCTATATGGGCCTCATCAAACAAGCCGATGACCAGATGGGGCGGCTGTTTGACTGGATGGAACAGACCGGGCGGATGCGGGATACGATGATCGTGCTGACCTCGGACCATGGGGATTTTCTGGGCGATCACTGGATGGGAGAGAAGACCTTCTTCCACGATGCCTCGACCAAAATGCCCCTGATCATCTACGATCCATCCCCCGAGGCCGACGCCACACGTGGCACCGCCTGTGATGCGCTGGTCGAATCCATTGATCTGGCCCCCACCTTTCTGGAGATCGCGGGCGGAGAACCCGCCGGGCACATCCTCGAAGGGCATTCATTGCTGCCGATCCTGCGCGGTCAGGCGAACAGCACCCCGCGCGATGTGGTGATCTGCGAATATGACTATTCCGCCTCGCCCATTGCGCAGGTGCTGAATGTCTCGGTGCGCGATGCGGTCATGTTCATGGTCGCAAACGAGAAATGGAAGCTGATCCATTGCGAGGGTGGATTTCGCCCGATTCTGTTCGATCTTGAGAATGATCCCAATGAACTGACCGATCTGGGCCAAAGCGCCCAGCACGCAGAGGTCATTGCCCAGATGTATGACCACCTGTTCGCCTGGGCGCGGCGTCCATCACAGCGCACAACGCGGTCGCAAGAGCAGTTGTTGAACATGCACGGATCAAGCCGAGGAACCGGCGTGGTAATCGGCATTTACGACGAAAACGATATGCCGCTGGAACTGACGGTGAAGTACCGCAACCGAAAGGCGCGGCCCTTTGGCGACTACAAGCCGGATTAATTCTGAACCAGCACCCTGAAAAGACGGTTCAACCTTGCGCGGGCAGGGGGTAGAAGATGGCAACACCGCACTCGGAGAGTTTTCATGACCGCCCCCAAACCCGTTGTTCTGTGCATCCTCGATGGCTGGGGCCTGTCGGATGACACAACCGCCAACGCGCCGCATCTGGCCAACACGCCGACCTTCGATGCGATCATGGCGGAAGGTCCCCATGCGCAGTTGATCACGCACGGGCCGGATGTGGGTCTACCCAGCGGCCAGATGGGCAATTCCGAGGTTGGCCACACCAATATCGGGGCAGGGCGCGTTGTGGCGATGGATCTGGGGCAGATCGATCTGGCCATCGAAGACGGTTCATTCTTTGACAACAACGCGCTGCAGGATTTCATCGCCAAGGTCAAAGCCACAGGCGGTACGGCGCATCTGATGGGGCTGGTCTCGGATGGCGGGGTGCACGGGCATCTGGATCATATCGTGGCCGCTGCCAAGGCCATCACCGATGCGGGCGTTCCGGTGGCGTTGCACGCGATTACCGATGGGCGCGATGTGGCCCCGAAATCGGCATTCACCTACATCGCAGAGTTGGAAGACCGGCTGCCCGACGGCGCAAAGATCGCCACCGTCTGCGGACGTTACTTTGCCATGGACCGCGACAACCGCTGGGATCGCGTGGCCGAAGCTTATAACGCCATGATCGAAGCGCAGGGCAGGGTGGAAAACACCGCCCATTTCGCGGTGGATCATGCCTATAACCAATCCGAAACCGACGAGTTCATCGCGCCCACGGTGCTTGAGGGATACGCGGGCCTGAAAGACGGCGACGGGTTCTTTTGCCTGAACTTCCGCGCCGACCGCGCCCGCGAGATTCTGCGCGCCATAGGTGAGCCCGGTTTTGCCGATTTCGGCACCGGTTCGCGTCCGCAATTGTCGGCGCTGCTGGGCATGGTCGAGTATTCCGATGGTCACAACGCCTATATGACCACGGTCTTCCCCAAACGGGATATCGTGAACACGCTGGGTGAATGGGTCGCCAAGCAAGGCCTGCGCCAGTTCCGACTGGCCGAGACCGAGAAATACCCTCATGTCACCTTCTTCCTGAACGGCGGCAAAGAGCAGCCCGAGGGGGGCGAGCATCGCCATATGCCGAAATCGCCCAAAGTGGCGACGTATGATCTGCAGCCAGAGATGTCCTCGGCCGAGGTGACAGAGGCATTCGTTCGGGCGATCCATGAGGGCTATGATCTGATCGTCACCAACTATGCCAACCCCGATATGGTGGGTCATTCCGGCGATCTGCAGGCGGCGATCAAGGCTTGCGAGGCGGTGGATCAGGGTCTGGCGCAGGTGGTTGAGGCGCTGCGGCAGGTCGGTGGCGCGATGATCGTGACCGCCGATCACGGCAATTGCGAGATGATGGTCGATCCCGAAACCGGCGGCCCGCACACGGCACACACCCTGAACCCCGTCCCTGTGGCTCTGGTCGGCGGGCCCAAAGGGGCAGGGCTGCGCAACGGGCGGTTGGCCGATCTGGCCCCGACGCTGTTACAGCTTATGAACCTGCCCGTACCGCCGGAAATGACCGGAGAAAGCCTGCTGAAATGAGGGCGTTCTGGCTCTGCCTGACCCTGCTCTGGCCATGGTCCGCAATGGCGCAGCAAAGCCCTTCCGAGGCTGCGTTGCAGGCGGCGCAAATGCTCGAGCAAGCTTCGATCGCCCTGACCGACGCAGACAGCGCCCGCGATAGGGTGCGCGCCCTGACCGAGACGATACAGGCCTATGAGGCCGGGCTCGCCGCCATGCGCGACGGTCTGCGCCGCGCCACCCTGCGCGAGGCGCAACTGAGCGCCGAGTTGCAGGCCCGCGAACAGGATGTGGCGCAGCTGCTGGGTGTGTTGCAGACCATCGAAACGACCGCGCCTCCGGTGCTGATGCTGCATCCTTCAGGGCCGCTGGGGGCCGCGCGGACGGGCATGATGCTGTCCGAGGTCACCCCTGGCCTGAACGCACAGGCCCGCGCCCTGGCAGCTGATCTGCAAGAGGTGCAGACGCTGCGGCAACTGCAACAAAGCGCCGCTGACACGCTGACCGAGGGTCTGACTGGCGTGCAGGACGCCCGCACACAACTCAGCGAGGCCATTGCCGACCGCACCGACCTGCCGCGCCGCTTTGTCGAGGACCCGGTGCGCACCGCGATCCTGATTTCGTCGACCGAAACGCTGGACGGGTTCGCCAGCGGTCTGTCCGAAATCTCGGACGGTGAGATTGCCGAGACAAATGCCAACGTGAGCGACCTAAAGGGCCAGATCGCGCTGCCAACGCAGGGCATTGTCTTGCATCGGGCCGGTGAGACGGATGCGGCAGGGGTCACACGCCCCGGTCTGGTCCTGGGCACTCGCCCGCGCGCCCTTGTGGTGTCGCCCACCGCCGCGACGATCCGCTATCGTGGACCGTTGCTGGATCTGGGGAATCTGGTGATCCTTGAACCTCAGCCCGGGCTGCTTTTTGTGTTTTCGGGCCTGCAAGAGGTCTATGGTCAGGCCGGGCAGGTGATCCCAGAGGGCACTCCGGTCGGTCTGATGCCCGGCGAAACCCCCGGAATCGGCGCTATTATGTCAACAAGCGGTGATGGCACTGGAACTGATCGGTCAGAAACGCTCTATATAGAGGTAAGACAAGACAACAGCCCCGTGGACCCGGACGACTGGTTCCGCACGGATAAGGATGGATAAACGAGTATGAAGAAATTTGTGATGGCCGGTCTGGCCGGCACCGTGGCAGGGATTATCGCAACCACTCAGATCGCGGGCCCCTTGCTGGCGCAGGAGGCGGAAAGCAAGGCAAGTGTCTACGAGCAACTGGACCTGTTTGGCGACATCTTCGAACGCATCCGTGCGCAATATGTCGAGGAAGTCGAAACCGAGGAACTGATCGAGGCGGCAATCGATGGAATGCTGACCTCGCTTGACCCGCATTCCAGCTACCTGTCACCCGACGATGCAGAACAGATGCGCGTGCAGACGCGCGGCGAGTTCGGCGGGCTGGGCATCGAAGTCACGCAGGAGGAGGGCTTTGTCAAGGTCGTCTCGCCCATCGATGACACCCCGGCGGACGAGGCCGGGATCGAAGCGGGCGATTTCATCACCCATGTGGATGGCGAAAGCATTCTGGGCCTGACACTGGACAAGGCGGTTGACCTGATGCGCGGGCCCGTGGGCTCGGAAATCGTGATCACCGTGGTGCGTGAGGGCGAACAGGAACCGTTCGACGTCACCATAATCCGTGACACGATCAAACTGACCGCTGTGCGCGCCCGGACCGAGGGCACAAGCGTGGTGCTGCGCGTGACCACCTTCAACGACCAGACCTATCCCAACCTCAAGGAAGGGCTTGAGAAGCAGATCGAAGAAGCGGGCGGCATCGAAAACGTCAACGGCATCGTGCTGGACCTGCGCAACAACCCCGGCGGTCTGCTGACCCAGGCCATCAAGGTGTCGGATGCGTTTCTGGACGAGGGCGAGATTGTCTCGACCCGAGGCCGCAATCCCGCGGACGGAGAGCGGTTCAACGCCACAGCGGGCGATCTGACCGGCGGGAAGCCTATTGTTGTTCTAATCAATGGCGGCTCGGCTTCGGCCTCCGAGATCGTGGCCGGTGCCCTGCAGGACCATCACCGCGCGATTGTTGTGGGTACCAAAAGCTTTGGCAAAGGCTCGGTCCAGACCGTGATGCCCTTGCGCGGCGATGGGGCGATGCGTCTGACCACCTCGCGCTATTACACCCCGTCTGGCCGTTCGATTCAGGCGCTTGGCGTCAGCCCGGATATCATCGTGGAACAGCCCCGCCCGGCCCCTGCGACGGATGAGGAAGAAGACAATGCCCGCACCCGGTCCGAGGCCGATCTGCGCGGCAGTCTGAACAATGACAGCCTCAGCGAAGATGAAATCCGCCAGATCGAGGAAGACCGCGCCAAGGCCGAAGCAACCGCTGAGCTGCGCGAGCAGGATTATCAGCTGGCCTATGCCATCGACATCCTCAAGGGTCTGTCGGCGTTCAACCCGGCAGGACCGTCGCAATAACCCGCAGGGGTCGCGTGTTCCGCGACCCCGTCAGCCTTCGACTTTGTGCAGTTTCTTTTCGTCCAGCATCAGGGCAAGGACGATCCCTAACGACACCGAAATCGTCGCAAAGACGAAGGCCATATTCATACCGCTATCAAAGGCCGCCGCGATGGCGGCCTTGACCTTTTCGGTCTCACCCGGCCCAAGCTTTTGCAGCACGGCCTTTGCAGACTCGGTCGTGAGCGTGCCCCCATTGATCGCTTTCTGATCCGCCCCCGACATCGTGATCCCGGCGGCAGCAAGATTATCACGCAGGCTGGACAGGCTGACCACATACATGACCGCCGTCGCACCAGCGACCGAGATGGCACCATAAACAAGGTTCGTCATGAAGCTGAGCCCGCCCACCAGTCCGGCGCGTTCGGGCTTGACCGCGCAGACCGCCGCCGTACCCGAAGGGCCAACGGTCAGCGTCGCGCCCAGCCCCATCAGGGCCATGCCGGGCAATATCTGAAAATACCCCCAGCCTTCAGGCAAGATCACCACGCTCGCCGCGCCGATGGTGGCGCAGAGATAGCCCCAAAACAGCAACCGCTTTGGGCCAAAATCATTATAAAGCGTCCCCGAAACAATCGACCCCACCGCCAGCAGGACCGTCAGCGGGGCCAGACCCAAGGCAGACTGGAACACCGACCAGCCAAGCACCTTTTGCATATATTGCGGAAAATACAGCAGGGCGACAAAGGCCGCCGAGACGTTGAACATATTCAGGCCGAGCGTGATCAGAAACTCTCGGTTCTGCATCAGCTGGGGCAACAGCAGAGGTTCCTTGACGCGTTTTTCGACCCTCGGGAACAGGAAAAACAGCACCGCGCTGACGAAGAACAGCAGCAGCAGCGGGACCGAGGTCCAGCCCCAGTCAGCCCCCACGTCGAGGCCGTAGAGCAGCAGCAGAACCGCAAAGGACAGGATGCCCATACCGGCAAAGTCGATATGCTCGCCTTTCTTGTGCTCGGTCTCGCGCTCCATCAGCAGGATCGCGGTGGCCATCGAAATGCAGGAGAACAGCACATTGGCCAGGAAGAACAGCCGCCAGTCGCCGAAGTTAACCACCGCGCCGCTGATCATCGGGCCAAAGACATTGCCCGTTGTCACGCCTGCCAGAATAAGCCCCATCACCAGCGCCCGGTGCTCTGGCTTTGAAACCTTTGTGGCCCCGAAGGCGAGCGTGCAGGGCCAGACACAACCCGCACCGATCCCCTGCAGCGCCCGCGCGCCGATGAGATAGTCCAGACCGGGTGAGACAAAGCACAGGACCGAGGCAAACAGGAAGATCGACAGGCCGATGATCATCACCTTGCGGTGGCCATACATATCCCCCAGCCGCCCGCCGGCCACCATGGTCATCGCAAAGAACAGAGCATAGATGTTCAGAACCCATTGGGTGCTGGTGATATCCGCGTCAAAGCTGTTCTCAATCGCCGGGACCAGCATCAGGGCCCCGGTGAAATCAATGCCGATCCCAAAGCCCGTGATCATCAGGGCGATGACCTTTACGATGCTGTTGCGGTCCATGGAAGCCCCCCCGGTCATGTCGGAATGCTTCAATGATGCACGGATAGGGCTGAAAAGATAGGAAAATTCCCGCGCCGCCCCGTTTCAGCCCTGCTTGTCAGAGGTCTGAGATCGGCGAAATGCCCGCTTGAGCATATCCAATTCGGCGCGCAGCAGCGCAAGCTCGGCCCTCAGGTCATCGGCGGCGGGTTGGCCCGCTATGATGGTGAAATCACCCAGTTTCAGATCGGTCGTGACATCGCGGATGACCACCGAGTGGACCCCCTCGGACAGGGCCGCGACCGGCACCGGAATGTGCAAGGACCAGCCGTCGGCGGCGGGTCGCAGCTCAACATCGGGCAGGGGCTCTCCCAGATACAGGGCTTCGATCTGTGGTTGTTCCGTGGCCGAGACGTGACCCTCCCACAGGGCGTTTTCAAAGCGGATCGGGGTCAGCGTTGCTTGGGTCATGGGATGCCTCTTACAGATCGGCCCGGTGATAGCGGCAGAAGGTCAGGTCGCGCAGAAGAACCCGGTTCATGGACGGATCGTCCAGAATCACATCCAGCCACAGCTTTTCGACCCGCCGCTCGTTAAGATCCAGATGCGCCAGATCGAAATCCACCGCCGCAGCGGGCTGCCTCAGGTCAAACTCGCGCAGGACCTGCTCGGTGTTGGGGCCATGCTGGATATTGAGCCGCGCGAACACGGTGGTCGGGCGTTCGGCCTCGACCAACGCCTCAACCCGCATCAGGTGTTGCCGGGTCAGCGACAAGGCGGCGTCAGCGGGCAGCTCTACGGACAGCGACAGAAAAGAGCCGCGGAAATCGAACGCCTCGATCACAAGGCTGAAAGGGGCCAGATCCTTGTCGCGGCGGTTGCGCACCTGCTGCGCGGCGATCTCGGCACGGTCGCAGTCGTGAAACAGCGTCACCTGCCCATCCAGTCGCGCCTTGCGCGCGGGCGATGCCAACCCCCTGCGGGCCAGCGGACCCCGCCACAGATCGGGCCTCCACGACCAGTCCGTGCCCTGCGGCCTAGAAAACTGGTTCGAGCCGATCAGGGGGCGGGTCAGACGACCATCAGCCTTCTGCACGACCTGATCCAAAAGCGCCCGCAACTGGCGCGCTTCATCCCGCTGATGCCGCAGCTGGGGCGGCGCGGTCTGGTCGGCCTGCTGCGCGGCACGGCCCCAACGGGCCAGCACCTTGCGCTGAATATAAAGGTCCAGAAGTCTGCCCATCGCCCCAATATCCGAAACTGCCCCCTCTTTAGCCAAAGACCGGGCGAGGGACAAACCCGGTCCGACCTTAGCCCGGCATTTTTTCCCAAAGATGAACAACCGCCGGATTTAGCGCAGCCCGAGGATTGAGCATTCTTGCAATAGGTCCCGCCCGGGCGTAACTTCGGCGTTCTGGTTGCGTGGGCGATCCGCATCTACCCCAGACGATTCAATGTCACGGTGAGGCAGGGCCATGGAATCCACCCTATTTTCATTCATCTGGAAATATTCGAAGAAGCAGCAACTGGTTCTGCTGGCGCTGACGGTTCTGTCGTTTCCGTTTCTCTATGCCTCGCTTGAGTTGCCCAAGCAGATCATCAACGACGCCATCGGTGCGCCCGCGGATACGGTGACGGTGCTGGGAATCACGGTAAGCCAGGTGCAGTACCTGCTGATCCTGTGCTTTGCCTTTCTGGGCACCGTGATCGCCAGCGGCTTGATGAAGATGCGCATCAACACCATGAAGGGCATTCTGGCCGAACGGATGCTGCGCCGTCTGCGCTTTACCCTGATCAGCCGGTCGATGCGGTTCCCGAAATCCTATTTCGCCACCACCAGCCAGGGTGAGTTGGTGTCGATGATTACCTCCGAGGCCGAGCCGATGGGCGGGCTGATGGGCGATGCCATCGCGCAGCCGGTGTTTCAGTTCGGGCAGATGATGACCATCGTCACCTTCCTGTTCATGCAAAGCGTCTGGTTCGGGCTGGCCAGCATCGCCCTGATCCCACTGCAGGCGTGGCTGATCCCCAAGTTGCAGCGTCAGATCAACCTGCTGAACAAGGACCGCATTCAAGAGGTGCGCCAGCTTAGCTCGGAAATCGGTGAAAGTGCGGCGGGCATCAGCGATCTGCGCACCAATGGCGGCTGGCGCTACCGGCTGGCGCAGTTCAGTCACCGTCTGGGCACCTTGTTCGAGATCCGGTTCAAGATCTACAACAAGAAATTCTTCATGAAATTCCTCAACAATCTGATCACTCAGATGACGCCGTTCCTGTTCTATTCGGTGGGCGGCTATCTGGCGATCACGGGTGAGGTGACGGTGGGCGCGCTGGTGGCGGCGCTTGGGGCCTACAAAGACCTCAGCGGCCCATGGAAGGACCTTCTGACCTATTACAATCAGGTTCAGGATATGTCGCTGCGGTGGGAAATCGTGACCGAGCGGTTTGCTCCGTCGAACATGATCCCCGAACATCTGTTCGAAGGCGTTCCCGAAACCATCCCGCGCCTGACGGGCGATATCGAGCTGCGCAACGTGACCGTCCGCGACGATGACGGCAAGACGATCCTTGAAGATATCGATCTGACCATTCCCCGCGGCGCCCGGGTTGCGATCCAGTCAACCCATGCGTCGGAACGCAGCGCTCTGGCGCAGCTGCTGACCCGCGAATTGCTGCCGGTCCAGGGCGAGGTCGTCATGGCCGGCCATAATCTGAACGACCTGCATCAATCTGTGATCGCTGCGCGGATCGGCTATGCCTATTCACGGCCCTATCTGTTTGACGGCACGCTGGGCGACAACCTGCTGATGCCGCTGCGTACCGGTCCACAGCACGAGGCCGAGGCGCTGCGGGTTCCCTCGCGCCGCCAGATCGAGGCGGTCCGGGCCGGGAACCCGCCGGATTCGCTTGACGACGAGTGGATCGATCCGGGTCTGGCCGGGCTGGAGGATATCGAGGACATCCGCGACTGGTGGTTCCAGCTGGTCGAAGCGATGGGCATTGACGAATTCATGTTCCGCCGCACCCTGCGGTCACAATTCGACCCCAAGGTCCATCCGGTTCTGGCGCAGGAAATCGTCAACCTGCGCGACACGGTCGCCACCCGCCTGAAGGAACGCGGGCTGGACCAGTATGTCTATCGCTTTGACCCCGACCGGTTCAATCCGGCGGTGCCGCTGGGCGGCAACCTGCTGTTTGCCTCGCCATCACGCAACATCGCCCCTGACCTGCTGGCCGGTGACGGGCGGTTCCTGTCGATGCTGACGGCGCATGAGCTGGATGATGATGCGCTCAGCATCGCGCGGGCGGTGCTTAACACGCTGAACCAGACCTTCGGGCGCGACGGCGCGGATCACCCGCTATTCCTGCGGCTGGGCATGTCGAAAGAGATGTATCACCGCCTGCTGGATATCGAGGAACAGCGCAAGACCAAAGGCGACGACGCGATCAGCGATCAGGACCGCGCCCTGTTGCTGACGGTCCCGTTCATGCTGACCGCCGAGCAGATCGGCCCCAGCTTCCCCGAGCGTTACAAGGACAAGATCCTGTCGATCCGCCACAGTCAAGCCGACAGGCTGCGCAGCGCGATGGGCGGGATGTTCGTACCGGTGTCGCCCGATCTCTACGTGCCACGGCTGACCGCGATGGAAAACGCGCTCTATGGCCGGGTGTCGATCATGGCAGGCGCCCATGCCGAAGAGATCGAGGATCTGGTGGCCGAAGTGCTGAACGAAGCCGGATTGCGCCGCCGCGCGGCGGCAATCATCTACGACCTGCCTTCGGGGCTGGGCGGAAACAACCTGCCGACGGTATTTCAGGAACGCGCCGCGTTTTCGCGCGCCGGGATCAAGCGACCTGATATCCTGATCCTCGACAAGGCGCTGGCCAGCCACGATTCCGAAAGCCGCCTGCGGACGCGGCTGAAACTGCGTGAATTGCTGCCCGACTCGGTCATGATCTTCATGGAGGATCACTTTGCCCATCCCGAAGCCTACGACCTGTTCGTCGAGGTCAAGGATGGCCGGATCGACGGTGTCTCTCGCGTGCGGGCCGATACCGGTGATGGTGCGTCGGACGACCTGAGCCGCAAGCTCAAGATCATTTCCTCAACCGAGCTGTTCTCGCGCCTGGACGGCCGCAACCAGCGGCTGCTGGCCTTCTCGGCGCAATGGTACGAGGCTGCGGCGGGGCAAACCATATTTGCCAAAGGGCAGGCCCCGGATGCGGCCTATCTGTGCATCTCGGGCGAGGCCAGCCTGAACTGGCTGAACGAGAAGGACGAGGTCGAATCCCTCTCGACCGTTGAACCGGGGCGGTTGATCGGCGATTTGGCAATCATCACCAATGAACCCCGCCAGCTGGATCTGGTCGCCACCACTGATTGCGCCTTCCTGCGGATCGGAGCCGAAGAGCTGCGCGCCGTGATCGAAAGCGACGCGGGTGTGGCAATGCAATTGCTTCAGACCGTCGCGGGCTATCTGACATCCGCCGCCGAGCGCCTGCGCGCCCCGAATGCCGCGGCCAGAGAAACCGCAAGCTCCGCCCCCGCCGGTCCAGACCATGAGACCTGAAACGCGCGCCTATGATCCGCATCAGGTGCTGCTGACCGAGGCCCGGAGATCGCCAGAGCTGTGGCGCCTGATCATCGGTCTCGCGGTCGTTGCGGTGGTCGTCTTGGCACTGAACACCGTCCTGTTCACGGCGATTGCCAGCCTCGGCTCAGCCGAATGGGCCAGCACCTTTCTGACCGGATCATCCCCGGCCGCGCTGCTGGTCGTTCTGGCCAGCTTCATCTTTGTCACGCTGGGGGTCGCGCTTGCCGCGCGCTTGATGCAGCGCCGCGCACTGATTACGGTGATCGGGCCACAGGCGGTTGCCCTGCGGCAGTTCTGGCGGGTCCTGCGGGCATTGATCGCGCTGGGAGCGGTTCTGATCCTGTTACCCCCCTATGATCTGGGCGGGCCGGTGGTCGCCAATCTGCCCCTGTCCCGCTGGTTGATCCTCTTGCCCTTGTCATTGGTCGCCGTCCTGATTCAGACCAGCGCCGAGGAAATCCTGTTCCGGGGCTACCTGCAGCAGGGTCTGGCGGCACGCTTCCGATCCCCGCTGATCTGGATCGGCCTGCCTTCGGTGCTGTTTGCAGCCGGGCATTACAATCCGGCAATCGCCGGGGATAACGCCCTTCTGATCGCCATCTGGGCACTGGTCTTCGGCGTCCTGACCGCCGACCTGACTGCCCGGGCCGGAACCCTCGGACCGGCCACCGCCCTGCATTTCTTCAACAATGTCACCGCCCTGCTGATCATATCGCTGCCCGACAACCTGAGCGGTCTGGCACTTTACCACCTGCCATACGAGGCCTCGGACACGCAGGCCATCCGTCCCTGGTTGCTGGTCGACATGGCGCTGATGCTCGTAGGGTGGCTGGTCGCGCGTCTGACCCTCAGGCGCTGATTGCAATTCCCGCGCCGGCGTCTTATTTGACGTCAACGCCGCTCTAGCCAAGGTTCCGACATGAACTGGATCACAAACTACGTCCGCCCCCGGATCAACTCGATCTTCTCACGCCGCGAAGTGCCCGAAAATCTTTGGCACAAATGTGGTGAGTGCGGAACGATGCTGTTTCACCGCGAGCTGGCCGAGAACCAGAATGTCTGCACCCAGTGCGACCACCACATGGCGATCACCCCACGCGACCGGTTCAGCCACCTGTTCGACGGCGGCATCTTCACCGAAGTCGCGGTGCCCGCACCTAAAGACGACCCGCTGCAGTTCCGGGATCAGAAGAAATATCCCGACCGGATGAAGGCCGCTCAGAAAAAGACCGGCGAGAAAGAGGCGATGCTGGTCGCCTCGGGCGAGATCGGGCGCACGCCCATCGTGGCCGCGGCGCAGGATTTCTCGTTCATGGGCGGGTCGATGGGCATGTATGTCGGCAATGCGATCATCGCCGCCGCCCAAGAGGCGGTAAAGCTGAAACGCCCGCTGATCCTGTTTTCAGCAGCGGGCGGTGCGCGGATGCAGGAAGGCATCCTCAGCCTGATGCAAATGCCGCGGACCACCGTCGCAATCGAGATGCTGAAAGAGGCAAACCTGCCCTATATCGTCGTCTTGACCCACCCGACCACGGGCGGCGTCACCGCCTCATATGCGATGCTGGGCGATGTGCATATCTCGGAACCCAACGCTTTGATCTGCTTCGCCGGACCGCGCGTGATCGAGCAAACCATTCGCGAAAAACTGCCCGAAGGCTTCCAGCGCGCCGAATACCTGCTGGATCACGGGATGCTCGACCGCGTGACCAAACGCACCGAGATGCGCGATGAATTGATCACCATCACCCGCATGCTGATGAACCAGCCCCCGGCGGTGAAAGGCGATCTGCCTGCGCCCAAGCCGGAAACCCCGGCAAACGAAGCCCCCGCCGAGGACGCAGGCGAGAAATGACCAGCCAAAGCTCGGACATCATCCTCGACCGGATGATGGCGCTGCACCCCAAGATCATCGATCTGACCCTGGACCGTGTCTGGCGTTTGCTGGAAGCGCTCGACAATCCGCAGCTCAGGCTGCCGCCGGTGATCCACATCGCCGGAACCAATGGCAAAGGTTCGACGCAGGCGATGATCCGCGCGGGGCTCGAAGGGGCAGGGCGCTCGGCCCATGCATATACCTCGCCCCATCTGGCGCGGTTTCACGAACGTATCCGGCTGGCCGGCACGCTGATCTCGGAACCCGCCCTGACCGCAGTTCTCGACGAATGCTACGCCGCCAATGGTGGCGAGAACATTACCTATTTCGAAATCACGACCTGCGCCGCATTGCTGGCCTTTTCCCGCACCAAGGCTGACTACACGTTGCTCGAGGTGGGTTTGGGCGGGCGTCTCGACGCGACCAACGTGATCGCGCAGCCCGAAGTGACGGTAATCACCCCGGTCTCGATCGACCACGAACAGTTCCTCGGCAACACGCTGGGCAAGATCGCCGCCGAAAAGGCCGGGATCATCAAGCCCGGCGTGCCCTGCATTGTCGGCCCGCAGGAAGACGAGGCGCTTGAGGTCATCGAATACACCGCCGCCCGGCTCGGCGCGCCGCTTCTGATACACGGCCAGCACTGGCATGTGCACGAGGAAAACGGCCGCCTTGTCTATCAGGACGAAACCGGCCTGCGCGACCTGCCCCTGCCCAATCTGCTCGGGGCACACCAGATCCAGAATGCAGGCGCAGCCCTTGCCGTTCTGCGCCATCTGGAAATGGGCGACGCCGCCTACGAAGCCGCGGTCACCCGCGCCGAATGGCCCGCCCGGATGCAGCGATTGAGATCCGGCCCGCTGGTCGATCAGGCCCCGCAGGCCGAGCTGTGGCTGGACGGCGGACACAACGCCGCCGCCGGAAGCGCACTGGCGGATGTGCTTGCAAAACTGCCGCAAAAGCCGACCCATATGATCTGCGGTATGCTCAACACCAAAGACGTCACCGGCTACCTTGCGCCTCTGGCCACGCAGGCCGCCACCCTGACCGCCGTCTCGATCCCGGGCGAGGCCAACACGCTGAGCGCCGAAGACACCGCCGCTGCCGCCGCAAAAGTCGACCTTCCCGCGTCGACCGCAGGCAGCGTCGCCGAGGCTCTCGGAAAAATCACCGACGCGGCCCCCGAGGCCCGCATCCTGATCTGCGGCTCGCTCTATCTGGCGGGAAACATCCTGCGCGAAAACGCCTGACCACGGGATCCACACAGCTTCATCTGGCCAAAAATATCCCGGGGGAGTCGCCCGCGGCGACGGGGGCAGAGCCCCCTAAACGCCCCAATCCTTGTCCTGCATCTCCCGCAGACGCGACGCGGTACGCTCGAACTCGAACGTTCCCTCACCCTCAACGTAAAGCATCTCAGGCTCGTCCGCCGCCGAACAGATCAACCGGACTTTCGCCTCGTACAGAGCGTCAATGAGAATGACAAACCGCTTGGCCTCATTGAAATTGTTGCGCGACAAACGCGGGACATCCTCAAGGATCAGCACTTTCAGTGCCTCGGCGATTGCCAGATAATCACCGGGCCCCAGCATCCGCCCGCACAGATCATAAAACGACGCCCGGGCCACGCCGTTGCGGAACGCAGGCAGAACCACCTCGCGTCCCTTGACGTGCAGCGAAAGCGGCTCGGCTGGACCGCCCGACAGATCCGCCCAGACTTGCCGTATCTTCTCGCGCGCCTCGGGGCCAATGGGTGTGAAATAGACCGGCGACCCTTCCAGCCGGTTTTGCCGGTAGTCGGTGGGCGAGACCAGTTCCCACACCTCAAGCTGCGCTTTGATATGCTGAATGAAGGGCAGGAAAAGCTGACGGTTCAGGCCGTCCTTATACAGATCGTCCGGATGCCGGTTCGAAGTCGTTACAATCACGACCCCACCCTCGTGCAACATATCGAAAAGCCGACCGACGATCATCGCGTCGGTGATATCGGTGATCTGCATCTCGTCAAAGGCCAGCACCCTGACGGACCGCAACACCGCCTCAGCCACAGGGGCCAGCGCGTCCTCGACACCGCTTTCGCGGGCCTCGTGCAGCCCAGCATGAACCTCCTGCATGAAGGCGTGAAAATGAACCCGCCGCGCCGGGATGTCGCCCAGTGTTTCGACGAACATATCCATCAGCATCGACTTGCCGCGCCCGACACCGCCCCACAGGTACAGCCCCTTGGGCGCAGGCGGAGCCTTGCGGAACAGCCCCCGCCTGACCGGCTCGGCCAGCGCCGCGCGAATTCGGTCGAACCGGGGCAGCACCGCCTCCTGCGCATCATCGCGGGTCAGCGCCCCGTTCGCGATACGCGCGTCATAAAGAGAAATCACATCCGTCATAACCCCGAGCCATACCGACCGGACCGCGCCTTGAAAAGAAGCCTTTTCCAGAGCAGCCAATTTTGCCGCCCCGTGGCTTGCGTCGTCCCGCCATCGTCGGATCAGTTACCCCGGCGTGGCATCTTGCCCGGACGGCCAGGCCGCCTCTGCCGTCGTCAGCAATCCTTCGGCCACCAAGCGATCAGCCCAGCCCTGCGGGCCGTCAAAATGATGCACCTGCCAGCCCCGCCCGCGGGCGGTCTCGATATTCTCCAACCTGTCATCGGCAAACAGCAGCGTGTTGGGCGGCAACTTACAATCGGCCTCGACCATCTCATAGATCGGAGCGTGCGGCTTCACCGCCTTCATCCGGCCCGAGACATACTGGCGGTCGAACTCATTTAGAAACGGGTAGACCGTCGTGGCATAGTCGAAATTCTGCACTCCGAAATTTGTCAGCGCAAACACCGGCACGCCGTTGCCCCGCAAGGCTCGCAACAAATGCACCGAATGCGGGATCTCGGGCGTGGCCAGTTCGATCCACTTGTCGTGCCACATGCGGATCTCGTCGCGCCATTCAGGGTATTTCTCGGCCCAGTCGTAAATCGTGTCGGTGAAATGATATCCCTGATCGACCAGATCGTTCATCCCGTGCAGATCGACCTCGGCAAACATCGCGCGGCGGCGGTCCTCGCCGATGATCCGGTCATAGTACCGCTCGGGCTGCCATTCGATCAGCACATTTCCAATGTCGAAAATAACGGCGTCAATCGGCATCGCGCGTTCCTGCTGCTGCATTCCTGTTCGCGCCGACTGAACCAATCCCCAGGCCCGGATGCAAGCACCAACCGCAGCGCGGCACGCGTTGCCCGGCCCAACCGGAAGAGGCGCATCTTCGATGCGTCGATGACGGGCGGGAGAACTATCCCCGCGCCGCCGCCCTCAACTCGCGTTCCAGCGCGTCCAGAAACCGCGACCGGTCGGCTTTGCCAAAGGGCTTGCCGCCACCGCCTGCGCCAAACGGGTTGGCTGCGCGCAAATCCGCCATCAGATCGCGCATCGCCAGTTGCTGACCGATATTGGCCGCCGTAAAGGCTTCACCATTGGGACGCAGCACGCGTGCACCGGCCTCTACGCACTTTGCAGCCAGCGGGATGTCGGAGGTCACCACAACATCGCCCGTGCCGCAGCGCTCGGCAATCCACTTGTCGGCTTCATCGGCCCCTTCCGAGACGACGATCACCTGCACCAACGGGTTGGCCGAAGGCCGCAACCCGCCATTCGACACCAGCATCATCGGCACCCGATGACGGGTGGCGACGCGCTCGGCCTCAGCCTTGACCGGACAGGCGTCGCCGTCGATATACAAGGTCACTCGGCGGCCTTCGCTGGTTTTGCAGCCGCTTTCTTGGCGGTCTTGCGGACCTTGAATTCCTCGGGGATGGGCATCCGGTTGAACGCATCCAGACCGGCGATCTTATAGGCCTCGGCCAGGGTCGGATAGTTGAACGTGTTCTGCACGAAATAGTCCACCGTGCCCTTCAGGTTCATCACCGCCTGCCCGATATGGATCAGCTCGGTCGCGCCTTCGCCCACGATCTGAACGCCCAGTACCCGGCGGGTCTTGAGGCTCAGCAACATTTTCAGCATCCCGTGCTCCAGCCCCATGATATGCCCGCGCGAGGTTTCGCGGAACCGCGCCACCCCAACCTCATAGGGAATACCACGTTCCTGCAATTCCTCTTCGGACATGCCGCAGGTCGACATCTCGGGCACCGAGTAGATGCCATAGGGGTACCACGGGCTTTCCGGCAGCGTTGGCGTTTCCAGCGCATGACAGGCCGCCACGCGCCCTTGCTGCAACGAGGTCGAGGCCAGCGACGGGTGCCCGATCACATCGCCGGTGGCGTAGATATGCGGCACAGTGGTCTGATAGGTCTTGCGATCCACCTCGATGCGGTTGCGATGGTCGGTTTCAATCCCAACCGTCTCCAGATTCAGCGCCGAGGTCGCACCCATGCGCCCGGCAGCAAACAGCAGCATCTCGGCCCGCACATGGCGACCATTGTCGAGCGTGACTTCGACATGACCTCCGGCATCCTCGATCTTGTCGACCGCCGAACCCAGCCGCAGATCGACACCGTTTTCGCGGATCTGGTGGGTGAACTCATGGATCAGGCGGCTGTCGATAAAGTCCAGAAAGCTCTCGCGCGGCTCGATCAGCGTCACCCGCACATCCAGCGCCGAGAACATCGTGGCGTATTCCACCCCGATCACGCCCGCCCCGATCACGCAGAGCGAGCGCGGGATCTCGCCCATCTCGAGGAAATCGTCGCCATCGACCACGGTCTTGCCATTAAAGGGCACGTAATCGGGCCGATAGGTCTTGGTGCCCGTCGCAATCAGGAATTTCGAGGCCGTCAGGCGGGTGGTCTCACCAGCGTCGGTGGCCACCTCAACCTCATGCGGGCCGACGAATTTCGCCAGACCGGCCAGTGTTTCCACATGGTTGCGGTTGAACTGGTGTTCCAGCACATCGACCTCGTGGTCCAGCGTCATGTGCAGCCGTGCCTTCAGGTCCTCGGCGCGGATCTGGTCCTTGACCCGGTACGAGCGCCCATAAAAGCTGCGCTCGCGCCAGCCCGACAGGTTCAGAACCGTTTCGCGCAGGGTTTTCGACGGGATCGTGCCGGTATGCACCGAAACACCACCCAGCCGATCCTTGCGGTCAACCACCAAAACCCGGCGTTTCAGCTTGCCCGCCTGAATCGCCGCCGCACGCCCCGAAGGCCCCGAGCCGATGATGATCAGGTCATAGTCATATTTGCTCATGCCTTACTCTCCATACAGCGCTTCGGCGTGAAAGCTCACGTGATCCTCCATGAAGGTGGACACGAAGAAATATGAGTGATCATAGCCCGGCTGCAGCCGATAGATTGCCTGCTGGCGACGTTCCGCAATCGCCTGCGCCAGCGCCTCGGGGCGCAGCAGGTCGATGAACTGGTCGTCGGCACCGGTGTCGATCAGGACGGGGCCGTCGAAACCGGTGCTGCGCATCATCAGCGAGGCATCGTGTTTCGCCCATGCCGCTTCATCCTCACCCAGATAGGCGGCCAGTTGTTTGCGACCCCAATCCGCGCCCGTCGGGTTCGAGATCGGCGCGAAGGCCGAGACAGAACGGAACCGCCCCGGCAGGTTCATCGCCAGCGTCAACGCGCCATGCCCGCCCATGGAATGGCCGGTGATGGACTGCCGGTCGGCGTCGATGGGGAATTGTTCGGCCAGCAGGGCGGGCAGTTCATCGGCCACATAGTCCCACATCCGGAAATTCGGTGCCCAGGGGGTCTGGGTCGCGTTGACGTAGAAGCCCGCGCCCTGACCCAGATCGTAATCCTCGTGATCGGCGACGCCCTCGCCCCGAGGCGAGGTATCGGGGAAGACCAGCGCGATGCCTTGTTCAGCGGCCCAGCCCTGAGCACCCGCCTTGGTCATGGCATTTTCATGGGTGCAGGTCAGGCCCGACAGATACCACAGCACCGGCACCGGGCCGTCTTTGGCTTCGGACGGCAGGAACAGGCCGAATGTCATGTCGCAGTTGCACGCGGACGAGGCGTGGCGGTAGACGCCCTGCACGCCTCCGAAACAGGCATTTTCCGATAGGGTTTCCATCTGGGTTGGTCCTTGTTTTGGGTCTGCGCCATGGCTAACGACCCACAGCGCCGGCGGCAAGGGCAGGAGCCTCCGGCGGGAGTATTTTTCGAAAAGGTGAAGATCAGGGTGTGCCGACCCAGGCGATGACGAAAGGTACCGTCAGGATGCTGGCCATGGTCGACAACAGGATCGCCGCCGAGGCGCGCTGCGGCGCGACCCCGTAATGGGCCGCCAGGATGTAGACATTGCCTGCTACGGGCAGCGCCGCGGCGGCGATGGCGACGGCGGCCGGGAACGGAGCAATCGGGATCAGCCACAGCAGAACCACGGCCACGCAAAGCGGATGGAGGATCAGTTTGCAAAAGCTCAGCCAGGCGGCGACCTGAACACGCTCGGCCGATTTTCCGGCCAGGGACGCGCCGATTGCAAACAGCGCGCCGGGCGTGGCCGCTCCGCCCAGAATAGTCAGGAAGTCGTTCAGCGGCGCGGGTACGGGCACGCGCAGCGCCGACCAGATTAGACCGGCCGAGATCGACAGGATCATGGGGTTTTTAAGCAGGCCGATCCCGATCAGGCGCAGCGTGCTGGCGGCCAACCGCCCTTCGCGCGCGCCGTTGATCAGGATCACGATCAGCGATGAGAACACCACCAGATCAACCGTCAGCACCAGCATCACCGGTCCGATGGCGGCCTCGGACAGCAGGACCGCCAGCATCGGCAGGCCCAGAAAGCCCACATTGCCGATGGCGGCGCATTGCGCCTCGACCGCCGCTGTGGGGATGTCGAGCCCGCGCAGGTAAGCCACCAGCGTGGCCAGCCCATAGACCGCAAGCGTGGCGATCAGGTAGCCGACCACCAGCCGCCCGTTGAAGATCTCGGCAAAGGGCAGGGTAGCGGCAAAGCGGAACAGCATCGCCGACAGCGCAAAGTAGAACACGAATTTCGTCAGATAGGCCGTCGCCTCGGGCGGGAAAAACCGACTGCGTCCGGCACCGTATCCCAGGCCGATGATCGCAAAAAAGGGCAGGGTGCGCAGAAAGATCTCGACCATGGGTCGAGGGATAGCATGGTTTGCCGCCGCGGCAAGGCTTGGGTTTGCGGGCACAGGTTATCAGGCTTGCATCACAATTCGCGCGCGAATCGTTGAAAGTGAACCGAGCGGTTTATAGAATCGCGCAAACACATCTTCAGGAGCCACCATGACCCAAGCCGCCACCATCCTGCGCACAGGCCGAAAATTCGATCAGGTTTTGCGCGGGGCCCGAGAGGTTTTCATGGCGGATGGGTTCGAAGGTGCCAGCGTTGACGACATCGCCCGCGCAGCCGGCGTATCCAAGGCCACGCTATACAGCTACTTCCCCGACAAGCGCCTGCTGTTCACCGAGGTCGTCCAGACCGAATGCAGTCGCATGGCCGAACGTGTGGTAGCCATGGTGGACGAAACCAAGCCCGCCCGCGAGGTGCTTACCATCGCCGCCACGCAACTGACCGGATTCTTGGTGTCGGATTTCGCCCAGCAGGTCTTTCGCGCCTGTGTCGCCGAACGCGACCGTTTCCCCGAGTTGGGGCAGGCGTTTTATAAGGCCGGGCCGCAGAACGGTCAGTGCCAGATGGCCGAATATCTCGAAAAGGCTGTCGAGAAGGGTGAGTTGGTGATTGACGACGTTCAGACGGCGGCGGCGCAGTTCTCGGAACTGTGTAAGGTCCGCATCTGGAACCGCGCGGCCTTCGGCATTCAGACCCGATTCACCGAAGATGAGATCGACGCGGTGGCACAACAGGCGGTGGATATGTTCATGGCGCGCTATGGGGCATGACTCTGGCGTCTTGAAGAGTAGCCTGAAATGAGGTCGCCCGCGCGACCATAATCAAAAGAAACCACCCCCGCACAGACCCGGCGCGATTGACGTTCAGGGCAGGGCGGGGATGGTTTGTTTTCAGTGCAATTGCGCGCTTCGATTTGAACTCCAAGCCGAAGCGCGCTTTGGCCTTCACTAGTGGAAGGCGGTCTCGCCAGCGGATTCGCTGATGGTGGTGCCTTTGGTTCCGGCGACGATTTCGGCCAGATCCGCAAGCGCCCCGATGGCCGCAGCTTTGCCGGTGCTCTTGGCGAACTGGGTCGCGGCATCGACCTTGGGCCCCATCGACCCGGCGGCAAAGCCGTAGTCGTTGATCGCATCAGGCGTGATGGATTTGATCCCGCGCTGATTTTCGGTGCCCCAGTCCAGATAGACGCTGTCGGCATCGGTGGCTGCGATGAACAGGTCGGCGCCCACTTCACGCGCCAGCAGTTCCGAAGCCAGATCCTTGTCGATCACCGCCTCGATACCTTCCAGCGAGCCTTCCTCGTTGTAGACGGTCGGAATACCGCCGCCGCCAGCGCAGATCACCACGGTCTGGTTTTCGAGCAGCCATTTGATCGGCCGGATCTGGAAGATCCGCTTGGGCAGAGGCGAGGCGACGACGCGGCGCCACTTGTCACCATCGGCCCGGATTTCCCAGCCTTTTTCGGCAGCCAGACGTTCGGCCTCTTCCTTTTCGTAAACCGGACCAATGAACTTGGTCGGGTTTTTAAAGGCGGGGTCCTTGGCATCAACCTCGATCATGGTCAGCAGGGTTGCCAGCGGCGTTTCAGCCGGCAGCAGGTTGCCCAGTTCCTGTTCAACCATGTAGCCGATCATGCCTTCGGTCTCGGCACCCAGCACGTCCAGCGGGTAGGCCTCGTCAGGTTTGTAGGCGTTGCCTTGCAGCGCCAGCAGACCCACTTGCGGACCATTGCCGTGGGTCACGATCAGCTCGTTTCCTTCGGCGATGGTCGCCAGCGCCTTGGCGGCGATGGCTGTGTTTTCGCGCTGGTTTTCCGCGGTCAGAGCCTGACCGCGGCGCAGCAGCGCGTTGCCCCCAAGGGCGACGACAATCCGCATTTCTTAGCTCCCCAATGTGGCGACCAGAACCGCCTTGATGGTGTGCATCCGGTTTTCAGCCTGTTCGAACTGAACACCGGCGGGGCTTTCGAAGACCTCTTCGGTGACTTCCATTTCCGAGATGCCGAACTTCTCGGCGATCTCTTGACCGACCTTGGTTTCGGTGTTGTGGAAGGCAGGCAGGCAGTGCATGAACTTGACGTTCGGGTTGTTGGCCGCAGCCATCAGTTCCGCGTTCACCTGATAGGGGCTCAGCTGCTTGATGCGGCTTTCCCAGACTTCTGCCGGTTCACCCATCGACACCCAGACGTCGGTGTGGATGAAGTCAACGCCGTCAACAGCCGCTTTGGCGTCTTCGGTGATGGTCAGCTTGCCGCCGTAACGCTTGGCCAGCTCTTCTGCCGGGCCGCGGAATTCGTCGGCGGGCCACAGCTCTTTCGGAGCGGCGATGCGCACGTCCATGCCCATCAGGCAGCCTGCGATCATCAGCGAGTGGCCCATGTTCGAGCGCGCGTCACCAACATAGGCGTACTTGATGTCATGCAGCGGCTTTTCGCCGTATTCCTGCATGGTCAGCAAGTCAGCCAGCATCTGGGTCGGGTGGAACTCGTCGGTCAGACCATTATAGACCGGCACACCTGCATATTCCGACAGGGTCTCGGCCAGTTCCTGACCGAAGCCGCGGTATTCGATACCGTCGAACATGCGGCCCAGAACGCGGGCGGTGTCTTTCATGCTTTCCTTGTGGCCGATCTGCGAGCCTTGCGGGCCCAGATAGGTCACGCCTGCGCCCTGGTCCATTGCGGCGACTTCGAAGGCGCACATGGTCCGGGTCGAGGTTTTTTCGAAGATCAGGCAGATATTCTTGCCTTTCAGGTGTTGGATTTCCGAACCGGCGTATTTTGCACGTTTGAGGTCGCGCGACAGGTCCAGCAGGTAACGGATCTCACGTTGGGTGAAATCCAGCATTTTCAGGAAGCTACGTCCTTGAAGGTTAAAAGCCATCTTATTTGTCTCCTTAGAATTTAGTAGTCAACGGGGTCGCGCCAGATCGGGCAGGTCATGCAATGCCCGCCTCCGCGCCCGCGTCCGAGTTCCGCGCCCGAGATGGTGATCACCTCGACGCCAGCTTTGCGCAGCAACGTGTTGGTATAGGTGTTGCGGTCATAGGCCACGACCACGCCCGGTTCGAGCGCCACAACGTTGTTGCCGTCATCCCATTGTTCCCGTTCCTGGTTGAACGAGTCGCCGCCGGTCTGCACGATGTTGAGCGACTTGATGCCCAGGCATTCTGCGGCCACGTCGAACAGGTGCTTGTCTTCGCGGCGGAAGTCGATTGTGCCTTCCTTGTTGCCGGGACGCAGGCTGATGCACTGGATTTCGTTGCAGACGTCCACAAATGCGGTCGCGGTTTCGCGGTCACAGTGGCTGAACACCGTATCCAGGTGCATCGCAGCACGGCTGCGCGGCATCTGACAGGCGACAACCCGTTCTGCAGCACCCTGTTTGAACAGCGCACGGGCCATCTGACCCACCGCTTGCGGGCTGGTGCGTTCGCCCATACCGATCAGCACGCTGCCATTGCCCCAGGGCATGACGTCACCGCCTTCGACGGTGGCCGCGCCGTGATCTTCATCAGGATCGCCCCACCAGATCTTGAAATCGCCATCCTTGAAGTCCGGGTGGAATTTGTAGATCGCGGTCACCAGCAGCGTTTCGGGCTGGCGAGCGGGCCAATACATGGGGTTCACCGTCACGCCGCCATAGATCCAGCAGCTGTTGTCACGGGTGAACTGAGTGTTCGGGATCGGCGGGATGACAAAACCATGGGTGCCGAGGTAGCTGCCGAACATGCCCGAGGGGGTAAAGGGCATATCTTCGACCGCGATACCGCCGATCAGGTACATGGCAAGGTCTTTGGCGGACATTTCGTCCAGCCAGCCGCGCAACTCGTTTAACATACCGACGCCGACCTGATTTTCCGTGATGCGGCGATCCAGAACCCATTTACGGGCTTCTTTATCCTTCATCGTGGTTTCCAGCAGGGCGTGGAATTCCAGCACCTCTACCCCGCGTTCTTCCATTTTCATGCGGAAATCAGCGTGATCCGTGCGGGCCTTATGCACCCACAGAACATCATCATAAAGCAACTCGGCCGCGTTACCGGGTGTCAGGCGGGAATGGGCCAGGCCTGGTTCACACACCATGACCTTTCGAAGTTTGCCAATCTCGGAATGAGCTCCAAATCCAGTCATGATTTCTCCTTCGACATTTTAGTTTTTGACTGCACGCGCAGCCAAACATGGATGGGCAATCCTGCCAGAAGCAGCAGAACGCCCCAGAAAACAACGTCTTCGCCCGCGCCGTAGATCGCCCAGAATGAATAGGCAAAACCCAGCGCCGCAAGGATGAAGACGTTCGGTGACAGTTGTGTAAGATCGCCCCTGCGTACGCGGATCATTACTTCGGCCAGCGCACAAAGCAGGTAGGGGATCAGGGTTGAAAGTGTGGCGAGCAGAATGATGAATTCGAACTGCTCGGCCAGAGTACGAGTGTAGTTCATCGCGATCAGCCCGCTGGCGAGCACGCTGGACACGACCAGCCCGAAGGTGGGCGTACCGGTACGTGACAGGCGCGCGAACTGGGGTGGGAACAGCCCGTCCCGGGCTGCGCCCAAGGGCACCTGACCGGTCAGCAGAACGAAACCGTTCAGCGTCCCGAAGGTTGAGATGCAGGCTCCGACGGCGATGAACAAGGCTCCGCCAAAGCCCCACAGCAGGGCTGCCACATCGGACAGCGGTGCATTGGAATCGGCCAGAACGGCCGAGGGTACGACACCCAGCGCCACATAGGTTGTGGCGATATAGACCAGCGCGGCGACACAGGTGCCCAGGATCGTGGCGCGTGGAATGGTGCGTTTGGGGTCTTTGACGTCGCCCGCCGGAACGGTGGCCGACTCGAGCCCCACGAAGGCCCACAAAGTCAGAGCCGCACAGGTAGATATCGCTGAGATATTTGACATGCCGCTCACATTCACGGGTCTGAAATTCGAGCTGTCGACATGGGCCACGCCCAGGACGATCAGCAGTATAAGCGGGGTCAGCTTCATGACCGTGGTTACGACCTGAATGATCCCCGCTTCGCGCACACCGCGCACGTTGATCCAGGTCAGCAGCCAGATCGCCCCCAGTGCCGCGAACAACCCGGCCACCGGGCTTTGTCCGACTTCAGGGACCATGACGCTGAGGTAACCGGCAAAGGCTACCGCCACCGCTGCATTGCCTGACCACAAGGCGATCCAATATCCCCAGGCGATAAGGAAGCCCGCGAAGTCGCCGAAACCCTCTCGGGCATAGACGTAGGGCCCACCAGCGCCAGAGGATAGTCGCGCCAGCCGTCCGAAGATCAGTGCCAGAACGATTGCACCGCCTGCGGTCAGGATCCAGCCTGCCATCGAGATCGGTCCGAATTCGGCCAGTGACGATGGCAGCAGGAAGATACCGGACCCGATCATGTTTCCCACTACAAGAGCGGTGCACATCCAGAACCCCAGGGTTCGTTTTGTTTCTGATCGGGTCACGGTAGACATCTTAGATACCTCAGCCCATCGCGGACAGGCTGAGCCCGGCCATGATGATTACGATGAGGACGGCCAGCAGGGGCAGGGTGAACTTGAGCCAGCGTTCATAGGGCACACGACCCAGCGCCAGACCACCCATAACCACAGCCGAGGTCGGTGTGATCAGGTTCACCAGACCGCTTGCGGACTGATAGGCTGTTACAACCAGCGACCGGTCGACGCTCGAGAAATCGGCCAGCGGTGCCATGATCGGCATGGTCAGAACGGCCAGACCGGACGAGGACGGAACCAGGAAGGACAGCAAGCCCTGCAGCCCGAACATCGTGTTGATGAAGGCAACCTGACCCAGACCGTTCACTGCGCCTTCGGCCCAGTTCAGGATGGTGTCGGTCATATTGCCGGCGTCCATGACGATCACGATACCACGTGCGATACCGATCACCAGCGCCACGCCCAGCAGGTCGCGTGCGCCGTCGACAAAGGTCGAGGTGAACTCTTCCTCGCCCATGCGGGCGATCAGGCCCACGATGATCGAGGCAACGATGAACAGGCCGGACATTTCAGCCATCCACCAGCCACCGACGGACACACCCCAGATCATGACGCCGAAGCTGGCGGCAAAGATCACAAGGATGATGCTGTGGATACCGGTGAAGACGGGTGTGCCTTCGCCCTCGCGCTTACCTTTGAGGAAGTGCGCTTCGTTGCTTTCACGTTTGTCGGCAACGATGGACAGTTCGGGGTTGGCTTTTACGCGGGCCGCATAGCGCATGACGAATGCGACACAGGCCAGCCAGCAGACACCCAGCAGCGCAAAGCGCAGCATGATGCCGTTGGTGAACGGAACGCCTGCAGCGTCCGACGCGATTACGGTTGCAAACGGGTTGATGGTCGAGCCCAGCGTACCGACGCCTGCGCCCAGCATGATGATCGCAACACCGACAGTCGCGTCGTAGCCCGCCGCGATCATCACGGGAATGATCAGCGTATAGAAGGCCAGCGATTCTTCGGCCATGCCGTAGATCGTACCGCCCGCTGCGAACAGGGCCATGAGGATTGGGATCATCCACTTCTCTCGCCCTTCCATGCGCGCCATCGCCTTACCGATGCCCGCGTCGATTGCACCCGTCCGGGCCACGATGCCCAGAAAGCCACCGATCACCAGCACGAACAGTGCGACGTCAATCGCCTGCGCTTCATAGCTGGCCGGGTCATAGAACCCGGCAATCGGTGCCAGTACGACATCGAAGAAACCCTGAGGGTTGGATTCGACAACCTGATAGCTGCCCGGAACGGGAACATCCCGTCCCAGTGCCTCATTTGCGACCCGGTCATATTGGCCGGCGGGGACGAACCACGTCGCCAACGCTACGACCGCAATTAGCGCAAACAAAATTGTATACGCCGTTGGGAACTTGAATTTCATATCACTGACTCCTTCGACTTAGGACGTCGGAATTGTTTGATTTTCCGGCTTTGGATGTGTCGGCGCTCCTGGCTGAAATTCGGATCCAGGAGCGACGAACAGGATAAGACTGAGTTTTCTCACAGCCGGTTTCCTCCAACGGCCCGCGCGTCGCTTTGACATGAATCAAAGAAGTTTCTTAATCGGATATTGCCCCCTAAGAGTGCAGCTTGTTCTCGCCTCAGCCAAAAATACACCTATAAATACAACGCCTTAGATGTCATAAAACTTGCCAAAAAAGGGTTCTTAGCCCGCTGGGTATGATCTGCGGTCAGTCCCGATATGCACCCGGCGTTGTGTCAGACAGCACGACAGTCAGCTGTTGTTCGACCACCACATCCGCGATGCTGTCGTAATATTGAGAAGGGCGTCGTCATTTTGACGGTTTTGCGACTCATCGCGGAATCGCCCCGAATCCTTCCAGGCGGCATCCGCGTGGTGCCGACAAACCCTTCAGCTCGGTGTCTTCGGCGGGTCCGCTATGTCCGTCTGTGGGATTGGCCGGACAGATTCGAAGGTTCGATTTGCCGGAAATTCCAAAAGCATCGGCCAGCATCAAGCCCGCGACCCCAGAAGCCCGGCAACATACGGGCTGACATTGTGGAAAGTGCTGGCTTTGAAGCGCTGCCAGTGCGAGGGCCTTCCCCACGCAGGACAAGGACCAGCTAAGACAGAATGGTGCGGGTGGAGGGACTTGAACCCCCACGCCTTGCGGCGCCAGAACCTAAATCTGGTGCGTCTACCAATTTCGCCACACCCGCAACACGGCGACACAGCGCCGGAATGCCGCGCTGAATAGCAAAGCTTTCGCACGAGGGCGAGAGGGAAATTGGACAAAACAAAAGATTGTGCCGATGGGTCAGAGAACACTCAGACCCCGTATCAGGTGGCAGTGACCGATACCCGAGGCGATCAGCCCCGAAGTCCAACAGACAAGCGGTCCACCCGATCCTGGCCTCTTCGGCCTTGCTCCCCGGAGATCGCCTTGGCCGCTGCCATTTCGCTCGGGATTTCCCCGATATTTGTTTCCATTTTGGGAACATTTGGAAAGGAATGTTGAATGATATTAAACCCTCATAGGTTGTATATATTGGATGCGGCAACTGAGAGCGGTTCTCCTTCTTGCGCGGATCGCGCGATGGACACGGTTCAGCGCCCGAATTCTCGGCAACCCGACACTTCCTCAGAGAGGATATTAACATCACTACATCAAATAGATAACAGAAATCCCCTTCGCTCACGGCAGGAAAACTCACCACAATGCGGCCCCCGGAAATCACCCAGGCCAACCTTCAAAAACTCAAACTCTGGGAAATGACTCATCCACTGGTTGAGGCATTTCTATGAGGCGGAACCATAATTGCGCCACATTTCAAACGCCAAAAAATCTTATTCGCGTCAAAATAACACCGCGGTGATCATAATTGATTAAGCGCAGGAGTTAATGAGTCTTTTCGCCATCCGGCACCGTACGAGTTTCTGCTCAACTCCAGAAACAAGGGTCTCTGTCGTGACCAATCAGATCAAAACCGCTGCTTCCGAGCAAGACGCCGTCGGTCTTGCACGCGAAAACTTCATTGGTGAGCTGAAAACCCTGAACCGCCAGCATCCTGGCACCGGGTTCGGCATCGCTCTGCGCACCCATTCGGGCAACCGTTACCTGCTGGCCAATGCCCGCATGCCGCTGCCTGCCCACAAATCACAAGACTTCCCGACCGGGCGCCGTGTGGCCTGCCTTGAGAATGGCGAAGGCTTTAGTTCCATCGAAATTCTGGCCGATTCCATGGCCTATGAATCGATCTCACCGCGCACCGAGGCCGCAATCCTTGGCAATGCGCTGGACCTGATCGCACGTATCGACACGCTGGCAAGCCTGCCTGACGGGGCAGGGGACCAGATCCCCGCAACCGGCACCGGAGGCTGACCATGGCGCGTAACGACCACCTTCTGTCCGTCGGCAACGAGTCCCTGTCCGAGATGACAGGGGCAATGACCTCGTTGACGACGCAAATCGACCAACTGACAGAGGTGGCGGATGCGCGCTCCTCGGCGCGGCTGGCGGCGCTGAAAACGAAGATGGAGAATTTCACCGCCAGCGTCACGCTGGTGGGGCAGGTGAAGGCCGGGAAATCCTCGATTGTGAATATCCTGGCGGGGCGGCCGAACCTGCTGCCGTCGGATGTGAACCCGTGGACCTCAGTGGTGACCACGCTGAACATCAACACCCGGACCGAGGGCGACACCCGATCCAAATTCACCTTCTTCGAACAGGAAGAATGGGACAATCTGATGGTCGGTGGTGGCCGTCTGGGTGAGTTGGCCAACCGCGCCGGTGCCGATGACGAGATGGATGATATCCGCCGCCAGATCGGCGAAATGAAGGCCAAGTCCGAGGACCGGCTGGGCAAGCATTTCGACCTGATTCTGGGGCAGAGCCACCAGTATAACTATTTCGACGATGAGCTCATCCAGCGCTATGTCTGCCTCGGCGACGAGGATGACCCCGATATCGACCCCAAGACGGGCCGTTTTGCCGATGTCACGAAATCGGCGGAACTGTTCATGGATATCCCGCAATATCCGATCTCGCTGAAACTGTGCGACACACCCGGCGTCAACGACACTTTCATGGTGCGCGAGCAGATCACCCTGCGCAGCCTGCGCGGGTCCGAGGTCTGTGTGGTGGTGCTGGCGGCCAGTCAGGCGCTGACGACGATGGATATGGCGCTGATGCGGATCATCGCACAGTTCGAGAACCGCCAGATCATTCTGTTCGTAAACCGCATCGACGAATTGTCCGACCCGGTCAACCAGGTGCCCGAGATCCGCGACCGTATTCAGGACACGCTGAAACAGAACAACATCGACACCAACACCAGCATCGTCTTCGGCAGCGCCCTGTGGGCCGAGGCCGCGCTGACCGGCAACCCCGATATCCTGACCGAGGAATCGCGGCAGGCGCTGAACACCTTCTATCTGGCCGCCGGTTTTGGCGATCAGGCGGCGTCACTGGACAAGATCTGGGCGCTTTCGGGCCTGCCGGATTTGCTGCTGGCGATGAATGAACGGATTGCCGAAGGGGCAGGCACTCGTCTCTTGGATCGGGTCCGCCACCGGGCGCGCAACATTGCCAGCCAGATCAGGGCCACGGCTGTGGCCAAGACGCTGTCGAACACAGACGGCATCGTGCGCGATCTGGATGGCGTGTCGCCCGATCAGGCGATTGCGACCGTCTCCGCGGAATATGACAAGAAAGCTGCCGGACTGACCACGAAACTGCGGGATAAGGTTCTGGAGCGGCTGGCTTCGGCCGAGGCCAACTTTGTCAAACGCGCAACGGATTCGCTGATCGCGCATCTGGAACAGAATGGCGAGCAGGGCACCTGGCAATACGACCCTGCGGGCCTGCGCACGCTGCAAAAGGCGGCCTATTTCAGCTTTGCCCGGTCAATGCGCAAAGAGGCGGGCGCGCTCTATTCGGCGGCAGCCTCGGATGTCGAGGCCCTGTATCAAAAGCTGCTGGGCAATCATCTGGGCGAATTCAGCATCGAAGCGCCCATCGTCCCGCGCGTTCCGCCGCCCTTGGGGATCGGACGCACCATCGCGCTTGATCTGCAAAGTACGTGGTGGCGCCGCTGGTGGCAAAAACGCAAAGGGTTCGAGGCTTATGCCGCGGATTACACACGCCTGATCGCGTCCGAGGCGAACTCGATCACCAAGGATATCGAGGAGAACCAGATCGCAGCCGTTCTGGAAAACGTCCGCGCCGTCCTGAGCGATTTCATAGCCGAGCAGAAAGACACGCTGCTCAGCATCTCGCAATCGCCCGACAAGGCGGCGGCGCAGATCGCAGAGCCCAAGCCCCAGAAATCGCGCGACGAAATTCTGGGTGACATCCTCAAAGACCTCAGCAACGAAGCAGCATAAGTAGAGTTATGGTAAAAGAATCACAAACCCGCTTCGTCTCTCCCAAGGCCTGGAACCGCATCGAGCAGTGGTCCCGCCGCAAGCCTGTGTTTGCGCTTATGGGAGAATTCAGCGCCGGGAAATCGACGTTGATGAACTTCCTTCTGCGCAAGCAGGCCTTGCCGACACAGGTGACGGCGACGCAGCTGCCGCCCGTGTGGTTCAGTTGGGGCAACCGGCCAGCCTATATCAAGCGTCACGACGGCAGTACGCAGAATATCGAGCTGGATCAGCTTGAACAGGTCGGCGTGAATGACGCGCAATTCGTGCGGATTTTCCTTGAGGCCGACATTCTCGAGGCGGTCGATCTGATCGACACTCCCGGCATTTCCGACCCGAAAATCTCGACCGATGTGTGGCAACGCGCTGTCGGTCAGGCCAATGGCGTTCTGTGGTGCACCCATTCGACGCAAGCCTGGCGCGAGACCGAGCGTGCCACATGGGTATCGCTGCCCGAACGGCTGCAGCACAAGTCGCTGTTGCTGGTCACCCGGGCGGATGCACTGAACCAGAAAGACCGGCAGAAGGTACTGCGCCGGGTGAACCGCGAAGCGGGTCATCTGTTCAACCGCACCATCCTGTTTTCCGCCCGCGACGCCATTCTGGCCCGCGACAAGACCGGCGATGCCGAGCTTTGGTCGCGCAGCGGTGGCGGTAAGATGGTCGACAGCTTTCTTGAGATCACCGAACAGATCATGGACAGCCGCGCGGACATGCTGGCGCGTTATCAGATCGACAAATCCCTGTCGGACACGCCCAACGTGCGACCCCTGCCGACACCGCCGCAACCCGAGAGCACACCGCTCAAGCTTGTTGATCCGGTCGATCAGCCCTCGGATACGGACGACGTGATCACCAGCTTCCCGGTGCGCCCTGCTCGCGTCGAAAGACGCCCGGACGAAGCCGAGCGGACCCGGATCGACGCGGATGAGGCCGAACGTCTGCGCGCCGAGATGGAGGCCGAAGCGCAACCCGCCGAAGACGACTTGCGCGCCGTTTTCGCCAGCAAACCGGATGAGCCGCTGGATCTGGACGCACTGGCGCGGTCAACAACGGATGTGGACGAATTCGACTTCATGACCGACGAGGACGATGAGGACGAGGCAGAACTGATCGTTCTGGGCCCCGAAGCCGATCCGTCGGACGCCATGGACGAGCCCGCCACCCCGTCTGACCCCGAGGCGCAAGGCGCCGACAAAGAGGGCAAGGACGCATCGGATATCGAACTGTCGGTGTCGTCAATCACCGCGTTGTTGTCCGAGCAATCGGACCGCGACGACGAGGATTATGAGCCGGAACCGGAATCGAATGCGCTGGCCCCGGTGCAGATCGTACCGATGCCCGGCGACAAACCGGACCAGATTGCCACCGCCGAGGCCTTGCCAAGCGCCAGCGCCATGTGGAACGAAATCGTCACCAAGGACGCTCTGCCCGACGATGCCAAAGGTCTGAAAAGCGCCTTTGCGGCGTTTCTGTCCGAATATGACCAGATCGCGATGGAACACAGCAGCCGCAAGCAAGGCGACGCCCTGCCCCGGGTTCCCGAAGCTCGTGAAAACCGGGGGGTTGAACGGCATGTCCTTTGACCCTGGCCTTTTTTTGCAGGCCGAAGAATGGGATGAAAGATGTCGATTGATACCGCGCTGAACGCCGCCATTCAGAACATACCCGACTGCATTGCAGCCGGGTATGTTGACATGGAAACGGGGATGTTGCTGGGTGCGGATGCGTCTGACCCGAACAGCGCCGATGCGATGGAAACGCTGGCCCTTGCGGTTGCGAACCTGTTTCAGGGACGCGGCATAAAAGGGTTCGAGGATCTGTTGCGCAGCGCGCAGATCGACGATGACGGGCACCCGGGATTTGGGGAAATCGCGGTGTTTTCGAACGATCGCCTGCACATCTTTCTCAGAACCAAGGAATATCCCGACCATGTCGTGTGCTATATCTGCCGCGACAGCGCAAATGTCGGGCTTGCGCTTACGAAATCACATCTCAGCCTTGGGCCGGTAGCGGCCGCAGTTTAGACGGGACCAGAGGGGGTCACGGCATGATGGATAGCGAAATACTGGAAATGCTCGACGATATCGGGCGGTCGTCGGTGGCGCGGTTGTCTCCGGCCACGTTCCTTGCAGGCGACAGCGCCGAGGCCCGGCGGGGTCAGGTGCTGGGCGCGATCCGCGGCACGATCCTGCCCCGGCGGCTGGAGTTCACCGCCGCCGATGGCGCGGTTCTGGCGATCGAGGTCAACAGCTCGCGGATCACGGATGTGTTCCGCTGCGCCTCGGGGCCGGTGCCGGATTTCGAAACCGAAGCGCGCGAGGATCTGACCGCGCGGCTGGCCCAGTTGGTGTCGGACATCTCGACCGCCTCCGGCCCGCTGGAACTGGTGTCGCTGCGTCCCGACACCGCGCTGGAAGCCGATGATGTCGGCATCACCTATTCCGAGGTCGAAGCTGCCTGCGCTCGGATCGACCTGCCCGAAGAACCGCGCATGTCGATTGTCCCCGACCCCGAACCCGAGGCGGACGCCGACATGTCGCCCGAGGCGGGTATCGCCGAACAGTTCTACGAAGGGTCCGACCGCTTTGCACTGGGCCGTGTGCTGATGGATACATCCGGTGAAAACCCGGCATTCGACGGCCTCTGCGCCCCGGATCAGGCCGCCCATCCCGGCCCCGACCTGCTGGCCCGGTTCGCGCGTGATCTGGCCGGATGGCAGGTAGACGGGTCCGAAGCCCTGTCGCAGCCGCAACTGATGGTGCTGCGCCCCTCGGGCGGCCAGGGCGCGGGCCTTGCCATTCTCAGCGACGGTCAGCAAACTGCCGCCGCTGTCCATGATGCCCGCAAGTTGGGGGCCGTCGTCAACCTGTGGAAGTCCTTGAAACCCGCCGTCGAATGACCGCGTTCCTGCCCAATAGTGTCCATTTTGCAAAACTAAATCTAAAATACGAGTTACCAGGGTAAGTCTAATGAGTGAACTGAACCGCCGCGAGCTTATTCGCATCGCCGAAGACATGAACGGGATGAGCAATGACGAAACCCGTCATTTCATCTCGCGCATCATTGATGATCTGTCGAACCTCAAGCCGTCGATTGCCTTTGTCGGCCAGATCAAGGCCGGAAAATCGCGCCTGATCAATGGCTTCACCGGTCAGGCAGAATATCTGCCCTCGGACGTCAATCCCTGGACCACCGTCATCACCGACATGCATTTCGGCCACCCCTCGGGCCGGACCTCGGGGGCCGAATTTCATTTCTTCGACAACCGCCAGTGGCAGGCGCTGATCGCCGAGGGCGAAGAGCTGCGCAATATGTTTCCCGACGAGGAAGACAGCTATAAGCGCGAGATGATCGAGGAGCAGGTCGAGGCGATGAAGACCCGCGCCAAGCTGCGCCTTGGCGAAAGCTACAAGCATCTGCTGGGCCAGCATCACGATCTGGACAATCTGACCACCGATGATCTGGCGCGCTATGTCTGCGCCGGGGACGATCCGACCGAAGACGGCGGACAGGACCCGGGCTCGGACCGGGGTCTTTACAGCGATATCACCCGCAAGGCCGAGGTCTATTTCGACATCGGCCATTTCCCCTATCCGGTGACCGTGACCGATACGCCGGGCGTCAATGACCCGCTGCTGATCCGCGAAGAGATATCGCGCCAGTATCTCAAGGAATCCGATTTCTTTGTGGTGGTTCTGTCGGCGCATCAGGCCCTGTCGCGGGCCGATCTGAAGCTGTTCCGCCTGATGCAGGCGCTGGAACTGGGTCAGATCGTGGTGTTCATCAACCGCGTGGACGAGTTGGGCGGCGGGCCCGAGGATGCCTCGAAAGTGCGCGCCGACGTGATCGACGGGCTGTCGCAGGCGCTTGGCAATTCCGACATCGACGTGCTGATGGGCAGCGCCCAGTGGGCGCATTACGCACTGACCGGGGACGAAACCGGCATCGACCACGATCAGATTCTGGCCTGGCTGCGCGCCCACCCCGAACAGATGAAACAATACCTGTCCGGCGTCGAAGAGATCAAGCAGGGCCCCGGCCCGATTAGCCGCGAAGGTGTGCTGCGCTTTGCGGCGATGATCGCCTCGGGGCTGCCGGATCTGCGCCGTCACGTCACCAAGGCGCTGACCGAAGGGCCGCGTCAGGAACATCTGAACATGGCATGGCAACACCTCAACAGCTTTGCGCAAGGCGAGCTGGAACGCAGTGCCGCCCGCCTGCGCGCGCTTGAGGAACAGGATCAGCCCGAGGCCACCGATGCCGACGAAAACAACAAGACGCTGGCCGATCTGCGCGCCCTGATCGCCGAAAAGACCGAAGCCATCACCAACGACATGGACAACGTCCTGGCCAATCTGCGCGGGGTGATGGATGACACGGTGGCCGAGTCGGTCTCGATCGTCGTGCGCGGACCAGACGGGCAATCGCCCCTGCTGGCCCGGGATGGTGAAACCGAACTGAATTTCACGCCGCTGCGGGAACGGATGCGCGAATTGGTCCAGGGCGCAACGCAGGTCGTGCGCCAACGGATGCTGAGCGAGCTTTATGCCATCGACATGCAAAGCAACGCCGCTCTGCGCGCCCTGCCCGGCTGGCAGGAACCCGCAGATAATCGCATGAACACCAGCGCCGTGCGCTGGTTCCGCCCCGACACCAGCGCCCTGACGCGCGGGATCACGGTCGAGTTGCGTGTGACATGGCTGTCGCGCCTGATTTCCCGTCGCAACGTCCTGAACCGGGCCGAGCGGATGATCGTGCAGGAATTTGAGATGATCGGCGATGATCTGGTGGACACCGCCCGCAGCGATCTGACAGAACGGCTGCAGACGGTTCTGGAACACTATCTGGCGCTGCTAGCCGGACATCTGGAACACCGGACCAACCCCGAAGGGGCCAATGCACGCACCGAGGCCCAGCGGGCCGTGGATCAGGCCCGCCGCATCGCTGATGAACTGGGATCGGTGCAAGGTACCGCGCCCATAGATACGCCACAGGCAGAGGCTGCAGAATGATTGAATTCCCCGGAACCGAACAGGAAGTGCGCCAGCTGGAGCGCTTTTTGACCGTCACTGAAAAACAGCCCGCCTCGGCAGAGCTGGACGAGATGCGCGCCCGCGCTCTGGCCCATGCCGAGCGGCTGTCGAACGCGGTGTCGATCGGATTCGCCGGGGAGTTTGGCGCGGGCAAGTCCAGCCTTGCCAACATGCTGGCCGGGGCCGATATCCTGCCCACGGGTCCACAGCATCTGAAACTGCCGCTGGTCATCGTGGCTTATGCCGAGGCTCCTGAAACCACCGTCGGCTGGTGGGACAAGGAACCCAAGACCTATTCGGGCATCGCACTGGAAAAGGCCGCTGCGGACAATCCCGATTTCATCTCGGTCGGGCTGAACACGCCGGCTTTGCAGGAAATCTCACTGTTCGATCTGCCCGGCGCAGGGGCGTTGGATGACACCTACAAAGAGACGTTGAACCTGCTCGAATACGTGGACTGCGCGATCTGGTGCACGAACGGCACAAACGCATGGCGCGAATCCGAGCGGCATCTGTGGGCACAGGTTCCGCAAAAGCTGCGCGACAACAGCCTGCTGGCCGTCACCCATGCGGATCTGCCGCCCGTCCGCGACGCGCTGGACCGCGTGACCGGCCGTCTGAACAAGGAAAAGGCCGGAATGTTCCGCGCCGTGGCGCCCATCGGCACCCCCGTGGCGGTGCGCGCCATGGAACAGGAACCCGAGCCCGATTTCGAGCTATGGGAAACCTGCGGTGGTCAGACGTTGGCCGAACACGTGCTGCAGATCGCCTCGGACCATCGCCAGCATGATCTGGACGCAGCCCGCAAGGACATTGCGCAGGATTTTCTGCCCTATCTGGACCAGATTGGCAGCGCTGACAGCGGCGAGTCCAATACCGACGGTCAAACCGTCCACGCCAGCCTGGAATCCGCCCTGCCCCCGCTGGACAACCCGATCCTCGAGGACTGGCTTGCCGCGATTGCCAGCATCTACGAGGACCTGCGCGAAAACTCGGATATGGAGCCTGCCGCCTTTTTGCAAAGCTGTCAGGAAATCGTCGAGGATTTCGCGGAACGGCTGGAATCGGGTCAGGAGATCGACCCCGAGGCCGACTGGATTCCGGCCGAGTTCGAAAAGGCCACCGACCTGCTGTTGCTGCTGCAGTTCGAAAGCGGCGATGCGCCCCTGAAGGATGCGATCAGCATCCTTGCGCAACTCAGCGATAACCTCGCCTGGGCCGGAAGCACCGTCGCCTCAGCCCCGCCCAGAACGGGCACCTGAAGCTTTCGCGCTAGAATTGAGCCGCAACGCGGCGATTCGAGATGGTCAGAATCACTCTGGCATTGTTTCGAATCCGTGGACCAAGCCCCGCATTTCAGCAGATAAGCACCAAGTTTTTTGCCCCACATTTACGTCATATGGTGTTTTTCAGGGATTCGTCACCTAGATGTAGTTATCGCTAAATCTTGATCCTTAGTGAAGCCATCAGGCGGCCCCAATAAAGTCAAATTTGAACCGTCTAACCGTCTCAAGTGTCCTGCGGTTGTGTTTGGTTGTGAGTTCGCGGGCTGAAGCCCCAGTTATCTGTGCCGCAAAACGTATGAAATGGGCGGGAAGATATGAGCCACAACCAGGCTGTCGGCGCAACGCACGACGAACCTCAGATCGAAGGACTGCAGCCGGGCGCAAAGCTGCTGCGCGGCCAGTATGAAATCCAGCGTTTCCTCAGCAATGGCGGGTTCGGGATCACCTATCTGGCCCGTGATAGCCTGGATCGGGACGTGGTGATCAAGGAATGCTATCCGGGCGCGCTGTGCCACCGGAACGGCGATCTGGTCGAGCCCGCAAATCCCGACCACAAGGACGATCTGCGCGCCATTATCGACCTATTCATTCAGGAAGCCCGCAATCATGCGCGGTTGGTGCATCCCAACATCGTCGACGTGCATCAGGTGTTCGAGGACAACAACACCGCCTATATCGCGATGGACCTGATCCGCGGCTGTGACCTGCTGGATTACGTCCAGACCCCCGAGAATGAAAGCGGCCCGGATTTCATCATTCAGGTCACCGAAAAGATGCTGTCGGCGGTGTCGTTCATCCACCAGAGCGGGATGCTGCATCGGGATATCTCGCCCGACAACATCCTGATCGACGAACATGGTGAACCGATCCTGATCGACTTTGGTGCTGCACGCGAACAAGCGGCCAATAAATCGGCAGCTCTGTTGACTTTGCGGGTGATCAAGGACGGCTATTCGCCGCATGAATTCTATGTGCGCGGCGCGGAACAGGGGCCAAGCAGCGACCTCTATGTGCTGGCGGCCACGCTCTATCACGCGATCAGCGGCGAGCGCCCGATTGACGGCCAGACCCGCCTGAACGCCTTCAACAACGGTCAGGACGATCCCTATTCGCCGCTCACCGGCCGCTTCAGCGGCTACCCCGAGGGTTTTCTGGAAGCGATCGACAAAGCGATGGAGGTCCATGCCACGGACCGCCTGCAATCGGCGCTGGACTGGCTGCGCATGTTCCGCGGTCCCGACGTGATGTTCGACACGTTCGGCTATCGCCCGGTCTCGGTCATCGTCGGCATGGATCGTAAGGACGCGCAGGCCGAAAAGGAACGGATCCGGGCCGAAAGTGAGAATGCCGAGGCCGTCGTGACCGCCTTGCTGGCCGGAAACTCTGATCTGGTGCTGGGCAACGAAGAAAAAACCGATGGCGAGCTGGCCAAATTCACGCCGCAGGACGAAGCGGCCGTGGCCGTCGACACCGTTGTCAAAAGCGGTTCGGGCGGTAGCGGCAAGATGATCGCGGGGGCCGCGGCGGTATGTGCCGCGCTGGCCGCCGGGGGATATTTCATGATTTCGGGCGATCAGTCGACGCCCAAGGCAACACCGGCAACAGAGCAGGCGACGGTCACTCCGGCACCTGCGGATACAGCGCCGGAACCGGTCGAGCAGACCGCCGAAGCCGTAACAGAGCCGCAACAGGCCGAACCCGCTTTGGCACCGGACCCAGAACCAGCACAGGAGCAACCTGTCGAGCAGACTCTGGAAGCGCCCGAAGACCCGGTTGTCACCGAAGCACCGGCAGAGGCACCAACCGAAACACCGGCGGTGGCCGAGGTCGAGACCAGCGCACCGGTCGTTACCGAGGCACCGGCTGTGGCGGAACCGGTCGATCTGGCCCCCGAACAGGTGGCTTTCGGGCATTGGGACGTCGAAATCCCGTTCTCAATTTCCCAACGCCGCAGTTCCACGGGCAGCACTATCGCGATCAACGGCGTCGACGCGGATCAGGATATGTCGGTGATCGGAGATTGGGTGCAACGCGGCGCGACGATCTTTACGCTCAACGGGGAACCGGTGCGCCCGGATGCCTCTTTTGCGGCGCAGATTCTGGACAATTTCTCGGTGGATCCCGATGGCTATATCCGCGTCGCCGCCCGGTACCGTCCGCTGGGACAGACCCGGGCACAGAACGGGCTGCTGGCCCTGCCCGCCTACCGCATGTTCGGCCTGCACAACGGCTATACTTTTGACGTGCGCCATGATGGTGAGGCCGGATGGCAGACCGTCGTGACCGCCGTACCGCAGGACAGCGCGGGCAGCCTGCAACGTGGCGACATCCTGCTGAGCGAGACCAGCACCGGCACCCCCATCGACGGGCCCGAAAGTCTGGATGCCGTTCTGGCCCAACTTGTCGCCGACAATCAACCCGAGGCGCGCCTGACGGTACTGCGCAACGGATCCGAAAGCGCTGCGGCGATGCAGCTGGCGCAGGAGTAGTTCTACCGGTTCGTGTGAAATTCGCCAGCGTGTGTGTGCTGAGGGTGGCCCCAACATCGCCCCCCTGTCGGGAACCGGCCCGTCGCGAAGTTACCAGTTTCCCTGTTTTTCCTTTCATCAGTGCCTCTGCACCAGACGCAGGGGTTTGTAGCAGCCCCACGGGATGATCCCCGTGCCAGAATTCAAGAAGGTAACGACACCATGTTCAAATATAAAAGCCCTCTCAGCCGGCTTCTCGAAGGTGCCGGAAAACCGAAAGAAGACGCGGTCGAGACCGAAGCGGTACAGGACGACAAGCCCGAACCGATTGCCGATTTCAACGCGCTGCGCGCCGCCCTGGGCGGTGGCGACATGAAGGCGGACGCCTATGAAGACAGCGATGAGCTGATCCCCGAAGATACCATGCCGGATTTCGCCGACGAAGAACCCGCACCCGAAGAGGTGGCCGAGGTCGTCGAAGACGAAATGCCAACCCCCGAGAACGTCGTCGCCGAGGCTGAAGAAGAAGTTGAGGAAGACGACCAGATCGTCACCCTTCATCTGACCGAAGAGGACGAGGTCGACAAAACCGAATATGCCATGCTGGCCTCTGTCGCCGAAGCCTCAGCGCCCGAGCCCGAAGTCGCGCCGGAACCCGAGCCCGAGATCGTGGCCGAGGTGGTTCCCGAACCGACACCGGAACCCGCTCCGCAGCCCGTTGCCGAAGCGCCCCAACAGCCCGAGACCCCTGCCGCGCCCGCTGAAGATCGCCGGTCACGCGTCAAGACAACCTTCCTGGGCTTTGAACGCGCCGATACCCATGTGCAGGAGCTGATCGAAACCGCCGAACCGGTTGCCAAGGCCGAGGCGGCGCAACAGACCTTCCCGGTTGGTTGGCTGGTTGTCACCTCCGGTCCCGGTCGTGGCGCAAGCATCACCCTGACCGAAGGCCTGATGCAGATCGGTCGCAACGACGATCAGGCCATCCAGCTTGATTTCGGCGATACCGGCATCTCGCGCAGCAATCATGCGGTCATCGCCTATGACCCCGAGGACCGGAAATGCTATCTGGGCCATGGCGGCAAGGCGAACCTTGTGCGTCTGAACGGCAAGCCGGTGCTCAGCACCATTGCCCTGTCCAGCGGCGACCTGATCCGCATCAGCGAAACCTCAATCCGCTTTACCGCCTTCTGCGACGATGGCTTTGACTGGCGGGATGCCGACTGATGCTGGCAACCCCTGCATATGACATCGCCCTGATCCTCGACCAGGGTCAGCGCGAGACGCAGGAAGACGCGATTGCCGCGCGGGTCTTCGACACAGCCCAGGCGGGCTATGTCGTGATCGCCGACGGCATGGGCGGGCACGACGCGGGCGAGGTTGCATCCGCGCTTGTGATCGCCGCCTGGCAAGAGGCGCTGGATGCGCAGCTTGAAGACGATGACGTGACGAAGGGTGCTCTGCTCGACGCCCTGCCCATGGCAGCCATGCAAGCAAATGCTCAGGTGGCCAGCCATGGCGAAACCTCGGGGATCCAGCTGGGGTCAACCCTACTGGGCACCCTGCTGGTCGACCAGAACCTGTTCTGGATCTCGATCGGCGACAGCCCCCTGTACCTGTTCCGCGACGGCACCCTGAGCCAGATCAACGAGGATCATTCGATGGCCCCGGTGATCGACGACCAACTGGCGCAGGGCCTGTTGACCGAGGCCGAGGCGCAGACTCATCCCGACCGCAATCAGTTGACCTCGGTCATCATGGGCGCGGCGATCCCCAAAGTGGATTGCCCGGAACACCCGCTGGCGCTGAACCCAGCGGACATTCTGATCCTCGGCAGCGACGGGCTGCAATATCTCAGCAATGCCCAGATCGAGGCGCTGTTGCACAGTCACATTCATTCTCCGGCCCGCGACATTGCGGATGCGCTGCTGCAGGCGCTGCACGCCAAGGCGGACCCGGATCAAGACAATATTTCAATCGCCGTGGTCAAACCGGCGCAGACATAACAAGGCAGAGAAACAGGACAACATGAGAACCCATCTGATCATATCCAGCCTGGCTCTTGCAGCCGCAACAGGGGCGGCCTCGGCGCAAGAGGCGTGTTCAACCTATGAGATTCAGCGCGGCGACAGCCTGCGGGAGTTGGCAATCCAGGTCTACGCGACCGAGGATTACCGGTTCATCTATGACGCCAACCGCGATGTCATCGGCTCGAACCCCAACATCATCCGGGTCGGTGACGTTCTGACCTTCCCATGCTTGGAAGACATTGGCCGCGCGCCCGAACTCCCCGATACCGAAGCCGGTCGCATGGCGGCTGAAATGGCCTCGGAACTGGTCAAGGCAGCGGAGGAACGCGCCGAAAAAGCCATCGCTGCAGCCGAGGCTCGCGTAGCCGCCGCCGAAGCTGAGGCCAAGAAGGCCAGCGAAGACGCTGTGATCGCGGCCAAGGCCGAGGCGAAGAAAGAGATCGAAGCCGCCCGCGCCGAAGGGGCCGCCCTGATCCGCAACGCCGAAGGTGGCGAGCGACCGGAAATCCGCGATCGTCAACTGCTGCTGATCACAGGCGGCAACTATGCCCCCTTCACAGACGAGGCGCTGCCGAACCGGGGCCTCTACACCGATTTGGTCGAGACCGCCATGCTGCGGGCAGCGCCCGAGCAGCCCTATAAGATCCAGTTCGTCAACGACTGGTCCTCGCATCTGGACCTGCTGATGCCGACGTTGGCCTTCGACGCCACCTTCCCGTGGTCGCGCCCGAATTGCGAAGAGGCCGCGGCGCTGTCGGAACAGGACCGCACCCGCTGCGAGACCTACAACTTCTCGAACCCGTTCTACGAAGTGGTGGACACATTCTTTGCAAAGGATGGCTCGGGCTACGAGGAAACTCTGACCTATGCGGATTTCGTCGACACCACGATCTGTCGCCCCGAAGGCTGGTCTCTGTCGCATATGGATGCGGTGGGCCTGTATGAGCCCGCAATCACCCTGATGCGCCCGGTGTCGCCCGATGACTGCTTTCACGCAGTCATGGATGGCAGCGCCGATATCGTTGCCATCGAAGCCCATCTGGCGGTCGAGGCCATCAGCCGTCTGGGTTACGAGCATCAGATCATCGAAAACCCCAACCTGGCGGCAATCAAGTCGCTTAACGTCATGACCCACAAAGATAATCCGGATGGGGAAGCGATCCTTGAGACGCTCAACCAGGGTCTGGCGATCATGCAGCAATCTGGCGAATGGCGCGACATCGTGTCGACTGCCCTGCGCTATCAAATGGAAAATGGCTAAGGCCCCAATTGGCCTGACAAAACAAAAGTCTGGAGGACGAGGACATGACAAACAAGACATTCAAGAAAGCCGCATTGGCGGCAACAGCCTTCACCGCCCTGAGCGCCGGAGCAGCCGCCGCGCAAGAGGCCTGTTCGAACTATACGGTACAGGACGGCGACACGCTGGCGACGATTGCCATCGCGGCCTACGGCACATCGAACTATCAGCCGATCTTCAACGCGAACCGGAACGCGATCACCAATCCCGGCTCGCTGGAGACCGGTCTGGTTCTGGCCCTGCCCTGTGAAGACGGCAGCCTGCCGAACGGCCAGTCCGCACAGGAACTGATCGCGGCGGAAGAAAAGCGCGCGGCCAGCGTCAAACGCTCGAACGTCTACGCCCCGCCAATCAAGATGGTTGCGGGCAACGGCTGGGAGCCGTTCACAACCGAAAACCTGAATGGCGGCGGCATCATGACCCGTCTGGCAACAACCAGCCTGCAGCGGGCCGGTAACAGCCGTGACTTCTCGGTCAGCTTTGTCGACGACTGGAGCTCGCACCTGGACACCCTGTTGCCGCTGGGCGCGTTCGACATCTCCATCGCCTGGACCGTGCCGGATTGCACCAACCGCTCGTATGAATGGTCTGCAGAAACCGAAGCGCGCTGCACCCAGTTTGTCGCCTCGGTTCCGGTCTACGACATCGTCGGTGGCTTCTTCACCCTGCCCGAGAGCGAATACGCAAAGGCCACCGATTTCTCGGACCTCGAAGGTTCGACCATCTGCCGCATGGCAGGCTGGAGCATGGTGGTTCTGGAAGAACAGGGTCTGAACCGCGACAACACAAATGTGGTTCAACCCAATTCGGCCCGCGAATGCCTTGACGCCGTGCTGACCGGCACAGCAGATGTGGCCGCATTCGAAGTCGACCTGTTTGCATCAACCATGAGAGACATGGGCCTGACCTCGGCAGACATCGTTGAAAACCCTTATGTTTCCACTCTGTCGTCGATGAGCTTCCTGGCGCACCGCACCAACCCGTTCGCCCGCGAATACATCGCAATGATGAACAAAGGTCTGATCGAAATGCGTGAATCCGGTGAATGGTACGCGATCATCTCGGACACGCTGCGCGAGCAGAACGAAAAGCTGAACGCGGCGTCAAACTGATCCCTCGGTCGATAAGGCCAATCTTGGGGCGGGTCGAAAGACCTGCCCCTTTTTTGTTGCCGATTCGGGTCTTGTGCATCGACAACCCGATGAGGGTGTATCTCCCCAACTGCGTAGATTTAGCCTGCATAAGCCGCTTATTGGCCACAAAAATCCCGCGCTACGGGAATTCCCCAATAGTCAGGATCAGCAATATGCGTAGGATGAATTCAACTGCACCGGTGAGGCTCCGGCCTCCCACTCACTCAGAAAAGGGCTGGCTATGGGGGTCGGCCCTTTTCCATTTGGGGCACCTGAAAAAAACCGGCCCCCCGGGAAGGGCCGGTTTTTTTAGTTTTCACACGGCGATGGCCGCGGCAGATCAGCCGATGATCCCGTTCAGCGTCGCGCTGGGGCGCATCACCGCAGCCGCCTTGGCCGGATCGGTGTGATAGTAACCACCCAGATCAGCCGCAGCACCCTGCGCCGCCGCCAGTTCTGCCAGGATCTGACCTTCCTTGTCGGCCAGTTCCTGCGCCACTGGCGCGAATTCGGCGGCCAGATCGGCATCATCGGACTGCGCGGCCAGGGCCTCGGCCCAGTAGCGCGCGAACCAATAATGGCTGTCGCGGTTATCGGGCTGGCCCACCTTGCGGCTGGGCGATTTGTTGTTGTCCAGAATGCCCTGCGTTGCGGCCTCAGCGGCTGCGCCCAGAACGCCCGCCTTGGCGTTGTCCTTGCTGTCGGCCAGAAAGTTCAACGATTCACCCAGCGCACAGAACTCACCCATCGAGTCCCAGCGCAGGTGGTTTTCCTCGACCAGTTGCTGCACGTGTTTGGGGGCCGAACCACCCGCGCCCGTCTCGAACAGACCGCCGCCATTCATCAGTTTGACGATCGACAGCATCTTGGCCGAGGTGCCCAGCTCCAGGATCGGGAACAGGTCAGTCAGATAGTCTCGCAGCACGTTGCCGGTGATGGCAATCGAATCCTTGCCCGCCGTGATGGTCTCAAGCGACTGGCGGGTCGCCTCACGCGGAGCCATGATCAGGAAGTTGTCAGCCACGCCAGCCGCCTCAAGCGCCGGTTTGACGTATTTGATCAGTTCCGCGTCATGGGCGCGGTTTGCGTCCAGCCAGAAGATCGCCTCGGACCCGGTCAGGCGCTGACGGTCCATCGCCAGCTGAATCCAGTTCTCGATGGGCGCCTTCTTGACGGTGCAGGACCGCCAGATATCGCCCTGTTCGACCTCATGGGAATGCAGCGTCTCGCCATTGGCCAGAACGATGCGGATGGCGCCATCGGCCGGAGCCTGGAACGTGGTCGGGTGAGAGCCATATTCCTCGGCCTTCTGTGCCATCAGGCCGACATTGGCCACGGCCCCGGCGGTGGCCGGGTTCAGCGCGCCATTGGCTTTGAAGAACTTGATGGTTTCGTCATACACCGGCGCATAGCAGCGGTCGGGGATCACGCAGTTCGTGTCACCCTTGGCACCGGCCTCATCCCAACCCTTGCCGCCCGCACGGATCACCGCAGGCATCGAGGCGTCGATGATCACGTCCGACGGAACGTGCAGGTTGGTGATGCCCTTGTCGCTGTCGACCATATACATGGACGGGCGGTCCGCCTTGATCGCCTCGATCGCGGCCATGATATCGGCATTGCCCTGAACGCGTTCCAGCAGATCGCCCAGTCCAGAGTTCGGGTTCACACCCAGCGCATCCAGTTCCGCGCCGAATTTCTCGAACACGGGGGTCAGCCACGCCTTGACCGCATAGCCAAAGATGATCGGGTCGCTGACCTTCATCATCGTGGCTTTCATGTGCAGCGAGAACATGGTGCCGTCTGCCTTGGTGTCTTCGATGGCCTCGGCCAGAAACGCCGACAACGCCTTGACCGACATGAAGGTCGCATCGGCCACGGTGCCTTCTTCCAGCGGCCAGCCGTCTTTCAGGACGGTCACGCCGCCATCTTTGCCCACGAATTCGATCTTCGCATCACCGGCCTGCGCGGCGGTAATGGTGGCTGACTTTTCGTTGGCATAGAAATCATTGCCCGGCATCGAAGACACTTTGGTCTTGCTGTCCGAAGCCCACGCACCCATCGAATGCGGGTTCTTCTGAGCGTAGTTCTTTACAGCTCGGGCCGCGCGGCGGTCACTGTTGCCTTCGCGCAGAACCGGATTCACAGCCGAGCCCTTGATCGCGTCATAGCGCGCACGGATCGCCTTTTCTTCATCGGTCGAGGGTTCTTCTGGGTAGTTCGGGATATCATAGCCCTGCGACTGCAGCTCTTCGATAGCCGCCACCAGCTGCGGGACCGAGGCCGAGATGTTCGGCAGCTTGATGACATTGGCGTCCGGCGTCTTCACCAGCTCACCCAGAGCAGCCAGATCATCGGTGATTCGCTGCGCCTCGGTCAGGTTCTCGGGGAAGGTCGCGATGATGCGTCCGGCCAGCGAGATGTCCTTGGTCCCGACGCTGACACCCGCGGCGGATGCGAACTTGCGGATGATGGGCAGGAACGACGCGCTCGCCAGCTCGGGCGCTTCGTCTACAATGGTATACAATATATCGAAGTTCGAATTTTCTGCCATATTCCCTTACCTTTTTTAAAGCCTTTCGGGGCGTGCGATCCAAGAGTGTGTGCCAATGCTGAATACCGGCACCGAGCCGTAACGGGACGACAACGCCCCACGGGTGACTCTGATTTGACAGGGCCTCCCATAAATCAGGATGGGTCTGGGATCAATCGTGTTTGGGCGCGCATATTGACACGGTTCGGACAAAACCGTCCCGACGCCGTATCATCGGGCGGCAGGGAACAGAATTTTGAACCGTGCGCCCCGCACGGACGGTTCATGAGAAATCTGCCCCCCATGCGCGCCTAGCAGGCTTGCCGCGATGGCCAGACCCATGCCAGTACCGCCCTGTTCGCGGGCGGTTGTGAAGAAAGGGGCGAAGATGCGATCCCGGTTGCCGTCTGATATCCCGGGGCCATCGTCCTGAACTGTCAACCGCCCCGGTGCGGCGCTCAGCGCGACCTGACCCGCGCCGTGGCGGCTGGCATTGTCCAGCAATTGCTGCAGAACCACTCTCAGACCTGATGCGGCGAGTGGGAGGCTCTGATCAAGGCCGTCGAACCGCAGATCAAGCCCGGTGAAACGCTCTTGCAAATCGTCGGCCAACTCAGCCAGCGTACTTGCCCCGTGATGCTCGGGCACCCGGGCGGCTGCGACGCGGTTGAGGGCACTTAGGTGAGTTTGCATCTGATCGTTTGCGCCCAGAAGCTGCCGCAGCAAAGCCCGGTCCTGATCGGACAGGTCCGGTGAGTCGTCCAGCAGCTCTCCGGCGGCGCGGATTGCTGTCACAGGTGTCTTCAACTCATGCGTCACGTGGTCGGCAAAGCCGCGGATCGAGGCTTCGCGGCGTTGCAGGGTTTCCGCCATCCCGAGAACCGATCTAGCCAGACGTGACAATTCCTGCGTTCCGTAATGCGCCGGTGGTGCGGCGGTCTGGCCGGATTCGACCGAGGCCGAATAGGCCGCCAAAGCCGAGATCGGGCGCAGTAGCAAACGCACCAGAAGATAGCCCAGAACCCCGGTTGCCACGCCGATCACCCCCGCCAGCAGCAGCGCCGCGTTGCGAAATCCGATCTCGGGGCCCAGATAGCGCAGCGCGATCAGGCCAAGCAGCGACAGGGCCAGCGTACCGGCCAGCGCACCGCCCAGAACAAAGCCGAGCGAGGGGCGCCACTTGCGCCTTAGCCCGGCCATGCGCCCATCCGCAGACCAATACCATGCACGGTTTCGATGGCGCTGGCCCAGCCCTGCTCTCCCAGCTTGCGCCGCAGGTTGCGCAGATGGCTGTCCAGCGTGCGGTCGGCCACAGCGCTGCCCGCGCCGTAGATCGCGTCGATCAGTTGCGGGCGCGAGACGATGGCCTCGGGTGTCTGCATCAGGCGACGCAGGATCGACAGCTCGGTGGCCGTCAGCGCCAGCGCGGCACCATCGATACGCACGGAATGGCCCGCTGCATCCAGTTCGACCGGCCCGTGGCGCAGAACAGCCCCCGCCCCTCGCGCCGAGCTGCGTTTCAGAATCGCCTTGATCCGCGCCACCAGTTCTCGAGGGCTGAAGGGCTTGGTGACGTAATCGTCGGCCCCCAGTTCAAGGCCCAGAATCCGGTCGATTTCATCATCGCGGGCGGTCAGGAAAAGGATCGGCACCTCGGACCGGGCGCGCAGCCGGCGGCAGACTTCAAGCCCGTCCAGTTCGGGCAGGCCCACATCCAGCACCGCCAGATCAGGGGCCTCGCGCAGTGCATGGGTCAATGCCATTTGCCCATCGCGCGCGGTGATGACCTGATAGCCTGCACGCTCCAGCGTGATCGAAACCAGCTCGCGCAGGCGCGGATCGTCATCCACGACGAGGATTTTCATCAGGTCTCTCCGGTTTCGTTTCGGCGTTCAGACTACGGATCACGCGATCCGCGCGAAACCCCCATTCCCGCCAATTGCTGATCTGCGGCACCCATGCCGTACAGCCGGTCGGGCGCGGTGAATTTGCGATCTCAGCCGCTGCCATCGGACCCAACTGGCAGACATAGTACTCATCATAGCGCTGCGGATGGCGCAGATTTTCCCGCGCAATCAACGCCGCAAAATTCACGAAAGAACACACGTAGAGCACCCCAAGACCCAGCGCAGCCGATCGCAGCAGCAACCACCGGTTCGATTTCCCGCGCAGTATTTGCCAGCCCGTCAGGCACAGCCCAGCCACAACCAAACCCATCCAGATCGCGGCATGAACCCGCAGATAGGTCAGGCCATAAGCCTCGATATACAGCGACAGGCGCATCAGAGACGAGATCACCAGCAGCACGTTCTGACCCAGCCACAGCATCATCCAGCGGGTCAGGCCCTGACGCTCGGCCAGAAATGGGCGCGCGGCAAGCGCGAAGGCCCCGGCCAGCAGCGCGGTGGCCAGCAGGGGATAGGCACCGCGATGGGCGTATTCGGCGTGGCTCATGCCGTCGGGTAGGTCGGCATTGCCCCACAGAAACGCGATGTCCATGACCGTCTGCATCGCCAGCAGCAGGTTGAAGGTGATCAGCGCATTGGCCACGGATCCAGCGTTCAGGCCAAATCCGGGCAGAGATCGGGGTTGCCTTGGCCCACACCGCGCGGCCAGCAATTCGGGCCGCACCGCGACGGCGAGAACCGGCCAGATCAACAGGGCGCTCCCCAGCCAGAACAGAATCCGGTCGATGCGAAGGTCAAACCGCCAGAGGTGATCGAGCCAGTCCGACAGGATCGGATTGGCAGACATCATGAGCGACATCAGGATCAGACCGCCCCCGACCGGAAATCCCCAAGCCCGCAGCAGGCGCAGAACCGCACCATCGGCCCGTGATGCGACATGGCCGCTCCGCAGCGCCTCAATGGCGTCGCGGACCGCCAACAGCGGGGCCACAGACAAGAACCTGCGCCACGAGGGGCCCTCGTACCGGCCCAGAACCGCCCAGCACAGCGCCACGGTCGCGCCACCCAGCAGAAACGCAACCGACAGCGCCTGCACATATTCAACAACCGGCAACACGCTGAGCACCAGCAGAACCGCCGGTCCGATCAGACCCGCCCGCCGCGCCAATAGAAACCACACAACCCCGGCCACCGCACAGGCAAAAACCGCAAGCGAAACACCCGGGGGATGGTCCAGAAACAACACATCCGCCAGCGCGATCAGAAGGACCAGACCTCCGACCGCGTGCCGCCTGCCCGGCCCGGTACTACCATCACGTCGGTTACCCGACTGCTCGGGCGCATCAAACCACCAACTGTCCTGCAGAACCGAGGCCGGAACGCCGCGCACGATAAACTGTCCCATATCACTGCTCCATTTGTTCTAGTGCACCTTCTTTCTGACCTGCCGGGGGTGCAGAACATCGCGCATGGCTCGTGCAGTTTTCGTGCAGGGCGTCAAAGCCCCTTCCCCTCGCCTGCCCCTCTGGCTAAGACGGTCCTCCAACCGACTATCAGGAGGCCCCCTTGGACCGCATCGCCCGCACCATCGCCACCGAGATCAACGCCCGCCCCGAACAGGTCGGGGCTGCGGTCAGGCTGCTGGACGAAGGCGCGACGGTGCCCTTCGTCGCCCGCTACCGCAAAGAGGTGACCGGCGGGCTGGACGATACGCAGCTGCGCACGCTGTCCGACCGCCTGACCTATCTGCGCGAGCTTGAGGCCCGACGTGAGGCCATCGTGAACTCGATCAAAGATCAGGGAAAACTGACCGACGATCTGGTCAAATCCATCGCGCAGGCCGAAACCAAGGCGCAGTTGGAAGACATCTATCTGCCCTACAAACCCAAGCGCCGGACCAAGGCCATGATCGCCCGCGAAAACGGGTTGGAGCCGCTGGCCAACGCGATTCTGGCCGACCGTGTCGCCGATCCCGAAGCGCTGGCCGCAGGTTATCTGGGTGACGCCGTGCCCACCGCCAAGGACGCCTTGAACGGTGCCCGCGATATCATCACCGAACGTCTGACAGAAAACGCCACCCTGCTGGGGGAACTGCGCAATTTCATGCAGCGCGAGGCCCTGCTGACCGCCAAGGTGGTCGAGGGCAAAGAGCAGGAAGGCGCGAAGTTCAGCGACTATTTCGACCATACCGAGCTGTGGGCCAAAACCCCGTCTCACCGGGCGCTGGCGATGCTGCGGGCCTCGAAAGAGGGGATCGTGACGCTGGACATTGCCCCCGAGCCCGAAACCGGTGCCGCGCGGGCCGAGGCGATGGTCGCCGCCCATTTGCAGACCCGAGGCGATGCGCCGGGCGACAAATGGCTGCGCAAGGTCGCCGGTTGGACATGGCGGGTGAAGCTATCCTTGTCGATGATGGTCGAGCTGATGGCTGATCTGCGCAGCCGCGCGCAGGACGAAGCAATTCAGGTGTTTTCGCGCAACCTCAAGGATTTGCTGTTCGCCGCCCCGGCAGGTGCGCGCGCAACCTTGGGGCTGGACCCGGGCATCCGGACCGGGGTCAAGGCGGCGGTCGTGGATTCAACCGGCAAGGTGGTGGCAACCGATACGCTTTATCCCTTCCAGCCCAAGAACGACCTGCGCGGCGCGCAGGCGGCGATCCTGAACCTGATCTCGGCGCATGGGATTGAACTGATCGCCATCGGCAACGGCACCGCCAGCCGCGAAACCGAACGTCTGGTCGCCGACACGCTGGCCCTGCTGCCGAAAACCGTCAAAGCGCCCACCAAGGTTGTGGTGTCAGAGGCCGGGGCCTCGGTCTATTCCGCCTCGGAGCTAGCTGCGCGGGAATTCCCCGATCTGGATGTTTCGCTGCGCGGCGCGGTCTCGATCGCGCGGCGGCTGCAGGACCCGCTGGCCGAACTGGTGAAGATCGAACCCAAAAGCATCGGTGTGGGCCAATACCAGCATGACGTGGACCAGCACCGCCTGTCCCAATCACTGGAGTCGGTGATCGAAGATGTGGTGAACGCCGTCGGCGTGGACCTGAACACCGCCTCGGCCCCTTTGTTGTCCCATGTCTCGGGCCTCGGGCCCGGTCTGGCCGAGGCTATCGTCACTCACCGCGATCTCAACGGAGCCTTCGCCTCGCGCAAGGACCTGCTGAACGTCGCACGCCTTGGACCTCGGGCCTTTGAACAATGCGCGGGCTTCCTGCGTATCCGCGACGGGGCCGAGCCGTTGGACGCCTCATCCGTCCACCCCGAAGCCTATGACGTCGCCCGTCGCGTGGTCAGTGCCTGCGGGCGCGATATCCGGCAGATCATGGGGCATGACGGGGCGCTGAAGGGTCTCCGAGCCGAGCAGTTTGTGGATGACACATTCGGCCTGCCCACCGTACGCGACATCTTCGCCGAGTTGGAGAAGCCCGGCCGAGACCCGCGCCCCAGCTTCAAGACCGCCACGTTCACCGATGGTGTGGAAGAGATCACCGACCTCAAACCCGGCATGGTGATGGAAGGCACCGTCACCAATGTCGCCGCCTTTGGGGCCTTCGTCGATGTCGGGGTGCATCAGGACGGTCTGGTCCATGTCAGCCAACTGGCCGACCGGTTCGTCAAAGACCCGCATGAGGTGGTCAAGACCGGTCAGGTGGTCAAAGTCCGGGTGGTCGAGGTCGATGTGCCCCGCAAACGCATCGGCCTGACGATGCGCAAAGATGCCGGTGCGTCCGCGCGAGAGGATAAAGCCGCGCGCGGCTCGCGCAAACCCGCGCATCACGGAAAGCCTAAGGGTAACCGGAACGCCCAGCCCGTTCGAGGCACGCAGAATAGCGCATTTGGTGACGCGCTCCGGGACGCTCTGAAGCCCAAATAGTCACAAAGAGAAGTTCGGGTGTTTGCCATGATCTCGTGTGACGGATCACAAAAAAGGGCCTCAAACTGAGGCCCTTTCTTATTTCAAACTCCTCCCGCTCACCTTGGCCATGGTAGGGAGTATGTTTTGACGTTGGTGAAGAACTTGATGGCTTCGATGACGCCTTCTTTGACGCCGTTT
>NZ_JBQFZS010000007.1:0-201253 GCF_056542385.1 Ruegeria sp. AD2(2025)
GCCGCCGCCAAAAACTTCTTTGCGCTGGAAATGGACCAGATATGTACGGCCATATTCGATCAGATCGAGCCAACAAGGGAACAAAGCTAGGCTCAGGTTGCATTGGTCACCGCTGTGCGGCGCGTCCGCCATTCGAAGATGAAGCGGTGACATAGGAGATCTATGTTGGCTGACTGAGGATCAGATGGCCAGGGTTGGCCCCTTCTGCCCGAAATTCGTCTTGTCAGCTGTCGCTCGCGCGGCTCTCGCCATTTGCTGATGATGGAGCCTGAGTCTGGCGAGAGGAAGAAGCGAATCCGGAACCGGCTATTTTGGCGAGGTCATCGAATATCCCGGGAGCGCTGACCAAAACACGACCGCCGATCTGCATCATTTCAATGACCGGTTGCGTTTCGACACACCCGCCCGCCTCGGCCACGAGCAACTGCCCGGCAAGACAATCCCACGCGTTCATGTGTTCTTCGACATAGCCCAGAAGTCGACCCGCAGCGACCCATGCGAGTGAGACCGCACCCGATCCGTTACGGGCGAAGACGCCGCCCACTACGCCGCCGCTTTTCAGCCTACCAAGGGACAAGGCAGTCGTAGTAGACACCGTTCAAATCTATATCTCGATCGTTGGGTAAGGGCCGTCCTTGCTAGCGTGGTGACGCTGATCCCGCAGACATGCTGCGACCGATCTAGTGGCCGTAAAGAGCCCATGTGACGGATGCTGTAGTTTGTACTAACAGCAACGGATCCATTGTGAGCCAGCATTAGCAGCTGTGCCTACGGTCCAAATCTGCCCCTTGCATTTTGCAAGTGCGCAGCAGCGTAGCTTCGCCGAAGCAGACGTTCACCACATCCTCCGGCGGCTGGATTTCAGCGCCTGGAAATATCTACCTATGATTGTTTGATTGTCGGGAACTCATTGCCAAATTGTTGACGCAATTCTCTGTCACTCAGCCTGTAAGTCTATATATTAAAGGAGTTTATTATGCCCAAGCCAAATAAAGGTGGCGGTGACAACAACGTCATTTCCGGAAACAAGCGAGACAACGTGCTCATTGGTTCAGGCTCCGACGAGATAATGGATGGCAAGGGTGGGAACGACCGGCTGATCAGTGGCGGCGGCAATGATACAGTCTATGGCGGAAGCGGCACCGATACAGTTGTATTCACCTATGATAGAGACGACTATGACGTCACTTTACTAAGCGACGGGAGCATCCAGGTATCCGGTCCTGAAGGCACCGACACAATTTCGGGCGTCGAAGTGTTCGAGTTCGCGGACATGACACAATCAGCGGCCGAGGTCATTGTACCCCGCCTTGCCAATCTGACCGCCGGGACCCTTGAGGTTGAAGATGCAAGCCTGTCCCCCGGCGAGACAACCGACATACACGTAGATATCGCGTCCAACGGTGTGATCGATGCAGCGGAGTCCACGGTTGAGCTTTTGGTCGCGTCCGCTCCGGACAACGGGGCTGTGATAAGCGCCGTCGATACGGCCCAGCTTGGAGCAACACCCGTTGGAACTTCGGGCGCGGTCTCGTTCTCATTTGACCCGGGATCGCTGGAGCCGGGAACGTACTGGGTTGCCGTGCGCGTAGACAGCACCAATTCTCTGGATGAAGAAAGTGAAGCGGACAACCAGACTGACTGGGTGCAGATCACGGTCGAAGCCCCCAGCACAGACCTGCAACTTGTGTCCGCAACCGTCGACAGCAGTTCTGATCTTGATCTGGAAGGCGGTGCAAGAATTCAGATGAACTACGTCATCCACGATGCCTCCAACATGGATGTCTCGTATTTCAAGGTTGCGACATATATTTCTGAGGATGCCACGATTTCTGCGGACGATCACCGGATTGCGGGTATCACCGGTGGCACCTATTCCGGGTTGACGACAAGCCCCTCAACTTCGCATTGGTTGCCAGAGGATTATGCACCGGGCGATTACTATCTGATCAGTGTTGTTGAATGGGGTGACGGTACCACAGACACGCAACTGGACAACAACACGATCGTCCAAACGATCACTCTGACTCCGCCGCCAGAACCAACCGTGGACATCTCGGTGGGCACCGTCAATATCCAAGCTACATCAGATTTCGATCTGGGTCCGGGCGGCCTTATCTCGACTCCAACCGGTTCAACCGGTGCGCGGCTTGATCTGGAATTTGACGTATCAAACCTTGGCACTGGCCCGGCAATCAATGCTGGGTTCACGGCCTATCTTTCCTCGGATGGGACGGTCTCTGCCGATGACATCGAGATTTGGAACGGCACCGCAAGCCTGCAAGCCGGGGGAACGACAACCCTAGTAGCCTCGGCAAACATCGACGGCAGCGTGACGGCTGGTGACTATCAGGTCATACTGGTATCAGATGCCCCATCGGATGTTGATCCTACCAACAACAGCTCGATTGCCGAAGTAACATTGGTCGGTGGAGTCGCGATTGGTACCGAGGCGGATGACGTTTGGGCCAGTGGCACCGGCGGAGACATCGTGGACCTGCTTGGCGGTGACGACATTGCATTCGCTGGGCCTGGCTTTGACATGGTCGATGGTGGTGCAGGCGTTGACACGCTGAATTTCTCCTCAAGCTCAGAAGGCGTGGAGCTATATTCCGTAGAGTCCAACTCGTACGAGTTGATCGAATTCTCCCAGACCAGTGGTCAGACGGCGTCGGTTTACACAAATTTTGAGCGTATCGTAACGACGGATTACGACGATCATGTGGATTTGTCCGGAAGCACCGTTAACGATCTCCAAACAGGGGCAGGAAATGACCTGATCATCGGCAGCGACGGGGACGACACTATCGACGCTGGTGCAGGAGACGATTTGATCGTCGGCAATCTTGGGAACGATCTGTTGCTCACCGGTGATGGAAACGACATGATCGGCGTAGTGCGCAACACATCGACCGGCGCGACAACAGGGTATGGTCACGACGTTGTTGATGACTTTGATTTCAACTTCGATTCTGTAGTGATCGAAGTTGGAGCCGGCGAAACATATGATCCTCGACTGGACCTCGTCCAAACTAGCGACGGTGCTCTGTTGCAATATGCTGAGGATTCCAGCCTGCTGTTGAAGGATGTGGATATCGACGATCTGGACCTTCATCACTTCCTGATCGTTGAAGAACAGCCAGATATTTCAACTGGTTTCTGACTAACCCGTACTGACCTTCGGAAAGCCGAATTGCGGGAGCGAAACAGGAAAGGCAGCGGCAATTGTGGTTGCCTTTCTTGCTCCAGACCACGTCCAGGGACACCGCGAATTCTCCTCGCATCACTTCAGAAAACACCTGTCGGGTATCAAAATATTACTCTGGCGCACTGACTGATCGGGAGTGGATGTCTGCTCGTTAATCAAAAAGGACAGCATTCGAACTTGCGCCCCGAAACTAACTCTACTCAACGTTGCAGTTTTCTCTCCAGCCGTTCAGCGCGCAAAGCGGCCCTACGAAATGAAAATGCCAACGGCGACAAAGTCCGCGAACTGAGAGTTTTTACCCCCCTTTTGATCATGCTGCCGCAGCGAAAGTCCGGTCTGACGGGCTGCACCGAAGCGTGAACAGGCTGTGGTCAATGGCCGGTATGGGCCGACAGTCACGACTGACTGCCAATTCAAATCGCAGCACCAAACTACTATATCAGCAACTGATTTGCAGCTCTGGGTCTACTTCGTGCTCAAGGAGTTGTTGTTTTGGGGGTGGTGCCATCCGTTGTCGAACGTTCACCCCGCTTCTGGTCCAACTGTGACGGTTGGGTCAGGTTCGTGTGACGTTCAACAAGACACCAATGGCGGACCGAGGAGCCGCCACATCTCTGTCTACCCGTGGATGCAGGCGTCTATATTTACCTTTATTTACGAGTAAATAGCCGTAAATCTAGGCGCTTTCGTCTATACCTCTCTATCGTCGTCTCTTGACTGCCCCTAAATTTTAGGGGCACACAAGGGGCGCGAATGAGGGCCGCACACCTTGCCCCGGATCAGTAGGAAGAAATCTAATGAAACGCACAAATCGAGCAAAGCTTCACAATAACCCAGCCATGATCGGGACCGACGGCGTCCAACTTTCAAAGGACGTGGCGAGGTTGTACAATCTTCCAGACGAAGAATACTTCAAGCACCCTGAACCTATCCGCGACTTGGCTTCTCTCATGTTCACACTGTTGGAAGATGAGAAGATGAGCGATTTAGAGGCAGCCAATGTTGCGGACGTGCCGTGCTGCGTTGCAACGCGCTGCCGCGCGGCAATCCAAGCTTAAGGAGAACAGACATGGCGCGGGGTATGCACCGACTAACAGTCAAACAAGTTGAAAACGTCGCGCCCGGCACCGCCCTCAATGATGGGGGCGGTTTGTCTTTACGTTGCACAGCCAACGGCACAAAGCGATGGGTTTTTCGTTTCACCCTCAAAGGGCAGAAACAGCGGGAAATGGGCCTTGGCGGCTTTCCCAGCACCACCCTCGCGCAGGCGCGCCAGAAGGCCACAGCAGCGCGTGACTTGCTTGCTAGCGGGTTTGACCCGATTGCTGAGGCTGACAAAGAAGCCACCGCCAAACGCATCGCCGCTGAGAAAGCCGAAGCTGCGACCGTTACTTTCTCCGACTACGTAGAAGTCTTTTTGCCGTGGAAAACGAAGGGTTTCTCCAACCCTAAGCACATAGCCCAATGGGGTATGTCACTGCGGAAATATGCAGCACCACTGGCGAACAAACCTTTGGTGGAGATTACACGACAAGACATTTGGCAAGTTCTGACACAGCCTATGCCCGTTAAGCAGGCCGATGGCACGGAAAGAACCGAACCGATGTGGGACGCGCTGCATGTTTCCGCCACACGGCTGCGGGCACGGCTTGAAGCGTTGTTCTACCACGCGATACAAAACGGCGCTTACCATCAGGACAACCCTGCCCGCTGGGAACTGTTTAACGCCACCCTGTCAGCACCCCGGAAACTGACCGCTGGGCACCGCCCGGCAATGCCACGAAAAGACGTCCCGTCGTTCGTTCAACAGCTTCGGAGAAATAAGTCCGTGGGTGCGCTTGCTTTGGAATTTCTTATCCTCACCGCTTCGCGTTCAGGTGAGGTACGTTTGGCGCTTTGGAGTGAAGTTGACGAAGAAAATGCACTCTGGGCCATTCCGGCGGAGCGCATGAAGGCACGAAGAAACCATGTGGTGCCGCTTTGCCCAAGAGCATTGGCAGTTCTTTCGGAAGTTAAGGCGATGCGCATCACGGACGTACAGCCAGACGACTATGTGTTTGAAGGCGCTAAGCCGGGCAGACCAATGTCCGACATGACAATTCGCGCCGTGATGCGCCGCATGAACTTGGGTCAGTTTGTCCCGCATGGGTTCCGAAGTGCCTTCAAGGACTGGGCTGCCAACGATACCGAGTTCCCCCGCGAATTGGCCGAAGAAGCTTTGGCGCACCAGTTGAACGACGTCGAAAGAGCCTACCGGCGCGAACAAGCTGTTGAACGTCGCCGCGCCTTAATGCTTGCATGGCAAGACTTCGTGGACGGCAAGGCCCAAGACAACACGCACGTCATACCTTTTCGGGATAGAGCATAAGACAACCACCTGATTCGAAGTCGTCGCAAGCATGACCAATTCGACCGGCCTGTGTCGTCGGCAAGTTCCATCAACCTTTGACGCAGCAGACAAACGCGACCTATTGATTTGACAGAGAAGTCAAAAAACCAATACTTTTCAGCCGATTAGGTGAATTTTTCTATAGGCATCCTTACTTGGGTGTAGTTAGGCTCCAAAGCATCTTTCAACTTTGGAGAACTCGCCAATGAACAATCCCGCCCCAATCGAACCACGCCCCGGCCAACTTGGACAAGAGCGTTTGCTGAACCTCTCCGATGTGACCAACATCGCCGGTTTCAAACGGGCGAAACTGTATCGAATGATGCGTGAGGGGTCTTTCCCGAAACCCATCAAATTCGGTCACGCGTCGCGCTGGCCTGCGTCAGAGGTCCAAGATTGGATTGAGGCTCACAAGCTGACACGAGCAGCGTAACACACACGTTAACAAGAAGAACCCCGCGCCGCGACAGAGCGCGACAACAGGGCTAATTAAGGAACTCTATCTTGCAGAAAACATCTACCAAACCTGCCAGCGGCGGGCAACATAACCTTGCAGCCCAACGACAAGCCGCCGACGGGTGGTCGGTGATTACGGAATTCCTTACCTCTATCTACGGGCAGGGCAAAGAAAATCAGGTCTGGGTTGCAGGCTTCCCCGACATTGAAACCGGGGCCTCTTGGTTCGGTATGCAAGGTGTGGACGCCTTGCGTCGCCGGTTGCCTGACCCGGATGGGGCCGACCTGTATTTCTGCACCGGCCTGTTACGCGACGGCGCGAACAACCGGACGTTGGGCGAGGTGGTGGCGCAGCCGCTGCTTTACGCGGACGACATCGGGACGAAAGTCGATCCGGCTTTGTGGGATGCGCTGTTCGCGATGGGCTTCCCTGAACCGACGTTCCGCATTGAAACGTCCCCGAATAACGAGACGTGGGGCTGGAAGCTGGAAGGCGATGCGACGTCGCCCGAGCGCTGGCAAGAACTGGCCTTGGTCCGGGCCTACATGATCGAACGCGGACTGACCGACGCCCTGCACGATGCCACGCGCTACCTGCGCCTGCCTTGGGGCCACAACTCCAAACCCAAATACCGCGACAGCAAGAACCGCGCGCCTGCCGTGGGGTTCACGGATTGGCACCCTGACCGGACAGTCAGTTTGGACGAGATTGGGTGTATCCTGATTGGCGGGGCGGATTGGCGGCAGGCGGATGTCCCACTATCTGCCAAGACGTCGAAGGACTTGGCCGCGCTGGGGGCCGGTGCGCGCCCGCGCGACGCCAGTGTGACGGACCCCGTGGTGCGTATGGCTGAAATCGTGGGCCTTGAGCCGCGCGAACGGACGCAAGGGGTTGTGGACGCCATGTGCCCGAACTGGCAGGCGCACGGCGACCGGGCAGAGACGGGTTTTAGTTTCATCGGATCTGATGGGGCTTGCTTCTGCAACCACGCATCTTGCGACAGCCTGCGCACGCCCGACTTTCTGGCGATGGTGCGGACGCAGTACGAGAACCACGTGTCGGCGCTGAATGCCGCCGGTAAGAACGACGAGAACCTGCCGCCCTCTGCGTCTGCATTCTTGGCCGGAAGCGCATTCGAGTCCGCGCCCACCAACGCGGCGGACGTGAACGCAATGGCAGTCAAGCAGCAAGAGGCAAACGGGGCCGCTCACGAACGCGCAGCGGCGTCCGTTCTGGCCGACGGTGCTTATCTCTTTCAGGACCGCAAAGGTGCCGCTTGGCTGTCTCGCGATGGAAACCTGTATGACGTCTCGGGCAAGGATCGCGGTATTCTTCGGCTGGCAGCCAAGAAAGGGCATAACCTGACGGGCACAGCTGCCAACAGCCTTTTCGAACATCTTTTGAACCGTGTGGACGTGGACGCGCCGCGAGAGGACGTTTTCTTTCGTCAGGCTCAGACATCCGACGATGCGGGCAATGTGGTGTTGTATGTGAACCGCATGGAAGCTGGGCGCGCGGTTAAGATTGACGCTTCTGGTTGGAAGCTGGTGCCGCTGTCCGCCGTGCCGCTGCAAATGACAACTCGCAAAGGTGCATTGCCGCTGCCCGAACCTGAAACCGGCGCACCCGCAACACAACTCTTTCCCTTGTTGGCGCGGCACTTGCCGCTGGCCTCTTTCAACGCGGGTGCAGGCGCGAGTGACCCCGGCGTGCAGCAACGGTCCGTGCTTCTTTGCATCCTTGCGTCTGCCCTCTATCGACCCGGAACCGTTCCGCATTTGATGATCGCCGGGCAGCAAGGCTCAGGCAAAACAACGATGGCACGGCGGCTGACGGACCTCACAGACCCGGACGCGGCGGCGGTGACGTCCTCGTTGCCTCGGGAACCTGAGAAAATGTTCCCAATCGTCAGCAACCGCTTGAACATGGTCGTGGACAACGCCAGCGGTATCACCAAGGCCACGTCCGACGTCCTGTGTGCAATCGCGTCTGGAACGGCTCACGCGGCGCGTAAGCTGTACAGCGACGGCGACCGTTCAATTCTGCAAGCCCACGCGTCAGTTATGTTTACGAGCGTTCTTTCCGACATTGTGCGCCTTCCGGACCTTGGGCAGCGGACGCTGCGCATCGAACCGCCAAGCATCAGCCGAGCCAATCGGCGAAGCGAAAGTGCACTCGGCGCGGCGTGGGCGGCTGACTACCCGAAAATTCTAGGGGCAATGTATGCAGCGATGGCCGGGGGATTGAAGCATTGGGTTGCTGTCCAAACGGATTGTGACCAAGGCCGCTTGGAACCGCCGCGCTTGTCGGATGCTGCAATCACCGCAGAAGCCATTGCGCGCGGCCTAGGTTGGCCGTCGGGCCTGTGCATGGCGGCACTGTGCGAAGGTGAGCAAGGCGAAGCTGGGCGCATCCTTGAGGGCAACCCCGTCGCGTGGCGCATTCGGGCTTTTCTCCAATCGCAGCCAGGGGGCGAGTGGCGGGGCACTTACTCAGAGTTGGAAACCGCAATCGCTAGCGTGCCACCATTCGGTGCGCCGCAGTGGGACGTAAGCCGTATGCCGTTCAAAGGGCAATGGGACCGCTTGTGGCCCGGACTGGCGGACGCGTGGGGCATCGAACGGGAATTGTCCCGGACCAAGAGCAACCGTCAAATCCGCCTGACAATGAAACCAAATATCGCTCACGGTGTGACAACTGCCTTGGCGGCGTGACGGCAGGGTGACGGCCATCTCGCAAGCGTGCCATCACCTGTAACCATTTGTTTAATAATGATAAAATGAAACGGTGACGGCGGTGACAGCCAAATGCACGAAATTATAACATCAAACTCTCTTGCATCATCTGGCCGGGGCGCTTTGCGCTACCTCTCTCTCTTTTCTTCTTATTTAGAAAAGAAAGGAAAACGGCTGTCACCGCTGTCACCCAGAGAAATAAGTGATTCAAAACAGATTGTTAGGGGTGACAGCCGAAGCAATGGAAGCTGTCACAAGCCGTCAAACGCTGTCACCAACGACCAGAATTTGACGAAAGGAAGCGTCTGATCTGACTAGTACCCTGACTGTTGAGACATACAGACAGTCAGGGCAATTTGCAGCGATAAGCACGCGGGGGCCGCTGTCCCGCAGGAACGACAATTCGCAAAAGTGCGCACCTAGCGCACCCTCAGACGACGTTCCGGTCTGTGGATGGGGAAACGAGATATGAAAAAGGAAATCAAATGTCTCATACCCGCCCAGCGCCCAGCGCACAAACTACCGAAACCAAACTTTATCGTTTCGCCGGGCGTACGCCGCCGTCCCCGACAGTCACTTACGGCAATGACAGCGACGGCAAAGCCCGCGTGCGATATGATCGCCTTTGCGAGTTTCTCTCGGCACATCCCGAGTGCGTTGCCCAACTGATCCCCCTTGAGGACAAGCTGCCAAACGGCAAGACGTCCCGGCGTCACCTCATCGGCTATCGCGCTGCAAACATTCGCTACCCCGGGGATTGGCACCCCGAGTTTTACGAGGTCTCTCCCACCGCCAATATGTTTGGCGACGTAGATCATTTTTGGGGCAAAGCAGAAGGTGACGTGCGGCGCGAAAACACATACCTTCTCAAGCTGCTGCGCAAGGAAGCCGCCCGCCGCCCGGAAGCGGCTCACGCTTTGCGCTCTATCCTGCTGCCGGACGTCTCGAAGCTTACACAGCCCAACCGCCGCGTGTTCCGCCCCGCTTATCGGACGACGCCTTAACGACGATCAGCGGCGCACACAGCGCCGCTGACACTCGATTACATCCGTGTCGCCGCAACCAATGCCAACCAGCGTTTGCACGCCTCTGCGTCCGTAGGGCGGGCCAGATAGTCCCGCAGGGTCCGCAGCACCGCCAGTTGCTTCGCTTCATCTGTGACCCCCGCCATTATTGGTTCCAACAAAGTAGCGTTTTCCCGGTAGACCTGCGCCAGCACCGAAAACTCATCCTCACTGGCGGGTTGCGCCCGGGGGCGGCCAACGCGTCCATAGCCTTGCGCGCGCGGGGCTTTCGGGGCCTTAGGTTTGTCTGGTAGGGTTCGCTTAGAATGGCGCTGATCTACCCCAACACCCAGTTTCCACGTCCGGGGCATCGTGTCGGGCTTTGAGTCGCGTCCGCGAACATTAGCCGGACGTGGCCCCGCGCCTGTGACCCGCCGGGGCAAGTCCTGTGTCAGCACTTTGTGCCAAGCCGCCCCGTTTTGCCGGTCGATCTGCGTCCGCCGGTACCGCCACCGAAGCCAATCTGCGACCGCAGGGGGCAAAGCGTCTGCGTCCACTCCGCCCAGCGCGTCGCGAAATGCGTATTCGTGTTCGCCCAGGTCAATCGTGCTGCCCGGCAGCCACGGGTTTTTCTTCCACTGATCCCCAAGCCGATTGGCAGCGCGACGGGCCTCGGCACGGTTCCATTCCTCGGCAGACACACTGCCCGTTTCAAACCGGCGTTTCTGGCGCGCACGATAGGCACGCGCTGCATGAGGTCCGCAGTGGCTAAGGCATCGGCCTTGTTTGCTTTCCTTGATCGGTGCGTGCTGGCAGGTCGCACCTGAGCGGCTTTTGGCACCGCAAATCTGGGCCGCAGGCGACCCACGCTGAAAGGTTTGGGCCTTTTCAAGAAATTCAGACCTATGTTCGGACGAAACGAACCCGGTGTGTTTCTGGTTGGACATGGACGATCGCTCTGACTGCACGCATGGGATGTTATTTTATAACACTTTAACGGGTATTGCAGCCTCAAGAACTCGCTAAATTGCGTTGCCCTCGTCGCAATCAACTTATAGCTGATGCATCAAAGAAATTTGAGGCATGAAGATGATTGCAGATTTAGACGAACTCGCCCTTGGATGCACAGATGAGAGCGCGCGCGCCAACATAAACGAAGCGATCAAATGCTATCAAAGTGGTGCATATCGGTCAGCCATTGTTAACGCGTATGTAGCTGTTTGCTTCGACCTTATCGATAAGCTGAAAATCTTGGCCGCAGCGGGGGACGGTGCAGCCAAGATCGCGGAAGATGAGTTAAATCAGCTACAAAAACGAAACGATGAGGGGAATCCCGATGCGATCTCAGGTCTACTAAAGTTTGAACGGAACCTTTTGGAGCTTTTTCGTACCGAGTTCGAATTCTTCGGAATAAACGAGTTTGATGAATTGAACCGATTGAAAGAAGATCGAAACCGGTGCGCGCACCCAACCTTCTCTAAATCAGCCCTGCCATTTGCTCCTTCGGCTGAGTTGGCGCGTTTGCACCTACGAAACGCACTTGTGCACGTACTGACCCAACATCCAAGACAGGGTAAAGCAGCGCTTAAAAACCTCGAAACACTAATAACTTCAAAGCACTTTCCTTCGGAGACTAGCGAAGCCATAAAGCGGTTGAATGGTTCCGAGTTCAAGAGCGCTCGTCCAGCCTTGATACATGCATATTTGGACCGATTTTGTTTTGGCGCGGCAACAAAAGGTGATCCACTTTTTAAGAAGCGTCCTACCCAGATTGCGATCGAAGCCGCCGTGGACATGCACAGAGCAATTGCTTTGCCGAGACTGATAAAGAATGTAGGGAAGCTGCTAAAAACCAGTGAACCTGATGCGATTTACGTGGCGTGTGTGTTTGCCTTCCGAACTACTGAGGTCGCCGAAAAACTGGATGAATCGGAAAGAACAGTTGTCAAAGCCTGGGTGAAGTCTTCACCCGACACCAATATCGGGAACATGATTTGTCGCGGTTTTTCGGTAAGCTGGCTCAGCGAGACCTTGCAAGGTGTTCTATCGAAACTTGATCCAAAAGAACTCGGAAAGATTTCTGTCGCTGAAATTCCACCGCAAGTTTTGACCCACGCGGCTACAACATTCGCCTCAGCAAAGAACTGGGCACAAGCCAACCAATATGCCGAACAATTCGCCGTAAAACTCGCACCAAACTTCTCGGAGGACGACCTCAAGATAGTTTTCTTGGCGGCAGGCAATCGTGATGCAGACCTGCAAGGCAGTAACGGGTTTGAAGAATTCTTAGAAGCATTGTTCGATAGTGAGCCAGAAAAAAGAACACGAGTTATTGAGCTAATGAACGAACACAATTTGGAGCACTACGTGCCTCTCGAAGAAGACGAAGGCTAGGTGATGCGCATAGTTTCCAATAACCTGCCGTGCCTAGAACTCGTGTGGTTCAGCGCAGGCATTCGATCCAGCTTCCGAAACTTAGGGCGTTTCTACGTTGGGCAGTTGGGCGCTATGAAGCGCGTGAAGCAAGTCATCCCCCCGCGCGCACTGGGAACAAAAAAGACCTAAAGTAGGATAGAGCACATTGGCCCGAGACGATCTATTTCAGCCGAAACAAAAGATTTTTTGCAGAGAACTGGAAACCGGCAGCGGGTTTACAGGCTTCTTCGAATTCTCAGAGGAACGGATCGAAACACACTTGACCTCATTTGGAGACCCAATTTCGATCTCCGATGGCGACCGCATAACTTTGATGACAGAAGACTTACAATTCGTGGTTTTACTTGGCAGCTTCTTAATGCCGGGCACGCGGACGAAATACTCTGCACCCGCAGCAGAAAGTAAAACGCTAGTCATTGATTCAAACGCGGCAGTGGTTGGTTCTTCTCCTTGGACCAGCGACTTGACCGTAAAGAAGATCACCTTTGATGTACCCGGCTCAGACCCTGTTTTTGATAACAATGAACTTATTTCAAAGCTGTCAGGTGAACACAGGTACAGCGGCAGTGATCGGCGCATAATTGTCTGTGAGACAGACAAGATGACCGTGTCAGTCTTTTATGCGGCTTCTTACGGTTCACGTGCTGATTTCCCGACGAATTGGAGCCCAAAGATCAGCGTTGACCTAAAACGGGCAGCGCCCATAGACGAGGTTTTTGAAGCTATATTCCCTGTATCTTCCTTTCTGTCGTGCATGGTCGGCGTCGCGCTGAATTGGAAGAGCGTTGTAGTTTCTGCGTTGGATGACGCCGAAATCGAAAGATGCATTGAAGAACAAAAAAACTTTGATCAGTTCCGTTTGTTGCATCTTCAAAACGAAGCAGGCACGCCGCCCAGCCACTTTCTGGGTAGATCGCCGTTTGTGTGCTTCGATGACGACGAACGCGCGATGTTCGAACAAGGATTAGAGCACTGGATATCTCGCTTCGAGCAATGGCGGACGGCCTATGTACTGATGTTCGACATGCTGCGAAATCGAGCGACCATCGGACCAGAGAGGTTGTTGGCTGCGTGTAAATGTCTTGAACAAATACCGGGGGCCGATGGCAAGAACACAATGTCAGATAGTGAAATTGCAGAAGTAATCTCATCGGCGCAGGAGAAGGCGGCTCAACTTGGGTTCAAACAAATTGAAGGCCGAATAAAAGATGCCCTTAGGCGAGTGGCTCAAGAGCCCCATGCAGAGCGCTTCCGTCGGTTGATTCTACAAGTTGCAAACCAAGCGACCCTTGGACCCAAGCTTCAAACGATGATCAATGACCTGAAAAACGCGATGCGTTTTCGGGGCCATGCCGCGCACCGAAATCTGCATTCAAAGACAGAGGAAGATTCTCAAAGTTTGTACAGAGCCATTTGTGCAGTGGAATGTCTTTGCCTTTTGTTGTTGCTAAAAGACCTTCCAAAGTCGCCGAGAAGCCAAGCCCGACTAGAACGGCACCCCTTGGTTGAAGACTACATTCGCGCGCTATGATCGTTACTGTTGTGCTTCCGCCATTTTCTTTTGGAAATGGGCTTCCATCTTTTTGGCAAGTTCAAACTCGCGTTCAAGTTCATACCGCTGATTGCGGCTGAGATTAGGGTTCGCAAGCCGCTCAGCAAAAACCCGGCTAGCATTTTCTAGAGCGGCAATCTTATCTTCTAAACTGCGCTCGGGGGCTGGCCCCGGACGCCGTGTTGTAAATCGTTCAATCTCTTTTGAAAGAGACCCACCGCGCGCGATTAGTCGGGCGATAAGCGTATTGCGCCCCGTTTGGAACCAAGGCTCGCTGCCGCCGTGCAACGCAAGTGCCTTTGCTTTAACCTCCGGCGTCAACGCCGCGTCTACCGCTTCGGTAATTTGGGCTTCCCGGCTAGTCTCGTATTCCAAATCTGCGGAGAAATGGTTGAATTCAGGAACAACAAAATCTCCGTCTAGTATATAGCGGGGCTGGTAGCTTTGCGCTTCTGACACACCTTGAGCGAGGATCGCCGCGCGGTTAGGTTCTACAAGCCGGGTGGTGTCAGGAACTTTCGTTGGCGCTTCAAGAGGCTGCACGTCAGACGTCCGCAGTTGCCCGGCGCTTAGATTCCCTTGAACGGCTGCGTCGCGCTCGGCAACTTGCACCAGCAGAGTTGCGTCAGGGATTGCCGTTGTTACACTTGCAGGTTCAATGTTCGAAATCCCAGCCTGTCCGTCACTTTCGCTGTCTAAAACGTAGCCCAACGGTAACGCAGGGATTTGTTCACCTACGGCGGCAGTGTTCGCCGCGTCTTGCAACGGCAATACATCAGCAGTTTGGTTCCACCACTCACGATGCGCATTCTCATTGAGTCGCGCCAGAGGGAGGCGGGACGAACCCGGACGCATCCGTGCATTCAGTTCGCGTGCAAATGCGCGGTCTTTATGCCCGGCAGCAACTGGGGGGAAACTACGAACACCTGTATTGGGATATGTTGCTCCGGCGTTTTTGCGGGACTGATAGACGGTCGCGCCTACCTCGACCGGCGCGGCAACGCCCTCGGCCAATGCTTCGGTCACGATTTCCTTGGCGGACAGGTCTTGGCCTGTGGCAACGCGCGCCGCAGCTTCGCCGCCCGCGCCGGTGGCAGCTTGCGCGGCCACATCTTTGCCCGCCTCTTTCACGGCACCCTTGAACAGCTGCTTTGCCGCGACGCCCTGTCCGGCCATTTCGGCCAACGCGAAAACGACGCCACGCCCGAGGCCGCGCCGTGAGGCTTCGGCCATGAACGCCGGGTCGCGGATCAACGCAACGGCGTCCTCGGGTGTCCGGGGCGACACGCCTTGTTCGGCAAAGAATTCGTTCACGCTCGAACCAAATTCCTGCACGACGGTGCCGCCGCCAAGCACAGCTGCACCAGCTGCCGGGCTGCGTGTCGCCAACGTGGTCGCGGCAGATGCGCCGATCTGCGGCAGGCTTTCGGCGGCGGTCTCGCCAAGGAACGCAAGGGCCGTGCCGGGGTTGGTCGCGTAGGCTTTCAGCACGTCCAGCACCGTGTCGGGGGCGGCGGACAGGACTTGCTTGAATTCCTCTGCGGACGCCGATCCGGGCAGCGCGGCAGCTTGGTCGTTCAAGTCCTGCGCAGCCTGCACGTTCTTGACCGCGCCCTGTAGCACGTCGGCCTCGTGGCCCACGGCAGCCGATGCGTCACGCGCTCGAATATCGTAGGTCTGCCGGAAGGTGTTCGCAAACTGCGCCGGGTAACCAAGCCCGGCGATTGCCGCCGAGGCCAGTTCAGGCGTGGAAAGGTCCAGTCCTTCGGGCACGTCCGGCAGCCGGGTCGTCTCAAGGAACGCCTGTCGGATAAGATCACCCTCAGACAGCGCCGCGTCCGCCAGCACGGTCGCACCCTTCTGTGCCTGAATGGCTGGCAGCGTCGAACGCGTCCGCAGCACACCACGTTTCAGCGCCCGTCCAAGCGCTGTGCCCTGCGGATTTGAAATGGACGGGTCGCTGTCCAACGTAAAGCCGTCGGGAAGGTCGGGTAACGTAGACAGATCGAAATTGGCAACGGGTCTTGGCGCAGGCTGCGTCTGGTTCGTGCCGAGATTGGGCGTCGCGTCCAAGGTAAATCCTTCTGGCAGCGGCGGAGTGGCCGATGTGCCGTTGCCTGCGGTGCCTTGGAATAGAGCCGGGAAATCTGCCAACAGGTTGCTCCTTGTGCCTTCGGCGGACATCGCCGGGATCAGCACAATTTTATTTCCGGTTCGCCCACTGAACAACGACGGCATTGACCAAAATCGACTTTTGGACGGGAGAGTTGATAACGAATTCAATCTATTGTTGAAATGAGCGCAGTAAGAATACGGATATTGGCTATGTTTTTTAGAACGACACGCACTTTTTGGAATGTCACTTCGGCAATCGCCGACGCGGCTTTCGATTTAGGCTACAGAGACGATCGATTGAGCCACGCCCTGATGAACCCGCCATACGCTGCCCACGTGCCCTTCAAAACCAGAGCGCACGTATATCGGCGCAGGCGGGTCAAAGACGCCGCGCTGATGGTGCTACTAGATTATGCCGGTGAATGGCGGGCTTTGAGCAAACATCCGACCGACGGCGTTACAGCCGAAAGTGCGGCGCAGTTCGCCCGGATAGCGCAGGACGCAGCGGTCGCACTTGCGCAACGGGTTTGGTTAGACGAGGCCGACGCCAAAGGGCAAGTCGCCGAGGCAATAGACGCGCGTATTGAAGATAGCCTGCAACACGTGCGCCCTCGTCTCGTCTGACCCAACAGTCAAAAAGTCCAGATACCCCGCGCTTGGTATGCGTGGGGTATAAACAAAACTGCGCGGCATGCGGGTTAGGCCGGGGGGTGGGGTGCGACATTCCGACTCAATCGGGTATCGGGCGGGTGAACCGGAAAGCGATTTGATTTTAGTGACAGATCAGGGGCAGGAAAACACTGATGGTAATTTATTCAATGTTTTCAGCACCAAGTGGCGGACCGAGGAGGATTCGAACCCCCGACCCCTTGATTCGTAGTCAAGTACTCTATCCAGCTGAGCTATCGGTCCGCGTTGGTGAGGCGCTATGTAGACCCGGGGCTGAGTGCGTGCAAGGGGATTCTGCAAAAATCCGTCAAAAAGTCACCTCGCCGCGTGGAAGCCTTATTTCAAAGGTGGTTCCGTCAGGGCCGGTGTCCTTCAGGATGAGGTCTCCGCCATGTCCGCGGACCAGTTCCTGCGAAATCGCCAGGCCCAGGCCCGAGCCGCCTTTGCGGACCCCGCCCTGAAACGGGGTGAACAGATTCTCTCGTGCTTTGGGCGGCAGGCCCGGGCCGGTGTCGCTAATCTCGATACACCAGTCCGTCTCGGTTTCGGAGGCGGAAACCGAAACCCGCCCCGGCTTGCCCGATGCCACCAGCGCCTGCCTCGCGTTGCGCACAAGGTTCAGGATGACCCGGAACATTTGCTCGGGGTCGGCGCGGGCGATCAGGTCCCGCGGGATGTCGTTGACGATCTCGACGCAGGCATCGGCGATGGCAAGCTGTTCGCTGGCCACCACATCGGCGGCAACGTCATGCAGCGGCACCATGGTCAGGGTCGGCGCGGGCTCCTCGGCGCGGCCAAAGGCCAGCGTGCTTTCGCATAAGGAAACCGCCCGGGTGATCGAATTCACCAGCTTGGGGGCCATGCGCGCCACCAGCGGGTCGTCGCTGGCCTCGATCCGGTCGGTAAACAGTTGAGCCGAGGTCAGAATGTTGCGCAGATCGTGGCTGACCTTGGCCACCGCACCGCCCAGTTGCGCCAGTCGTTCACGCTGTTTCAACGCCTGCGTCAGATCGACCTGCAGGGTCTGCAGCGCCTCTTCGGCCTCGCGCAGCTCGGTCACTTTGGAATTGGGTGAGATGATGCCGCGCGCATCCTCGGGCGCGCTGGCATAGCGCTGCATATAGCCCACCACACTTTTGATCGGGCGCACCAGCACCACGCGCACGGCCAGAAACAGGAAGGACGCGGTGATGATCGAGATCACGAAGGACAGCCCCAGAATACGCAGCCCGTAATCGGTCATCGCACCGCGCAGCGGATCGCTGTCCATCGTGACCTCGATCAGCAGGCCCGCATCCTTGACCGGGGCGCCGATCACGCGGATCACCTCATTTTCAGGGGTGAACAGGCGCATCGTGGCATCGCGGATCAGCACCCACGCCCCGGCATCACGCAGATCATAGGTCTTGGTGATCCGGTCGGGAATGGGCGAGGACAGCATCAACTGCCGCACCTCGTCGCGGCGCAGCACCACGTTATAGACGCCGGCATTGGCCAGCAACTCAGCCTCGAGATCGTCGGCCAGCATATCGTCGGCCAGCAAGGCAAGCGAGGCGATCTGGGCCCGCTCCAGCCGGTTCAGCAGGAAATCTTCGCGGAAGCGCGCGATCGAGGGCACAAAGATCAGAATTTCGGCCAACATCACGAAGACCGTGGTCAGGATCAGAAATCGGCCTGACAGCGAATTCACTTTGCGCTCCTCCTTCGGTCAGGGAATCCAGCGCTGGACGAACCTGACCACTTTCTTAACCGTTTGATTCTCAAACAGCCTTGGCGAGAAATAGGCACCCGCCACCCGTTTGTTAAGCTCTCCGATCGTCGGATAGGGCGAAACCATCGCGGCGATCTGACCCATCTTGAGGTTATTGGCCAATGCCAGCGACCACAAGTTGATCAATTCGCCCGCCTGATGCCCTACGATTGTAGCGCCCACAGGTCGGCCTTTTACGACCATGACCTTAATGAAACCCTTCGTTTTGCGCTCGGAAATGGCGCGGTCATTGTGGTGATAGTCGAACCGGGCGATTTCCATCGCATCGCCATGGGCCTCGCGCGCCTGCGCTTCGGTCAGTCCGACCTGCGCCAGTTCGGGGTCCGTATAGGTGGCCCAGGGGATATGCGCGGTCTTCGCCTTTGACGGCAGACCGAACAGGGCCGAGCGGATGATGACCCCCGCCTGATAGCCCGCCACATGGGTGAATTGCATCCCGCCCGCGACGTCTCCGATCGCATAGACCTTGCGGTTGGACGTGCGAAGTGCGGCGTCCACCTTGATGCCCGTCCGTGTCCGATCAATCCCGGCGGCCTCAAGGTTCAGGCGGTCGATATTGGCCTTGCGCCCGACGGCCAGCAACAGATGCGAGCCCGCATAGATCTCGCCGTTTTCGGTGACAACCTCGACAGCACCCGCATTGTCCCGGATTTGGGCAACCATGGCGTTCTCGTGGATCGCCACGCCTTCGTCCCGCAAGCTGTCCAACACGACGGCTGCGGCCTCGGGGTCATCCTTGCCCAGCGCGGTCATGCCTTCGATCACCGTGACCTTGCAACCCAGACGGATATGCGCCTGCGCCATCTCCATCCCGATGGGGCCGCCGCCGATGATCAGCAGGTGCTCGGGCTTGTCGCGCAGGTCGAATATGGTCTCGTTAGTATAGTAAGGCACCTGATCGAGCCCCGGCAGCGGCGGCACCAGAGGCGAAGACCCGGTGGCCACCACGATGCGACGGGCGGTGATCCGGTGATCGCCGGCCTGTACCTGCGTGGGCGAGACAAAGCTGCCGTATTCGCGGATCACCTTGACGCCGAACCCTTCGAACCGCTCCTGACTGTCCATCGGTTCGATCTGGGCGATGACATCGTGAACGTGATCCTTGGCCGCGGCATAGTCCACCTTAGGCACCACGTCCGCCACGCCCAGCGCCGCCGAATGCGCCTGCCCATAAGCGGCCTTGCCGCTGGCGATCAGTGCTTTCGAGGGAACGCAGCCGAAATTCAGGCAGTCGCCGCCCATCTTGTGCCCTTCCAACAGGATCACATCGGCGCCCATTTGGCTGGCTCCGGCGGCGACCGACAGGCCGCCCGACCCGGCGCCGATCACCAGGATATCGGTCTTGAGCTCTTGCATGAAATCAGCCGTCCTTCCGGCCACGCAGGGATTTGATGACAATCGGCAATGCGGCCAGCACGCACAAGCCGATAATCGGGCCGATCACGAACGGCTCCCACAGCAGCGAGACGTCAGGGGTCTCGCCCCGGTCGAACACACCACCCAGACCCACGCCGATCCACGTATAAACGATGCCACCCGGGATGATGCCCAGCGCCGTGGTGATCAGGAAGTTACGGAACTTCACGCCCACAAGTGCAGGCACCAGATTGGCCACGAAGAACGGCACCACCGGCACCAGACGCAGCAGGAACAGGACCGAGATTTCGTTCTCGCGCAGCCCGTCCTTCAGCTTGCCGATGGTCCCTTCCGAGGATTCCAGCCGCGCGGTCAGCGATTCTCCTAAACCCCAACGCGCCGCCAGAAAGATCGCGGATGCGCCGATGGTGGCAGCGAAGACGTTGAAGACGGTTCCGGCAAACAGACCGAACAAAAACCCTCCGGTCATCGAGGCAATGGCGGCACCGGGCAGCGAAAAGGCCACGATGACGATGTAGATCACCACGAAGGCCCCGGCCATGGCCCAGTAATGCGTATCCCGCCACGCCAAGAGCGACTCGCGGTTATCGCGCAGGGTCTCGAAAGTAAGGTAGTCGCCCAGCGTGAAGAACCCGACCGCCGCAGCCGTCAGAATCACAAGCAAGGGGATATGCCGCGCCACGCTGCTGCGCGGCACCTGGGATGTTTCACTCATCTGAGTTTCCGGCTTCTGTTCGTTCATTCTGCCCCAACATGCGTGTTACGGCGGCCACGCAACAGGGGCCTCACGCGGCGTTGAACTTGATGACCGGGAATGTGAGCGTTTTCGGCGCGAAACCCGGTTTTTGAAACCTTTTGCCCCGTCAGGTTACAGAATTGTTGCAAAAGCTGCCAAAACCCCCACCTAGGGGTTTGACTTAACCCCGTCTTGCCAGTAGAGGACGGGCTTCGAACACTAGGGCCAGGCGAATCCGCGCCGCACCCACCGCTATTGATTGGAGACGGAGCGATGAAACGCACCTATCAGCCTTCGAACCTGGTTCGCAAACGCCGCCACGGTTTCCGCGCGCGCATGGCCACCAAAGCCGGCCGCAAAATCCTGAACGCGCGCCGCGCCCGTGGCCGCAAGTCGCTGAGCGCGTAAGCCTCTCGACCTTTCAGGTTATGAACATGACGCCGCCGGAGGCCCCTGAGGATGGTACCAACCAGCCGAGGGTTAAGCCCCCGGCGGCGTCCGTTTGCGCGTCTGGACCTCTGGTCGTACTGCAGAGCAGGGCGGATTTCCTGAAAGCCGCGCGGGCGCGTCGGCAGGGTACAGCCTCGATGATGGTACAGGCCCGCAAGCGCGGCCCGGACGAGGCATCGGGCATCCGCGTCGGGTTCACCTGCTCCAAGAAGGTCGGCAACGCCGTGGCCCGCAACCGCGCCAAACGCCGCCTGCGCGAGGCCGCCCGCGCGGTTTTGCCTCAGCAAGGCCGTGACGGCTGGGATTACGTTCTAATCGGCCGCGCCGACGTCACCGCCGCCCGACCCTTTGATGCGTTGCAAGACGATCTGCGCTATGCCCTGCGCAAGCTGCATGGCGGCACATGACGTTGTTTGCCCATATCCTCGCCCTGCCCGTCCGCGCCTATCGGCTGATCTTCAGCCCGTGGGTGGGGTTCAACTGCCGCTATCAGCCCACATGCTCGGCCTATGCGCTGGAGGCGTTGGAAAAACATGGCCCCATCAAAGGCACGTGGCTGGCCGCGCGGCGTATCGGGCGCTGCCATCCCTGGGGCGGCGACGGCTATGACCCGGTGCCCGACGAATGACCCCGACCCTTGCCCGGTTCCCCCATCTGCGATAGGCCCCGCCCATGTTTGATGAAGCCGACGATATCCATCCGCTCTTTGCCGGTGCGCCCTCGACCACCGAGTTCAAGAAGCTGCGCAAGCGCATCGTCCGCCAGACCCGCGAAGCGATCGAGCAGTATGGCATGGTCGAACGCGGCGCGGGGAAAACGCCCCGCTGGCTGGTCTGCCTGTCGGGCGGCAAGGACAGCTATACCCTGCTGGCGGTGCTGTACGAGCTGAAATGGCGCGGATTGTTGCCCGTCGATCTGCTGGCCTGCAATCTGGATCAGGGCCAGCCGGGCTTTCCCGCCACGGTCCTGCCCGAGTTCCTTTCGCGGATGGAAGTGCCTCACCGCATCGAATATCAAGACACCTATTCGGTCGTAATGGACAAGGTTCCGCAAGGCCGCACCTATTGCGCGTTGTGTTCGCGCCTGCGGCGCGGCAACCTCTATCGCATCGCGCGCGAGGAAGGCTGTTCAGCGGTCGTTCTGGGCCATCATCGCGACGATATTCTTGAGACCTTCTTTATGAACCTGTTCCATGGCGGGCGGCTGGCCACCATGCCGCCGAAACTAGTCAACGAAGAGGGCGATCTGTTCGTCTATCGTCCGCTGGCCCATGTGGCCGAGGCCGATTGCGAGAAGTTCGCCCGCGCGATGAATTACCCCATCATCCCCTGCGATCTGTGCGGCAGTCAGGACGGCTTGCAACGCCAGCAGGTCAAGCAGATTCTCGACCAGTGGGAGAAGAACAGCCCCGGTCGGCGGCAGGTGATGTTCCGGGCGCTCACCAACGCGCGGCCCTCGCATCTGCTGGACCCGAAACTGTTCGATTTTGCCGGTCTTGCGCTCAATCCGATTCAAAGTGACGAAAATTCTGAGGAAATTCCGCGTCTGCGTTAACGTCTGACTCAGATTGGTTTCCTACGGTTGGCCTGCGCGACCCCTGCCCAAGCCGAAGGCCGTCAAAACCGATGCGGAATGTTCTCTCTGTCGACCGAATTCTCGAAACGCTGCGGACCATGTTCACCGGTCCGCCGGCGCTGGCTTTTGTCCCTGCCGCCTGTCTGGCCGCCTTCTGGCTGGGCGGCGAGATGGCGTTGCTGACAACGGCGTTGGGCCTGCCGCTGATATTCGCGGCCACCGGGCTATGGGGTGGGCGGTCCTATCGGGCCACGAACCAGGGCGCGCGGCCCAGCGGGCAGCTTGACAACCAGACCTTCCAGACGGAAATGCAGGTTCTGCACGACCGGACCGCCGCCAGCGGCCACAACGCCGCCTGCATCGCGGTGGCGCTGGACGATTATGCCGATCTCTGCGATCTGCACGGGCAGGCGGCGGCCAATCATATCGCAGTGCAGTTTATCGACCGCATCCTGACCATCATCCGCAGCCACGATATCTTTACCCATCTGGACCACAGCCGGTTTCTGATCGGCCTGACCCCCTCGCCCCATCTGGATCTGGAAGCCTGCATTCAGATGTCGGGCCGCATTCAGGGCGCGATTGAAGAACCGGTGCTGCTGAATGGGGCCAATGTTTATCTGTCCTGTTCCATCGGGTTCTGCCAGCGTTCGGATGTCAGGCAGGCCGATGCACAAGTCTGGATCGATGCCGCCTGCGACGCCCTGACCGAGGCGCAGCGCAGCGGCCCCTCGACCATTCGCGCCTACTCGGCGGAAACCCGGCGTCGGTCGCAGGTGCGCACCAATTTGCGCCGGGACTTCGAGGCGGCACTGGATCACGGCCAGATCCGGCCCTGGTTTCAGCCGCAGGTGTCCACCGATACCGGCCAGATCACCGGGTTCGAGGCGCTGGCCCGCTGGGACCACCCCACCAAGGGCGTCCTTAGCCCGCAGGTCTTTCTGCCCTTCGCGGAACAGGCCGAGCTGATGGAGCGGTTGGGTCAGGTCATGCGCCACCACGCCTTTGACGCCATGCAGTCGTGGCAGCAGGCGGGCCTGACTGTGCCCCGGATCGGCATCAATTTCTCGTCGAATGAACTGCGCAACCCCGCGCTGATCGACCGCCTGAAATGGGAGCTGGATCAGTTCGACCTCACCCCCGACCGGCTGGCGGTCGAGGTGCTGGAGACCGTGTTTTCGCGCCGCCCCGACGATGTGATCACCCGCAATGTGACCGGTTTGGCGGCGCTGGGATGCGCCATTGATCTGGATGACTTCGGCACCGGCCATGCCTCGATCGCGTCAATCAAACGGTTCGATGTCTCGCGCATCAAGATCGACCGGACCTTTGTGGCCAAGGCCGACCGGGACCCCGGTCAGCAGCAGCTGGTCAGCGCCATCCTGACCATGGCGGAACGCCTGAATCTGGAAACGCTGGCCGAGGGGGTGGAAACCCCGGGCGAGCACGCGTTGATGGCCCAGCTGGGCTGCAACCACGTGCAGGGGTTCGGAATTGCCCGGCCGATGCCGTTCGAACAGACCGGCGACTGGATTGCGGCCCATCAGGCCCGGATCAGCGGTGCACCCAAGATCGGGCGCAAGATGGGTGGAAAATGACAGGCTCGGCACGACGAATCCCCTGTTGCACCGATTTGAGGGGCGATTCCGCTTGACCTTTGGGGCTGCACTCTGTTGAACCCAGCGGGTGTGTTTTACTGCTGAAGGTGGCTGTCCCCGATGGACGATCAGAACAAGAATCTCATCCTCGCAACTGTGCTCAGCTTTCTGGTGATCATCGTGTGGTTTGTGCTGTTCCCTCCGCCGGAACAGACCCTGCCGCAGGACGAAGCCGGGATCGCAGCCCTTGAAGGCGACGAGGTGCAGACACCCAGCGCCGCCGCCTCGGGCACCGTGGCCGAGGCAACCGCCACCGCAGAAGAGGCCGAGCCCGACGCTCAGGCTCCGCGCGTGGAGATCGACACGCCACGCCTGAAAGGCAGCCTGTCCCTGTCCGGCGGTCGCATTGATGAGCTGTTCCTGAAAGACTACAAAGTGTCCATCGACGAGGGCGCACCCATCGTCGAGCTGCTGTCCCCGGTCGGATCGGATTCGGCCTATTATGCGCTCTATGGCTGGGCCCCGGGTGCCGGGCTGGCGGGAGCGGATGTGCCCGGGCCGAATACGCTCTGGACGCTGGAGCGGGGTGAGGCGTTGGGCGTCGACACGCCCGTCACGCTGGCCTGGGACAACGGGAACGGGCTGACCTTCCGCCGCACGATCTCGGTCGATCAGGACTATATGTTCACCGTCACCCAATCGGTTGAAAACGCCACCCAGTCCGAGGTGGGCATGGCCCCCTACGGCATCCTGGCCCGTCATGGCATCGGCGAAGATGGCGATCTGCCGGGGCTGAAGAACTTCTTCATCCTGCATGAGGGTGTGATCGGCATGGCCGACGGCACCCTGTCCGAGGTCGATTACGGCGACGTCCGCGATTTCGACATCGACCCCAACGAACGCGCGCAGGCCGAGGTCTATCAGGTGAAGCAGGACGGCTGGATCGGGTTCACCGACCATTATTGGATGACCACGCTGATCCCCGAGCCCGGCTCGGCCTTCAAGGCTGCGGCCAAATATGACTCGCGCCGCAAGATCTATCAGACCGAAACCGTCCTGCCGACTCTGACCGTCGCCCCGGGCGAAACCGCCGAAGTCACCACCCGTCTGTTTGCCGGTGCAAAGGAATGGGAAACCATCCGCGAGTATCAGGCCGATGGTGTGCAGAAATTCATCGACAGCATCGACTGGGGCTGGTTCTTCTTCCTGACCAAGCCGATCTTCTGGCTGCTGCATAATATCAACGCCCTGATCGGCAATATGGGCTGGTCGATCATCGGCCTGACGCTGATCATCAAGGCGATCCTGTTCCCGCTGGCGTTCAAATCCTACGTTTCGATGGCGAAGATGAAGGAGCTCCAACCGCAGATGGAGGCCCTGAAAGAGGCCGCAGGCGATGACCGCCAGAAGATGCAGCAGGGCATGATGGAGCTGTATAAGAAGGAAAAGGTAAACCCGGCCGCGGGCTGTCTGCCGATCCTGATGCAGATCCCGATCTTCTTCTCGCTGTATAAGGTGATCTTTGTCACCATCGAACTGCGTCAGGCCCCGTGGTTTGGCCCGTTCCGCGACCTCAGCGCGCCGGACCCGACCTCGATCATGAACTTCTTCGGCTGGCTGCCATGGGCAGGCCCCGAGCCCGGCACATTGATGGCCACCATCTTCATCGGCATCCTACCGCTGCTGCTGGGGATTTCGATGTGGCTGCAGCAGAAGCTGAACCCGGCACCAACCGACGCGACGCAGGCGATGATCTTTGCCTGGATGCCATGGGTCTTCATGTTCATGCTGGGCAGCTTTGCCAGCGGGCTGGTGGTCTACTGGATCGCGAACAACACGATCACCTTCACGCAGCAATATCTGATCATGCGCAGCCAGGGCTATACGCCGGACGTGTTCGGCAACATCAAGTCCGGCTTCAAGAAAACGCCAAAGACGGATGACAAATGAGCGGCGCGGTCACCAGCCTGTGGCGGCATCCCATCAAAAGCCACGGGCGTGAAAGCCTTGATCGCGTCACCATGACCCCCGGGCAGACCATGCCCGGGGATCGCGTCTGGGCCGTCGCGCATGAAGCGTCCAAGGCCGACGGATCGAAATGGGTGCCCTGCCCCAATTTCAGCCGCGGCGCAAAGGCCCCGCAACTGATGGCAATCTCGGCCGAACTACAGGGCGACCGGGTCACGCTGCGGCACCCCAAGCGCCCCGATCTGAGCTTTGAGCCCGACACGCAACAGGACGTCTTTCTGGACTGGGTCAAACCCCTGATGCCCGCGGATCGCGCGGCCTCGGCCCGTATCGTGCGGGTGCCGGGGCGCGGCATGACCGACAGCGATTTTCCGTCGATCAGCCTGTGCAACATGGCCTCGCACCGGGCGGTCGAGCAAAAGCTGGGGCGTGATCTGTCCATCGCCCGCTGGCGCGGCAATATCTGGTTCGACGGCCTGCCCCTGTGGGAGGAGTTCGACTGGATTGGCCGCGATATCCGCATCGGCGAGGCGGTGTTCCGCGTCCGCGAACGCATCACGCGCTGTCTGGCCACCACCGCCAATCCCGAGACGGGCGAGCGTGATGCTGACACACTGGGCGCGCTCAAGACATGGGATCATCAGGATTTCGGCGTTTATGCCGAAGTGCTCGAGGGCGGAGCCATCCGAACCGGTGACACGGTGCAGGTGCTATGAGCGCACTTCCCTTTCCCTTGGCCGAAGACCCGGACACGCTGGCGCAAGAGACCGGGCGCAAGCTGTTTGCCGGCGAATCCACCTTCGTCAAAGGTGTCGTGGCCATGGACGGCTTGCCCGCCCCCGACCGGCTGGAGGTTTGCTTTGCAGGACGTTCAAACGTGGGCAAATCCAGCCTGATCAATGCGCTTACCGGCACCAAGGGGCTGGCGCGCGCCTCGAACACGCCGGGCCGCACGCAAGAGATCAACTTTTTCACGCAAGGCCCCGAGCTGTATCTGGTTGACCTGCCCGGCTATGGCTATGCCAACGCGCCGGTGAAGGTGGTCGAGAAATGGCAGCGGCTGCTGAAGAAGTACCTCAGCGGTCGTCAAACCCTGCGCCGCGCCTTTGTTCTGATCGACTCGCGACATGGGGTTAAACCGGTTGACGCCGAGATCATGAAGCTGCTGGACACCAGCGCTGTGACCTTTCAGGTGGTGCTGACAAAGGCTGACAAGGTCAAGGCCAAAGAGCGCGAAAAGGTGCTGAATCAGGTGCGCGGCGCGCTGTCGAAACATCCCGCCGCCTTCCCCGAAATCGTGCTGACCTCGTCCGAGAAGGGCGACGGCATTCCAACCCTGCGCTCGATCATCGCGCATCTGGAATAGCTTGGGTCTTGGCAGCGACCCCCAAAGGCCCTAACACGGAATGCCAGAGGGACCTTAGCCATGAAGACACGTGAAATGAACAGGGACTGGATCGCCACCGCCGCCACCTTGAACAGCGCCTTGCCGTACCTGCAGCGTTATGACGGCGCGATTGTGGTTATCAAGCTGGGCGGGCACGCCATGGGCAGCGATGAAGCGATGGAAAGCTTTGCCCGCGACGTGGTGCTGATGCGTCAGGTCGGCGTGAACCCGGTGATCGTGCATGGCGGTGGGCCGATGATCAACGCGATGCTGGACAAGCTGGACATCCAGTCCGAGTTCGTGGGCGGCAAGCGGGTCACCGACAAAGCCACCGTCGAGGTGGTCGAGATGGTGCTGTCGGGCCTTGTGAACAAGCGCATCGTGCAGGCGATCAACGGTCAGGGTGGCCGGGCCGTGGGCCTGTCGGGCAAGGATGCGAACCTGATGATCTGCGACCAGACCGACAGCTCGCTGGGCTTTGTGGGGTCACCGGCCGCGATGGACCCCAAAGTTCTGCATGACCTCTTTGCCCATGACGTCATCCCCGTCATCGCGCCACTGGGTGCCGGGCGCGCGGGTGAGACATTCAACGTGAACGGCGACACCGCGGCGGGTGCGATTGCATCGGCGCTGAAGGCGGATCGCCTGTTGCTGCTGACCGATGTCTCGGGCGTCAAGAACGCCGCCGGAGAGGTCGTGACCGAGCTCAAGGCCGGTCAGATCCGCGAAATGACGCTGGAAGGCACCATCGCGGGCGGCATGATCCCCAAGACCGAAACCGCGCTGGATGCGCTGCACAGCGGCGTGCGGGCGGTGGTCATTCTGGACGGGCGCGCGCCCAATGCCGTTCTGTTGGAGCTGTTCACCGAACATGGTGCCGGATCGCTGATCCGCCCCGACTGACCCCGCAAGAGAGGAGACATGGCCGGACACGCCCCCTCCGATCCCGACACCTACGCACAGGTCGAACACGCCGCGCAGCAGGCCGGGCTGATCGTCATGGGCGCGCTGCATCCGCGCCGGGCCAATGCCAAAGGGGTTCAGGGTGGCACGCTAATCCTGCTTGGGGCAGGCCCCGCGTTCTGGCCTGCCCTCAAGGCCTCACCCGAATGGCCCCAAGCCGATCCGGTGGATCGCTGGTCCGTGCGTGTGATCGGACAAATGGCGCAGGAGTTCGGCGCGCAGGCGCATTTCCCATTCGGCGGCCCGCCCTATGCGCCCTTCATCGACTGGGCGCTGAAATCGGGACGCACATTCAGCAGCCCGGTCGGGGCGCTGGTGCATGATACGGTGGGCATGATGATCTCATATCGCGGCGCGCTGCATTTTGAGGACGAGCGCGCCATCCCCACGGCATCCGCCCCGTCGCCCTGCACCACCTGCTCGGCCCCCTGCACCACCGCCTGCCCGGTCGGGGCGCTGAACCCCGACAGTTTCTATGACGTCACCGCCTGCCGGGGCCATCTGGACACCGCCGAGGGCCAGACCTGCATGACCGGCGGCTGTCTGGCGCGTCTGGCCTGCCCTCTCAGCACCGGGGCCCAACGCGACCCGGAACAATCCGCCCACCATATGAACGCGTTTCACCCGTCATGACCCGAACCCTGATCCTGACCCGCCACGCGAAATCCAGTTGGGATGATCCAATGCTGGCCGATCACGACCGCCCGCTAACCAAGCGTGGGCGCAAATCGGCCACCGCAATCGGGGCGTGGCTGCGTGAACATGGCTGGCTGCCGGATGAGGTGCAAAGCTCGACATCTGCGCGCACCCGCGAGACGTGGGAGCGAATGGGGCTACAGGCCGACAAGATCACGTTTCACCGCGACCTCTACCATTCGGGCGCGCGGGCCATGCTGACGCAGCTGAGGCAGGCCACCGGGCAGACCATTCTGATGCTGGGGCACAACCCCGGCATTGCGGATTTTGCCGAACGTCTGGTGCGGCAAGCGCCGGATCATGAGCGGTTCTTTGACTACCCGACCTGCGCGACGACGGTGATCCGGTTTGATATCGCGGACTGGGCAGGTTTGGAATGGCGTAGCGGCGAGGTTCAGGGCTTTATCATCCCGCGCGCGTTGCTGGAATAGAAAAAGGCGAGGGGTGCCCCTCACCTTGATCTTGCGCAGATGGGGTGGAACCCCATCCTACTTTTAGTGACCCAGAATCTGGCTGAGGAACAGCTTGGTCCGCTCGCTTTGCGGATTGTTGAAGAACTCTTCGGGTTCGTTCTGTTCCACGATCTGACCGGCATCCATAAAGATCACGCGGTTGGCGACCTGACGGGCAAAGCCCATCTCGTGCGTCACACACAGCATGGTCATGCCTTCCTCGGCCAGTTCGATCATGGTGTCGAGCACCTCTTTGATCATCTCGGGGTCCAGCGCTGAGGTCGGTTCATCGAACAGCATGATCCGGGGCATCATGCACAGGCTTCGCGCAATCGCCACACGCTGCTGCTGGCCACCCGAAAGCTGGCCGGGATATTTCAGCGCCTGATCCGGGATTTTCACCTTTTCCAGAAAATGCATCGCGCGCTCTTCGGCCTCTTTCTTGGGCGTCTTGCGCACCCAGATCGGGGCCAGCGTGCAGTTTTCCAGAATGGTCAGATGCGGGAACAGGTTGAAGTGCTGGAACACCATGCCAACCTCGGACCGGATCTTGTCGATGTTCTTGAGGTCATTAGACAACTCTGTCCCATCCACAACGATTGTGCCCTGCTGGTGTTCCTCCAGCGCGTTCAGGCAGCGGATCAGAGTGGACTTGCCGGAACCAGATGGCCCCGCGATGACAATCCGCTCGCCCTGATTGACGGTCAGATTGATGTCGCGCAGCACGTGGAAGGACCCGTACCACTTGTTCATATTGGTGATTTCGATGGCGACCTCGTCGCTCACATGCATTTTTGAGCGGTCGATTTCGCGGTCTAGTGCAAGTTCAGACATATGTTGAACTCCTTAACGGTGGCCAGTCTGAAGCTTGCGCTCCAGATACATGGAATAACGGGACATGGAGAAGCAGACGACGAAGAACAGCGCCGCGATAAACGCGAAGAGTTCCCAGTAGATGCCGTTCCAGGCGGTGTCGGCGCGGATGGCAGATGCCAGTCCGATCACGTCGAACAGCCCGATGATCGACACCAGCGTCGTATCCTTGAAGATACCGATGAAAGTGCTCACGATGCCCGGGATCGAGATTTTCAGCGCCTGCGGCATGATGATCAGCCGCTGCGCCTGCCAGTAGTTCAGGCCCAGACTGTCCGCGCCTTCGTACTGACCCCGTGGCAGGGCAGCCAGACCACCCCGGATCACCTCGGCCATATAGGCAGCCGAGAACAGGGTCATCATGATCATCACCCGCAGGATGATGTCAAAATTGGTGCCCGGCGGCAGGAACAGGTTCAAAAGCAGCGAGGCCACGAACAGCAACGTGATCAGCGGCACACCACGGATGAACTCGATAAAGCCCACGCACAGGTATTTGACGATCAGCAGGTCCGACTGACGACCCAGCGCCAGAACGATGCCGATGGGCAGCGAGACACCGATGGCCACGACACCCAGCAGGATCGCCAGCATGAAGCCTCCGAACTGACGGCTTTCGACCGCTTCGATACCGATGGGCAGGATCGCATCCATTGCCCCGGTGAAATAGCTGGACAGCAGCAGCCACCAGACAAGCGCGCCAACGGCCGCTCCGATCATCCCGAACAATTCGCTCAGGTTCTTGCTCAGGACGGTGTAGACACCCCAGCCGATCACAAAACCAAGTGCAGCCGAGACAGGCCCCCAGATCGTGCCACCCCACATCAGGAACGGCATCAGGAACGGGTAGATGGCCGAGAAGATCAGCATCTTGGTCGGCACCCGGTCCGAATAGAGAACCGGCGCCAGCGCGACCAGCAGCAGAACCAGCGCCAGTATCGGACGCCAGTACAAATGACTGGGGTAGAAGCCGAACAGCAGCTGCAGCCAGCGGTCGTTGATCACGCCCCAGCAGGCATGGCCATGGGTCGTGCCCCAGGTGGCTGTCATGATCTCGCGGCATTCATTCAGAGAGTTGGCGTTCCAGACGGATTGGAAGACCCAAGGCAAAACCCCCGACAGGACGTACCAGATCGCCCAAAGCGATATGACCGTCAGGATTGAGTTGAACCAGTTCGAGAACAGGTTGTGCTTGATCCAGCCCAGCGCGCCGACCTCAGACGCGGGTGGGGCCTGTTCCGGCAGCATTTCCGTGCGGACAAATGAAACATCACTCATATTACCGCTCCACCAGTTTGACACGGTTGTTGTACCAGTTCATCACCGCCGAAATGCTCAGCGAGATGGTCAGGTAGACCAGCATCAGCAGCAGAACGCATTCCAGCTCGCGGCCGGTCTGGTTCATGGTGATGCCGCCAAGGGTCCCCGTGATGTCCATATATCCAACCGCGATCGCCAGTGACGAGTTCTTGGTCAGGTTCAGATAGTTCGAGATCATCGGCGGAATGATCACCCGCAGCGCCTGCGGCAGGATCACCAGACGCATCGTGCGACCCGGGCGCAGGCCCAGCGCGGACGCGGCTTCGGTCTGGCCTTTGGAGATGGCCAGAATACCGGCCCGCACGATCTCGGCGATGAACGCCGCCGTATAGAGCGACAGCGCCAGCCACAGCGCAATCAACGAGTTGCGCATATGGGTGCCGCCCTGAAAGTTGAAGCCCTTCAGTTCAGGGTATCCAAGATGGAAGCCCAGAATGCCGAGAAGGATGAGCATCGGAACGAACAGGATGCCAAGCTGCATGTGCCAGATTGTCGGGCGGTCGCCGGTCGCTTCCTGCCGTGCTGCGGCCCATGCGGATACCTTGCGCATCGTAAATATGCTGCCGCCAAGCACCACCAAGATGGCAATCAGGTCCAGCGAGATGTTGAACCGGATGCTGGAGGCACCGAACAGATGAAGATCGCCCAGGCTGCGCGAGAACAGGAACTCGGGGATATACACCCCGCGGTTCGTGATCGCGACCGTGTCAAACAGCTTCATCGTTGCCTCGGGGTCTTCCCCACGGAAGGCCCTTGGCGCGGGCAGGCTTTCGATCAGGATGGCCATGGCCAGCACGATCCACAGCAGCACCGGCACGTTGCGGAACATCTCGACATAGACGGTCATGATGCGGGCCACCAGCCAGTTGTTCGACAGGCGCAGAACGCCGACCAGAACGCCGACGATGGTGGCGGTGATGCAGCCCAGCACAGCGACGACAAGCGTATTCAGCAGACCGATGAACGAGGCGCGCAGATGGCTGTCGCGCGACGTGTATTCCAGCAGGCGCTGGTTGATGTCATAGCTGGCCGGTTCGCCGAAAAAGCCGAACTCGACCGGTTTGCCCAGCGCTTCCAGGTTCTGGATGGTGTTGGAAATGATCCAGGCTGCCAGAAGCATGAAACCGATCAGAGCGATGACCTGAATGGTCGCGGATCGGTACCGCGTATCGTACAGGAGCATGGACAGCCGGAAATGCTCCTTCGGCGGGTCAGTGAGAGTCGTCATGACCTATGTATATCCCCGTGTCGTCCCGTATCTCGCAGACAGAGTTGATCTCTGTTCAGTCTGGACAGGACTGTTTCTTATGGATGGAAAAAGGGCGCGGGTTGACCCGCGCCCTTTTCCGAAGTTCTTAGCGGAACGGCGGTGCGTACAGCAGGCCGCCTTCGGTCCACTGTGCGTTCAGACCGCGTGCCAGACCGATCGGGGTTTCCTCGCCGATGTTCTTGGCAAAGATCTCGCCATAGTTACCACCGGCTGCAATGGCGCGCTTGGCCCAGTCTGCGTCCAGACCCAGCATCTCACCCAGATTGCCTTCGCTGCCCAGCAGACGGTTCACTTCGGGATTGTCGGTGCCACCGGCCATCTCTTCGATGTTGGCCGAGGTCACACCCAGTTCTTCGGACGAGATCAGCGCGTTCAGCGTCCAGCGAACAACGTCGCCCCACTCGTGATCGCCGTGACGGACCAGCGGGCCCAGCGGCTCTTTCGAGATGATTTCGGGCAGCAGGACGTGATCATTCGGGTTCTCAAACGCCGCCCGGGTCGCCGCCAGACCGGATGCGTCGGTCGTGTAGACGTCGCATGCGCCAGCCAGATACTGCTGCTGCGATTCGGCGTTGGTTTCAACCGGGACCGGCTCGTAGCTGATGTTGTTGATGCGGAAGAAATCCGCCAGGTTCAGCTCGGTGGTGGTGCCGGTCTGGATGCAGACGGTTGCACCGTCCAGTTCCTTGGCCGAGCTGACGCCCAGCGCCTTGGGAACCATGAAGCCCTGACCGTCATAGTAGTTCACACCGGTGAATTCGAACTTCAGGTCAACGTCGCGGCTGAAGGTCCAGGTGGTGTTGCGGGCCAGCATGTCGATTTCGCCGGAGGCCAGCGCGGTAAAGCGGGTTTTACCGGTGGTCGGAACAAATTCGACGGCGCTTGCGTCGCCCAGAACGGCGGCAGCAACAGCACGGCACAGCGAGACATCAAAGCCCTGCCATTCGCCATTTGCGTCGGGTGCAGCGAAGCCGACCAGACCGGTGGTCACACCGCAGTTCAGCTTGCCGCGTGCTTTGACATCGTCAACAGTTCCCGCCGCAGCTGCGCCAGCAGCCAGGCCGGCAATCGTTGCCACGCCCAAGATTACGGATTTTTTCATTTTTACCTCTTCCTGATTTTCCATCCCTTGCAGGGACGGTTCGATCCGGCACCTGCGCGCCAGAAAGGTTACCCAAAAGGTGTCTCCCCTTTAGTGGCCCGAGTTTGGGCGTATTCATCAACAAACGTCAAGGGCCGGATCAGGGAAAACGATAGGTCAGGGCGCAGGAAAGTGCTGCAGGGATTGCGAACCCGGCCTATCTGGTCTCAGTTAGAGAGATCAAAGAAGCGCTTAGCGTGCAAAAAGGCCTCTTCTTTGGTGCGGGCGGCGGCCTCGGCTTCGTCGTCGGCGCCCCATTGTTCGATCTGCCAAAGCTCGTCCAGCCGGGATATGCGCCAGATTTCGCTGGCTTCGCGCCAATCCTGTGCCGCCGCAAACCCCAGGATCAATGAGCCGGACAGGCTGACCAGATCATGAAACGCCGCCATCTGGAACGGGGTGAGAGCATGAACCTGCGCCCGCAAAGCATCAAGTGCCTTGGCATCCTGCGGCTGGTGCACCACCCCGGCCCGGGGGATCAGCCGCGCGCCCAGCGCCTCGGCGGCCCAGTCAAGCGCCGGGTCCCAGGCCTCGGCCTGCCGCGCCTGCAAAGTCTCGGGATGGGTGGCGCGATAGCACAGTAAATCCGAATCGCCATAATCCGCCAGCATGTCGGCCACTTCGCCATGCTGAAGCTGCACCTTATCCAGCGCTGCATTGGCTGAACGGGTGAAGGGCATCGTGGTCGGGTCAACCTCGGTCTCTTGAGCATCCCATTCGGCGGCCACGGCCTCGGCCATGGCGCGGGTGGGCAGGATCAGAGCGGTCTTGGCCGGCGTTTTCACCCGGCGGCCATCCAGTTCGACCGTATGGCCGCCTTCGGTCTCCACGACCGTGCTGTCGGTCCAGAAGCGTTTGGGTTTCCAGTCGCTCATCTTAGTTGTCCCAGATCTTGGCCAGTGCGTCTGGCAAATGTTCAAACTCGTCGATCACCATGCGCGCGGCGCGCAAGGCGGGCCGGTCGTGATAGCCCCAGCTGACGCCGATCCCGGCGACCTGCGCGGCGGCGGCCATCTCCATATCGAAACTGGTGTCGCCGATCATCGCCGCGTGCCGGGGCGATACTCCGGTTTCCGCCAATGCCGTTTCGATCATCGACGGGTGCGGTTTCGACGGATGGTGATCCGCCACCTGCCGGGTGACAAAATAGCGCTCAAGCCCATGCGCCTCGAGCAGCGCATCCAACCCGCGCTGGGATTTGCCCGTGGCCACGCCCAGCAGAACCTCGTCCTGCCCATGCAACGCCTCGATCACCGCGCGCGCGCCGGGATAAAGCGGCGAGCTGGCCGCGCCCTGTTCCAGACGCTGCGCGTGATAGGCCTGTTTGTATCCCTCGACCAGATGGCCCTGCACCTTGTCGGGCTGGTCCGGCGCAAGGCGCGCCATCGCATGTGGCAGCGACAAACCTACAATCGACAGGATCGCCGCACGGTCCGGCACTGGCAGCGACAGCGCCTCAAAACAGGCGGTCATGGCCGAAACGATCGCCCCCTCACTGTCGACCAGAGTGCCATCCACGTCAAACAGAACCAGCCGCAGGGGCGTGCTCATCGCAGCTCCTCGAACGGATCATCAGCGGCAAGGTCTTCAGTCCAGCCCAGCGTATCCCAGCTGTGCTTCATATGCTCCGGCAGCGGGGCCTCGATCGCCACGGGCTTCCGCGTCATCGGATGTTCAAAGGACAGACGCCGCGCGTGCAGGTGCAGCTTTTTGCTGATCACGCCGCCCAGCTGCGCGCCCCAGCCATCGCCGAGGTTTTCCTGACCCGACCCGCCATATTTGCCATCGCCGATGATCGGATGCCCGATGGCCGCCATATGCGCGCGCAACTGATGGGTCCGGCCCGTGACTGGCTCCATCGCGATCCAGGCGGCCCGACCTGCCACACGATAAAGCGTTGCATAAAGCGTATGCGCCCGCTTTGCGCCGGGCGTGTCATTCACTTCGCTGGAATGGATGGCGATCATCTTCTCGCCTTCCCCCTGCTTGCCATGACCGTGGGCTTTGACCAGCCCGGTCTTGATCTCGCCCAGATAGGGCGTCGGCACACCGGCCACCAGCGCCCAGTAGATCTTGCGCGTGTTGCGGTGGCGGAATGCAGCGGTCAGGCCCTTGGCCGCCTCGCGCGTGCGCGCCATCAGCAGCACGCCCGAGGTATCCTTGTCCAGCCGGTGCACAAGGCGCGGGTTCTCGTCATAGCCAAAGCGCAGCGCCTCGGACAGGCTGTCCACATGGCGGGTCTGGCCGCTGCCGCCCTGCACCGGCAGGCCATGGGGTTTGTTCAGCGCCAGAATATGGTCGTCGCGATAGATCACGCAGGACTGGATCATCTTCGCATCCGCATCCGAAACGCGATGCTTCACCTCAACCGGTTTGTGATCCGCATCAGGCAGCGGCGGCACGCGTACGGATTGCCCGACCTCCAACCGGGTCGAGGCCTTGACCCGTCCGCCGTCGACCCGCAGCTCGCCCTTGCGGCACATCTTCTCGATACGGCCCTGGCTGACATGCGGGAACAGGCGGCGCAGCCAGCGATCCAGCCGCTGGTCGCCATCGCCCTCTGCCACGATGATCATCTGTACGCCGCTCATGTCCTTGCCCTTTGCCTGATATCCGGCCCCGAAAACACGCGTCTGTCGCGCGCATCGCGCGCAGAGTCAAGCCAACCCTAGCGCGCGTTGCGTTGCGTCCGAAGTTTCGCGAAATACTCCAGCCGCTTTTTCAGCTCGCGCTCGAACCCGCGCTCGACAGGCTGATAGAGTGCCGGTCTCTCCATGTCGTCGGGGAAATAGTTCTGACCCGAAAACCCGTCCTCTGCGTCGTGATCATAGGCATAGCCGCTGCCATATCCCTGATCCTTCATCAGCGAGGTCGGCGCGTTCAGAATATGCTTGGGTGGCGGTTCGCTGCCCGATTTCCTGGCCAACGCCATCGCAGCCTTATAGCCCACATAGGCTCCGTTGGACTTCGGAGCCAGCGCCAGATACACCACCGCCTGCGCCAGCGCCAACTCACCCTCGGGTGAGCCCAGCCGTTCATAGGTTTCCCACCCCTGCAAGCAGATTGCCTGTGCCTGCGGATCAGCCAGCCCCACATCCTCGACCGCCATGCGGGTCAGGCGGCGGGCCAGAAAGCGCGGGTCTTCCCCGCCGGTCAACATGCGCGCGAACCAATACAGCGCCGCGTCCGGGTCCGAGCCACGCACCGATTTGTGCAGGGCCGAGATCAGGTTGTAGTGCTCGTCACCCGACTTGTCGTATTTCGAGGCCCGGCGCATCAGGCGGGTCGACAGCGCCTCGGGCGTCAGCGCCTTTTCGGTCTTCCACGCCGCCGCCTGTTCGATCAGGTTCAGCAGCGCCCGCCCATCGCCATCCGCCATCTCATGCAGCGCATCCCGCGCCGCCGGGGTCAGCGGCAGGGCACGACCCAGCTCTTTCTCGGCGCGTTGGGTCAGCCGTTCCAGATCAGCAAGGCTGAGCCGCTCCAGCACCAGCACCTGCGCCCGGCTGAGCACAGCGGCATTCAATTCGAACGAAGGATTCTCGGTCGTGGCCCCGACCAGAAGGATCGTGCCATCCTCCATATGCGGCAGGAACCCGTCCTGCTGCGCTTTGTTGAACCGGTGGATTTCGTCGACGAACAGCAACGTTCCCTGCCCGTTCTGGCGCCGGATCTTCGCCGCCTCGAACACTTTCTTCAGATCGGGCACACCAGTGAAAATAGCGCTGATCTGCACGAAATGCAGGTCCGTTTCCTGTGCCAGCAGGCGCGCGATCGTCGTCTTGCCAACCCCCGGCGGGCCCCAGAAAATCAGGCTGGACAGGCTGCCCGAGGCCAGCATGACGCCCAACGGTGCGTCCGGGCCCAGAACCTGTTCCTGCCCGATCACCTCGGCCAGCGATTGCGGGCGCAGCCGGTCCGCCAGCGGGCGGTGGGGCGCGGCGGCAGGCTCGGCCCCGCCGGTATCAAACAGATCAGACACAGATCACAACCGGAACCGCAGCGACACAGACCGCCCGCCGCGCTGAATCTCAAACTGCAGACGGCGGCCGGGGTCGGTCAGCGCCTTGGTCACGTCGGAGGGCTCGACGATCTCGGCCCCGTTGATGGTGGTGATCACGTCGCCCGCCCGCAGGCCCGAACGCCCGCCATACCGGGCTGCATCGACAACCACGACACCGGTCACCGACAGGGGCAGCCGCAGCCGTGTGATCACCGCCGGGTTGATGCGCGAGACGGTCAGGCCGGGCATCACCGTGTTGTCGTCCAGAGTGGTCTCGTCCGCTGCAGGTGTTTCCGGAGCCCTGACCAGCGCAACGCTAATATCATCGCTCTGATCCCCACGCAGGAGCGTGAGGACCGAGGTGCCGCCCACACCCGCCACGGACATGCGGAATTTCATCTCGGCGGGTGAGTTCACCTCATCCCCATCCACATGGGTCACAACATCCCCAACCCGCAACCCGGCCTCGCCCAAAGGGCTGAGCGGATGGATGTCCGAGATCACGACGCCCATGGGAAAAGTCAGACCCAGAGACTCGGCGATATCCGCGCTCATATGCTGACCCGCGATACCTGCCCAAGGGCTTACGAAACTGTCATTGCCCGCCTGCGCCTGCCGCAGGAATTCAGCCACCAGATTGGCCGGGATGGCAAAACCGATACCATTCGAGCCGCCGGAACGCGTCAGGATCGAGGTATTGATGCCGATCAGATCACCATTCACGTCGATCAACGCCCCGCCCGAGTTGCCCGGATTGATCGCCGCGTCAGTCTGAATGAAATAGCCGCGCGCGTTGCCGGTCGCTGTGCCGGTACGCGCCAGCCCCGAGATGATGCCCGACGATACAGTCTGGCCTACGCCGAACGGGTTGCCGATCGCCAGCGCCAGTTCGCCTACTTCAACATGGTCTGAATCGCGTAAAGTGAGGTGGGGCAGGCCCTCGGCATCGTCCAGCCGCAGGATCGCAATGTCGCTTTCCTTGTCCCCCAGCACCACCTGCGCCGAATATTCGCGGCGATCTGTTGTGACGACGCGGATCTCGGTCGCGGTGCCGACGACGTGGTAGTTGGACACTACATAGCCATCTCGCGACAGGATCACACCAGATCCCAGCGAGTTCTGCACCCGCTGTCGCGGCTCGTTGAACCCGCGGCCAAAGAAGTCCTGAAAAAACGGGTCCGAGAACAGCGGATTGACCCGCCCCTCGCGCACAATCTTGGCGTAGATATTGACCACAGCAGGCGCGGCCTGTTTGACCACTGGCGCAAAGCCGAGGCTGATTTCGGCCTGAGATTGCGGCACCTTAGTTTCGGCGTGACCGGTGGTGGCAAGCGTCAAAAGCGCCAATGGTATTAGGGTACGGATCATGGAAGCTCCGGTTTTTGGGTCAGCCAAGATATGCTGACCACGGGCCATGATTGCAAGCAAGCGATGCACCAAAAGAAAAACCTCCGCCCGGTTGCCCGAACGGAGGTTCCTGATCAGCACAGTCCCTGATCTTATTCTTCTGCGGCCTCTTCGGCAGCAACGCGCGCCTTGTCGGCTGCGCCTTTGGCGTCGACGTCACGATCAACGAATTCGATGATCGCCATCGGGGCCATGTCGCCATAGCGGAAGCCAGCTTTCAGGATGCGGACATAGCCGCCCTGACGCTCGGCGTAGCGGGGGCCCAGAACTTCGAACAGCTTGGCGACGTCTTTGTCTTCTTTCAGCTGTGCTGCGGCCTGACGGCGGGCGTGCAGGTCGCCGCGCTTGCCCAGAGTGACCAGCTTTTCGATGATCGGGCGCAGTTCTTTTGCCTTGGGCAGAGTTGTCTTGATCTGCTCATGTTCGATGAGCGAGCCAGCCATGTTCGCAAAGAGCGCCTTGCGGTGCTCATGAGTACGGTTCAGGCGGCGGTAACCACGTGCGTGACGCATTTTCTTAATCCTTCTTTAGCGTTTTGCTTTGTCTGGCCAGCGATGCGTGTCACCGGCTCTCCTTGGGGCGGGATTGCCCGGATCTTTCGTTTTGTACGCCCCGCACAGGGCGGAGCGTTCGTTTTGTACAAACCGTAGGCCGGGCTTCAGCCCGGCATCGGCTTAAAAGGCGTCTTCGAATTTCTTCGCCAGATCTTCGATGTTGTCGGGCGGCCAGTCCTCGACATCCATGCCGAGGTGCAGACCCATACCGGACAGCACTTCCTTGATCTCGTTCAGCGACTTGCGGCCGAAGTTCGGGGTGCGCAGCATCTCGGCTTCGGTCTTCTGGATCAGATCGCCGATGTAAACGATGTTGTCGTTCTTCAGGCAGTTTGCCGAACGGACCGACAACTCCAGCTCGTCGACTTTCTTGAGCAGCAGCGGGTTGAACTCCAGACCATCGTCTTCGTCCTGGCGGCCAGCCGATTCCGGTTCGTCGAAGTTGACGAAGATCGACAGCTGATCCTGCAGGATACGCGCGGCAAAAGCCAACGCGTCTTCCGGAGTGATCGAACCGTCGGTGTCGATTTTCAGGGTCAGCTTGTCATAGTCCAGAACCTGACCTTCACGGGTCGGCTGAACGTCATAGGCAACCTTTTTGACCGGCGAATAGATCGCGTCGATCGGGATCAGGCCGATGGGCGCATCCTCGGGCTTGTTCTTCTCAGCCGAGACGTAACCCTTGCCGGTGTTGACGGTCAGTTCCATGAACAGGTCGGCGCCATCGTCCAGGTGGCAGATGACGTGATCGCGGTTCAGAACCTCGATACCGGCGCTTTCGCTGATGTCGCCAGCGGTGACAACCGCCGGACCCTTGGCATTGATCGACAGGCGCTTGGGGCCCTCGACTTCCATGCGCAGGGACACGCCTTTGAGGTTCAGGATGATGTCGGTGACGTCTTCACGCACGCCAGCGACCGAGGAGAACTCGTGCAGGACGTTGTCGATTTGAACGCTGGTGATGGCCGCGCCTTGCAGCGAGCTCATCAGCACACGGCGCAGCGCGTTGCCCAGGGTCAGACCAAAGCCACGCTCCAGCGGTTCAGCGACCAGAGTTGCCTGACGCGCAGGGTCGTTGCCCGGCTTGCCGTCCAGTTGGGTCGGCTTGATCAATTCTGCCCAATTCTTGTGGATCATGTAATCCCTCCATTCCTGTCCGCGCCCCATGACCAACAAGGTGCAGACGCCCGAGGTTCAAAATGACGTGCTGGGGCCGTGCAAAAACACAGCCCCAGCCAAATTCGAAATCGCTTAGACGCGGCGGCGCTTCGGCGGGCGGCAGCCGTTGTGAGCGATCGGTGTCACGTCGCGGATCGACGTGATGTTGAAGCCCACGGCAGCCAGCGCACGCAGAGCCGATTCACGGCCCGAACCGGGGCCCTGAACTTCGACTTCCAGCGTCTTGACGCCATGTTCCTGCGCCTTCTTGCCTGCGTCTTCTGCAGCCATCTGAGCCGCATAAGGCGTCGATTTCCGCGACCCTTTGAAGCCCATGGTACCGGCAGACGACCACGAGATGGCGTTGCCCTGTACGTCCGAGATCAGGATCTTGGTGTTGTTGAAGGTCGAGTTCACATGGGCAACGCCCGATGCGATGTTCTTACGCTCTTTGCGCTTGATGCGAGTCTTGTCGCGTGCCATCGGTCAGACCCCCTCTTATTTCTTCTTACCGGCAATGGCCTTTGCGGGGCCTTTGCGGGTACGAGCATTGGTGTGGGTACGCTGACCGCGAACCGGCAGGTTGCGGCGGTGGCGCAGACCGCGATAGCAGCCCAGGTCCATCAGGCGCTTGACGTTCATCTGAACTTCACGACGCAGATCACCTTCGACGGTGAAGTTTTCGTCGATGAATTCCCGGATCTTCAGAACTTCGGCGTCGGACAGTTCGTTGACGCGACGGGTCGCTTCAATGCCCACGGCTTCGCAGATCGCTTTGGCCGAGGTGTTGCCGATACCGGTGATATATGTGAGGGCGATTGGTACCCGCTTTGCAGTCGGGATGTTTACGCCGGCAATACGTGCCACGTGTCACTTTCCTTTTCGTTGCGGTTCCGTAACTCCAGAACCTTTTTTCACAACGCTTGACCGTGGCAGTGTGGCCAGAGGGTCCAGCATTATTCGAGGTGGTCGGGGCGGTTGGGACGAATCCCGCACGCGGTCTTGATTCCCTTTAGGGATGGGGGTCGATATGGGCTTTTGGCGCTGGCGTCAAGGACAATTGATCGCTTCACTCGTCTTCGAGTTCTGCAATGTCGAACTTGGTGCCTTTGACCTGAAAAATCCGTAGCCCATATTGTGAAAACTCGGCTTCGATTTCCCGCTTCTTTTCTTCGATGGGTTTCCAGATAACTCGGACAAGTAACAAGAAGATAACGAGGTATGCTCCCCAATAGCTCAATGACGCAAACGAAAAATCGCTAAAAGAATGCGGAGCTGCAAACCACTCAAATAAGAGTGCTGCTGTTGGGAAGCACACAAGAAAGCCCACCACCAGAACAGTTATGCAAGTTCGCCGCTCGGACCGTAGGAGATCGCCGTACCGTTTGCATGATTCAGAAAGTCGCTCCGGCACGGCAACTTTAGCGCTTTCGTTCAACCCAGCACAGCCTCAATCGACGCCGTGACCTCTTTGATATCCGCCAGCCCGTTGACGGGGCGCAGATCACCTTTGGCGTAGTAATAGCCAATCAGCGGAGAGGTCTTCTTGTAGTATTCCATCAGCCGCGTGCGCAGGCTGTCTTCGTTGTCATCGGCGCGACGGGTGAAGTCGTTTTCCTTGCCGCAATTGGTGCATTTGCCGTCGGCCGGGATCGGCTTGGTGTTGTCGTTATAGACCTCACCACAGCCGCCGCAGGTCGACCGCGCGGTGATCCGGTCGACCAGTGCGTCGTCATCCACCCGCATCTCGATCACCGTATGCAGGGACTGGCCCAGCTTGGTCAGCAGGGCGGCCAGCGCATCGGCCTGTGCCAGCGTGCGGGGGAAACCGTCAAAGATGAAGCCCGCGCCGGTTTCCGAGGTCAGCTTCTCTTCGATCAGGCCGATCACGATTTCATCCGTGACCAGTTGACCCTTTGCCATCACCTCGGCCACGCGGTTGCCCATCTCGGTGCCGCTGGTCTTGGCGGCGCGCAGCATGTCTCCGGTGCTGAGCTGCACCATACCGCGGGTGTCAACCAGATGCCGCGCCTGCGTACCTTTGCCTGCCCCCGGGGGGCCGAGAAGAATGATGTTCATCGACGGGTCGGTGCCTTTCTGCCGCGTTTCTTGCTTTTGCCGCGCAGCTGGGACTTTTCGATCAGCCCCTCATATTGATGCGCCAGCAGATGGCTCTGGACCTGTTGGATCGTGTCCATGGTCACCGAGACGATAATCAGCACCGACGTGCCGCCGAAATAGAACGGGATGGCAAACTGGCCCCGCAGAATTTCCGGCAGCAGGCAGACGGCGGCCAGATAGGCCGAGCCCAGAACCAGCACGCGGTTGACCACGTATTCCAGATACTCGGCGGTTTTCTTGCCGGGGCGGATGCCCGGTACAAAACCGTTCTGCTTTTTCAGGTTGTCCGCCACATCGTCCGGTTTGAACGACACGTTGAACGTGTAGAAATAGGCGAAGAACACGATCATCGAGGCGAAGAACAGCAGGTACAGCGGCTGTCCGGGGCCAAAATTGGCCAGCAGCCACGACATGATCGGGCCGTTGGTCGCCCCCGACGAAAAGGTCGAGATCGTCACCGGCAGCAGCAGTAGCGAGCTGGCAAAGATCGCCGGGATAACGCCCGCGGGGTTGACCTTGACCGGCAGGTGGCTGGAGCCGCCTTCGTAGACTTTCATCCCGGCCTGACGGCGCGGGTACTGGATATGGATCTTGCGCAAGGCCCGTTCCATGAACACCACGAAGGTGATCACGGCGATGACCATGATGATCACACCTACGATCACGGCGGGGCTGATCGCACCGCTGCGGCCGCTTGCGAAGAACTGCGCCAGCGCGGCCGGAACCTCGGCGATGATGCCTACGAAGATGATCAGAGAGATACCGTTGCCGATGCCGCGCGCGGTGATCTGTTCACCCAGCCACATCAGGAACATGGTGCCGCCGACCAACGTGATCATGGTCGACATACGGAAGAACAGGCCCGGATCGGTGGCCAGATCGCCCGATTCCAGCGAAACGGCCAGACCATAGGCCTGTACGGTGGCCAAGGCCACGGTGCCGAAACGGGTGTATTGGTTGATCTTCTTGCGCCCCTGCTCACCCTCTTTCTTGAGCTGTTCGAGCGCGGGAACCATCGAGGTCAGCAGCTGCACGATGATCGAGGCCGAGATGTAGGGCATGATACCAAGGGCAAAGATACCCATCCGCCCCAGCGCCCCGCCGGTGAACATCGACACCATGCCGCCGATGCCCTGCCCCGCTTGTTCCATGAACTCACGCAGGGCCTGCCCGTCAATGCCCGGCACCGGAATGAAGGTGCCCAGACGATAGACGATCAGCAAGGCCAGCGTGAACAGGATGCGGTTGCGCAGATCGGTGGCTTTACCAAGGGCAGCCCAGCTTGTGTTGGCTGCCATTTGTTCTGCTGCTGATACCATAAATCGGTCTCTCTTATGCAAACACCGCCCGGAACCGTTTTCCGGCTCGGGCGGCGTCTTGGAAAACTCTGAGGTCTATGTAAGCGGGTCGGAGCCCGCTCACAAGCGCTTACTCTGCCGCAGCAGCTTTTGTGACCGTCAGCGAACCGCCCGCTTTTTCGACTGCCTCAACAGCAGCTTTCGAAGCACCGGTCACTTCCAGGTTCACTTTGGCGCTGATTTCGCCCTTGGCCAGCACGCGGACACCGTCCAGCTTGCGACGCACCAGACCGGAGGCAACCAGTGCATCCTCGGTGATCGCAGCTTTGGCGTCCAGCTTGCCGGCGTCGACGAATTTCTGGATCAGGCCCAGGTTGATAACGGCAAACGCCTTGCGGTTCGGCTTGTTGAAGCCACGCTTGGGCAGACGTTGGTACAGCGGCATCTGGCCGCCTTCGTAACCGTTGATGGCCACACCCGAACGGGATTTCTGGCCTTTGATACCACGGCCACCCATTTTACCCTTGCCCGAGCCGGGACCACGGCCAACGCGGGTCCGTTTCGGTGCAGCGCCGGGATTGTCGCGCAGTTCATTCAGTTTCATGTCGCTTCTCCTTCGCCGGAAATGACCCCGAAGCGTGATGGGTCAGACACGGCATTTCTTGGTTTTGATTCTCGTGGCGCGATGCCACCGGAGCGCGATACAGCGTTCCGGCCGCAGTTGCAAGTTTTGTCTGGCCAGCGCGCCCGACCCCTGCCCTGCAACGCAAAAGAGACGCCCCGGGGGCGCCTCTTTTCTCACCAGTCAAACGGGTTTGTCTTACGAGCCGTAGACATGCACGCGCGCGATGTCGGCGATGTCGCAGCGGCGGACACCGATATCGTTGAGTTCGCGGTCGTTCAGGCTCTGCAGTTCGGCATAGGTGTGGCTGTATTGCGCCCGCAGAGCGTTGGCCTCTTTGATCCGCGCAACAAGGTTTGCAAACCGTTCGCCGAGAGAGAGACCACTATGTGTCAGTGTAGCTGTATGTGCCATATCTTTGATCCTTTCTGTGCCAGAGCGCATTCCCCGGCATTTCCATTGTGTTCCTTCTTGGGACAGGGTTCAGATAGACCTTCGTGGTAACGCTAACAATACGGGTTTCGGTCTGGCCGCTATGCGTTTGGGGCATGGCAAATGGCTCTTAACGCTGGTTCATCGCCTCTCTGCCCCAAGGAACGTTTCCATGGGCGGTAGCTACTCTATGGGCCGTAGCCACGTCGCCCGACTGAACGCCGGGGACGCGGTATCGCCTACGTATTACAGAGACTGTTTCTCGGGAATATTCTGACCATCAGTTGGCCGAGCTCCAAATTCGCGCAGATTGGAGATAGAGTTTATGAGAAGCCCGGCCCGACCCGCCTGCTGGAAAACAAAGACCCGCCGGGTTGGCGGGTCTTATTCAGGCTTGCGTGTTAGTGCACCACCGCATCGTCCGGGCGGGGGCGGTCGGACGTGCCCAGCCGGTCGCCGATGATCAGGCCTTCGGCCCCGGCGGTGACGGGAACGGTCTCGCCATCCTTGATCTCACCCCCCAGCAGCGCCTCGGCCAGAGGGTTCTGCAGCGCGCGCTGGATTACGCGTTTCAGCGGACGGGCACCGAAGACCGGGTCATAGCCTTCGTTGGCCAGCCACTCCTTGGCACCATCATCCAAAGCCAGTTCGATCTTGCGGGCGGCCAGACGTTTTTGCAGACGCGCCATCTGGATATCGACGATGCCATCCATATCGGCCCGCTTGAGCCGGTCGAAGATGATGGTTTCGTCCAGACGGTTCAGGAATTCGGGCCGGAAATGGGCCCGGACCGCATCCATCACGTCCCGCCGCGCCTGCGCGCTGTCCGCGCCTTCGGGCAGTTGGCTGAGCGCCTGAGAGCCGAGGTTCGACGTCAGGATGATCAGCGTCTGTTTGAAGTCCACGGTGCGGCCCTGACCGTCGGTCAGAACGCCATCGTCGAGAACCTGCAGCAGCACGTTGAACACATCCGGGTGCGCCTTTTCAACCTCGTCAAACAGCACGACCTGATAGGGTCTGCGCCGCACGGCTTCGGTCAGCACACCGCCTTCGTCATAGCCGACATAGCCCGGAGGGGCCCCGATCAGGCGGGCGACCGCGTGTTTCTCCATGAACTCAGACATATCGATGCGCACCATAGCGTTGTCGTCGTCGAACAGGAAGTTCGCCACGGCCTTGGTCAGCTCAGTTTTCCCCACGCCGGTGGGCCCGAGGAACAGGAACGATCCCAGCGGGCGGTTCTCATCGTTGAGACCTGCGCGGGCACGGCGCACGGCGTTGGCGACGGCGGTCACTGCTGCATCCTGACCGATCACGCGGGAATGCAGATCGTCTTCCATCCGCAGCAGTTTCTCGCGCTCACCTTCCAGCATTTTCGAGGTCGGGATACCGGTCCAGCGTTCGACCACGGAGGCGATCTGCTCCGGACGCACCGTTTCCTCGGCCATCATGGCGTTGCTTTCGGCGTTTTCGGCTTCGGTCAGCTTTTTCTCAAGCTCGGGGATGACGCCGTAAGACAGCTCACCTGCTTTCGCGAGGTTGCCTTCACGCTTGGCGATCTCCAGATCGGCACGCGCCTTGTCGAGCTGTTCTTTCAGATCACGCGCACCGGCCAGCTTGTCGCGTTCGGCCTGCCACTGGGCGGTCATCTCGGCGGATTGCTCTTGCAGGTCGGCCAGATCCTTTTGCAAGGTTTCCAGACGATCCTTCGAGGCCGCATCATCTTCCAGCTTCAGCGCTTCTTCCTCGATCTGCATCTGCAGGATCTGGCGGTCCAATTGATCGAGTTCCTCGGGCTTGGAGTCCACTTCCATCCGCAAACGCGACGCGGCTTCGTCGACCAAATCGATGGCTTTGTCGGGCAGGAAGCGGTCGGTGATATAGCGGTGCGACAGCGTCGCCGCCGAGACCAGCGCCGAATCCGAGATGCGCACACCGTGGTGCAACTCGTATTTTTCCTTGATGCCGCGCAGGATGCTGATCGTGTCCTCGACCGTAGGCTCAGCCACGACAACGGGCTGGAACCGGCGCGCGAGGGCCGCGTCTTTTTCCACGTATTTGCGATACTCATCCAGCGTGGTCGCGCCGATACAATGCAACTCACCCCGGGCAAGCGCGGGTTTGATCAGGTTGGCGGCATCCATCGCGCCGTCGGATTTACCGGCACCGACCAGCGTGTGCATCTCATCGATGAAAAGTATGATCTCACCGGCGGCCTCGGTCACTTCGGTCAGAACGGCCTTGAGGCGTTCCTCGAACTCACCGCGGTATTTCGCGCCAGCGATCAGCGCACCCATGTCGAGCGCGAGCAGCTTCTTGTCTCTCAGCGATTCCGGCACGTCACCGTTAATGATCCGCAGGGCCATACCCTCGGCAATCGCGGTTTTACCAACGCCGGGTTCCCCGATCAGAACCGGGTTGTTCTTGGTGCGACGCGACAGAACCTGCATCGAGCGGCGGATTTCTTCGTCCCGTCCGATGATCGGGTCGATCTTACCTTCAGCCGCAGCCTCGGTCAGGTCCCGCGCGTATTTCTTGAGCGCGTCATAGCCTTCCTCCGCCGACGCGGTGTCAGCGGTACGGCCCTTGCGGATATCGTTGATCGCTTCGTTCAGTTTCTGCGCGGATACTGCCCCGGCCTCCAGAGCGTCCTTGGCTTTGGATTTCACCATGCACAGCGCCATCAGCACCCGTTCGACCGGCACAAAGCTGTCGCCCGCCTTGGTGGCAATCTTGGTGGCCTCGTCCAGAACCTTGGCGGTCTGGCCGTCCATGTAGATCTGGCTGGCATCGCCGCTGACTTTCGGGATCTTGCCCATGGCGGCATCCAGCGCCTCGACCACGCGGTTGGGCGCGCCGCCCGCGCGGGTGATCAGGTTGCTAGCCAGCCCCTGATCGTCATCCATCAATGCCTTGAGTATATGTGTGGGCTCCAGCCGCTGGTGCCCTTCGCGCAGCGCAATGGTCTGCGCCGCCTGCACGAAACCCCGTGCCCGCTCAGTGAACTTGTTCAAGTCCATAGTGTTCTCCTTCTATAAGCGCCCTGTTGTGATGCGCCCGCTTGGCGGCGCGCGTCGGTCTGGGCCTCACATTCAATTTGGGTAATATCGGCGTGTATTCAAGACTGTGCGGTCACAATAGCACAACCGCCATTCCGCCCTTGCAATATCGCCGCGATTTGCCACAAACCGATGAGATCGAACCGGTTTTCTAAGGCTGTTTTGCGATGATCTCAGTTGACGACCTGCGCCGCTGCGTGGCGGACCAGTGGTCGCCCGTCATTGGCGACCCCAGCGTGATGGGGTGGTTGACGGTAGTGGCCTATGGGGTCGCGGCGGTTTTGTGTTTCCGGGCGGCGCGCGCGCCCTGGGGCCGCACGGTGCGCTGGTTCTGGTTGCTGCTGTCGCTGTTGCTGGTGGCGCTGATGGTCAACAAGCAGCTTGATCTGCAATCGGCGCTGACCACCGCAGGGCGCTGCCTGTCGCGGATGCAGGGCTGGTACGAGGATCGGCGGGTGGTGCAGTTGGGCTTTATTCTGGCGGTGATGGCCTCGGGGCTGCTGGTCGCGGTGATGAGCCTGTGGGCGTTGCGCCACCATCTGGGTCAGGTCGGCGTGGCGCTGATCGGGTTCATCCTGCTGATCTGCTTTGTGCTCATCCGCGCAGCCGGGTTCCACCAGTTCGACGCGCTGCTGCGGGCCGAAATCCTGTCGGTTCGCATCAACTGGTTGTTGGAGCTGTCGGGCATCGCCCTGATTGCGCTGAATGCCGCGTGGGTTGCCCGGCGAGTTTAGCCGCGTGGGATGGAATAGACGGAATAGCCTCCGGTCTCGGCCATCTTTCGAGCGTTATACATCTCGACCAGCGATTGCTCGGCGCTGCTGCCGGTGGGGCACGAAACCAGATCGGCGGTGTGATCCAGGAAATCGATGGTAAAGGCGCTTTCGCCGGTCAGCTGGCACCAGTCGTCCTCGGACCGGTAACCGCCCGACAGCGGCAGGTTGTCGTTGGTCGGGGCCGGGGCGGCGCCTGTTTCCGGCGGATCGCTTTGGGGGGCGTCCTCGCAGGCGGCCAGCATCAGGGCAGCGCCGATCACAAATATCTTCTTCATCACTGTGTCCCTTGTTTTGAATGCCGCCAACATAACATAGCGGCGGAAATTATGCGTGACCTGCGTCACCCAGATGGACAGAGCACGCGGAACCCGTTAGGACGCAGACGTTTGCCAAAAAACAGGAGCTTTCCCCATGTCCGATGATCGCCTGATCGTAGCCCTTGATGTTCCCAACGCCCTGCAGGGGCTAGCCATGGCCGAGCGGCTGGGGGATGCCGTATCCTTCTACAAGATCGGGCTGGGGATGCTGACGGGCGGCGGGCTGGCTTTGGCCAACGAGCTGAAACAGGATCACGGCAAGCGCATCTTTCTGGACATGAAGCTGTTCGATATCGGCAACACGGTGGAAAACGCCGTGCGCGGGTTGGCGCAGTTCGATCTGGATTTCCTGACCGTGCATGGCGACCCGCATGTGGTGCGCGCGGCCAAGGAAGGGGCTGCGGGCAAGGACCTGAAGATTCTGGCGGTGACCATCCTGACCTCGCTGAACCGCGACGATCTGGATGCCAGCCTGCTGAAAGCGGGCGACGTACAGGAGCTGGTGGTCGAACGCGCGGCAAAGGCGTTCGAGGCCGGGGCCGATGGCGTCATTGCCAGCCCGCAAGAGGCCGCACTGATCCGCGCCCTGCCTCAGGCCGAGGGCCGTCTGATCGTCACCCCCGGCGTGCGCCCGGCGGGCGCGGCCCTGGGCGATCAGAAACGCGTGGCAACCCCGGCCAGCGCCATCGGCGACGGCGCGGACCATATCGTCGTGGGCCGCCCGATCTATCAGGCCACCGACCCGAAGGCCGCCGCCGAGGCAGTTCTGAACGAGTTAAATTCTTTGACACGGGCCTGATCGGCCACCGGGAATCGGCCAATTTCACAGCAGAAGTGGGTTGCAAGCAGTTGACCTTGGGTCAATTTTCACGATTTCCGCGCCAAATTGCCCCTGTGCCCGAAAATACACATGAAATATGCGAGTTCCGCGGCACCGCGCTTGCGCCTATCCAGAGCGATGATTTTGCGCGAGTCTTGGGGCAAGACACTCCCCAACGGGCCGTCTCTTCCTGAGGTCCGTTACCTTCCCCCCCGCCGATGCGGGGGGTTTTCTTGTCAAAAAACCGCGCCCTGCCCTGCCCCGTTTGTGGCGCAGGCCCTGAGGTTGATATAAGACGAGCATTGAACCGAACCGAAAGCGGGAAACGGAATGCCGGGTCTTTGCCGGGACTGCCTGACCATCCTGAATGATGAACGGCGCTGCCCGTCCTGCGGCAGCCCGCGGGTGAAATCGCATCCCGAACTGTTTGATCTGACCATCGCGCATATGGATTGCGATGCGTTCTATGCTTCGGTCGAAAAGCGTGACAATCCCGATCTGGCGGACAAGCCGGTGATCATCGGCGGCGGCAAGCGCGGCGTGGTGTCGACGGCTTGTTATGTGGCGCGCATCCGGGGCGTGCGCTCGGCCATGCCGATGTTCAAGGCGCTGGCCTTGTGTCCCGACGCGGTGGTGATCCGACCGCGCATGTCGGTTTATGCCAGCGTCTCACGCGAGATCCGGGCGATGATGGATGAGCTGACACCGGATGTGGAGCCGCTGTCGCTGGACGAGGCGTTCATGGACCTGTCGGGCACCCAGCGCCTGCACGGCGCGCCGCCTGCGGTGATGCTGGCGCGGCTGGTGAAACGGATGAAGGATGAGCTGGGGCTGACCGGCTCGATCGGGCTGAGTCATAACAAGTTTCTGGCCAAAGTGGCCTCGGATCTGGATAAGCCGCGCGGGTTTTCGGTGATCGGTCAGGCCGAGACGGCAGAGTTTCTGCGGGGCAAGCCGGTACGCCTGATCTGGGGGATCGGCCCCGCGGCGCAGGAAACGCTGGAGCGGGCGGGGATTCGCACCTTCAGCGACCTGCTGCGCTGGGATCAGGAGGCGCTGACGGCGCGGTTCGGCTCGATGGGCTACCGGCTGTGGCATCTGGCGCGGGGGCAGGACAAACGGCGTGTCTCGGCCCATACGCCGATGAAATCGATCAGCAACGAGACCACGTTTTTCGAGGATACCGCCAGCACCGATGTACTGGACGGGCATATCTGGCGCCTGGCCGAGAAGGTGGCCGACCGGGCCAAGGCCCGCGGGCTGGCCGGGCGGGTGGTGACGCTGAAACTGAAGCGAGCCAATCACAAGATCATCACGCGACGGGTGTCGTTGCGCGATGCGACGCAGATTGCCGACCGGATTTACCGCACCGCGCGCAACCTGTTCGATCAGGTGGGGGATCAGGGGCCCTATCGCCTGCTGGGCTGTGGCTTGTCCGATCTGTGCCCCGAGGATCAGGCCGATATCTCGGGTGATCTGCTGGACCCCGGCGCGTCGCAGCGGTCGCAGGCGGAACGCGCTACCGATGAAATCCGGCGGCGGTTCGGGACGGATGCGATCGTGAAGGGGCGCGCGCTGCGCTGATCTATTCTGATCTATTCGGCGGCCAACTGCTGCGGCTCGGACCCGATGGCGGCGATATCCGCCGTCACCTGCGCCAGCAGATCGCGGAAGGCCTGAAAGTTGCCATTGGGCTGGATTGTGTCCTCGTCCATGTAAAGCGAACGGTCGATCTCGATCTGGATGGCGTGCTGATGGCGGGCGGGGCGGCCATAGGTCTGGGTCACATAAGCCCCGGCAAAAGGCGTGTTGCGCACCACGTTCAGGCCTGCGGCGGCAAAGGCCGCTTCGACCTGATCCACGATCACCCCCGAGGCTGAGGCCCCGAACCGGTCACCCAGCACGATCTCGGGCCGCGCGCTGCGGGCCATCGAGACCGCCTCGTGCGGCATCGAGTGGCAATCGATCAGGATCGCCTGCCCGAACGCCTCATGCGATTCGGCGAGCAGGGATTTGAGCCGCTGATGATAGGGCCGCCAATAGGTGTCGATGCGCAGCCGCGCCTCGTCCATGGTCAGCTTGCCGTTATAGATCGCGCGCCCGTTGGCCACGACGCGGGGAATGACACCCAGACCCGAGGCAACGCGCGGGTTGTGCCCATAGCGGCGCGCCCCGGCGATCAGCGCCGGGTCCAGCTCGTCTGCGCTGCGGTTGAGGTCCAGATAGGCGCGTGGCATGGCGGCCGCCAGCAGCGGTGCGCCGAAGGTCGACACAGAATCAAACAGCTGATCGACATAGGCATCCTCGGAGGACCGAATCGCGCTGCGGCTGAGAACCGACCGCTGAAGCAGCGACGCGGGATAGGTCCGGCCGCTATGGGGCGAGGCAAACACCACGCAGGACGTGCGCCTTGCGGGCATGTCCAGTATATAGGCGGTGTTGGACGCGGGCTTGGGCATGGGCTCTCCGTTCGTTGGTATTGAACATAGACCGGAAAATAGTTCTTCCAAACCCCTTGATCCCCCCAACGACTCCTTTTATAGACCCCGCTACCGGCGCGGGGTTCCGCGCCCCATTTCGTTGTGGGGTTCGTCTTGCGTCGGTTTCATGGGCGGTTAGCTCAGCGGTAGAGCACTTCGTTGACATCGAAGGGGTCACAAGTTCGATCCTTGTACCGCCCACCATGAATTCACTGTTCCGGTTCTCCGGGACACCCGAGAAACCCAGGCGCTGGCCACGTCTTTGATGAAGGCGCCGCAGATTGGAGACAGACCCATGAAGGTCAGGAACTCGCTCCGCTCGCTCAAGAACCGGCACCGTGATTGCCGGGTTGTGCGTCGCAAAGGCCGCGTCTACGTGATCAACAAGACGCAGCGCAAGTTCAAAGCGCGCCAGGGCTGAGATCAGCCCATACCGATTAGAAAACCGCGCCTTCGGGTGCGGTTTTTTTGTGCGTGGCAGGCCGCCCTATCCGGTTTCGCTGCGAATGGCCGACCGCAGGTATTTCGAGGCAGAGCGGAAATGGCTGGGCCCCGCCGCTTCGGCCCAGCGTCCCGGGGTCCAGGCGTTATTGGCCCCTTTCATGGGGCCGCCGTAAAGGTCATGCTCGGACCGGGTTTCCATGAAATCCATCAGCTTGCGGTAGGTCTGGTCCAGAAACCCCACCGCCTCGGGCCAGCCCATGTCGGACTGTCGCTGCCGCAGATCGGCGTTATAGCGTTTAAGGTCATTCCATTTGTAGCCTTGGGCAGGGAAATGCACCGTCTTGCCCTGCTGCCCGTCGTGGTACCAACCCAGAAACAGGTCGATCCAATGAGCCCGGTGCGCGATGACATCCTTGATCGAGGTGTCCTCGTCGCGCTTTTTCAGGGCGGTGGCCTGATCCAGACTTTCGATGAGATCCGCCAGCTTGTCGTATTCCTTGCGGGTGATGGCGATCAGGTCCGATTTCGTCTGCGCTGGCATATCCGTGCCTCCCTTTCCCGGGCCCAATCTTAATCCGCACCAGCACACAGGGTCATTGCGATACGTCAAAATCAGCGCGACGGGGCCGCCGGGGACCTGAAACTTTGAAAGTTTCAGGGGCGGTTTCTTTTCAAGAAACCGGTCTGGGCTGCGGCAGCGACGTTTTGACCAACTAAATTTGTCGGAATTGCTTGCATCCCGTGGAGAATCGTTTAATTGACCAAATCAGTCGGGTTACAACCCGCAGCGTATTCTAATGTTGGGACACATCATGCTGAAATCCTCTACCTGCATCGCCGCCGCCCTGACGGCCCTGATCGCCACCTCGGCCGCTGCCGAGGGTGAGCTGAACCTCTATTCCTCGCGCCACTACGACACCGACGAGCGGCTGTATTCAGATTTCGAAGAGGCCACCGGCATCACCATCAACCGCATCGAAGGCAAGGCCGACGAGCTGATCGCGCGGATGGAAGCCGAGGGTGCGAACTCGCCCGCCGACATCCTGCTGACCGTCGATACCTCGCGTCTGGCGCGGGCCAAGAACGCGGGCATCCTGCAGCCGATCGACAGCGCGCTTCTGGAAGAACGTATCCCCGCCAACCTGCAGGACGAAGACAACCAATGGTACGGATTCTCGCAGCGCGCGCGGATCATCTTCTTTGACAAGGCCGACGTGGCGAACCCGCCCGCGACCTATCTGGATCTGGCCAAGCCCGAATACAAAGATCTGGTCTGCATCCGTTCGTCCAGCAACACCTATAACCAGACGCTGCTGGCCTCGATCATCACCAATCACGGCGCCGAAGCCGCCAAGACCTGGGCCGAGGGCGTGGTCGCAAACATGGCACGTGATCCGCAGGGCGGTGACACCGATCAGTTGCGCGGCATCGTGTCGGGGGAATGTGAGATCGCCGTCTCGAACTCGTACTACTTCGCCCGCGCGCTGCGCAAAGACGTCAAAGGCCTGAGCGCTGAGATCGACATGATCGGTGTGCAGTTCCCGGCGCAGGATGCCGAGGGCGCGCATATGAACCTGTCGGGGGCCGGCGTTGCAGCCAATGCGCCGAACAAGGACAACGCGGTCAAGTTCCTGGAGTATCTGGCCAGCGATCAGGCGCAGGTCTATTTCTCGAACGGCAATGACGAATTCCCCGCCGTCGAGGGGGTGGCGCTGGCGGAAAATGTCGCCTCGCTGGGGGCCTTCAAAGCCGATGAGGTGAACCTGTCCGAGGTCGCAAAGAACATCCCCGAGGCGCAGAAAATCTTTAACGAGGTGGGCTGGAAGTAAGCTCCACCCCCTTTCGGGTAGTCGAAAGAGCGCGGCGCAGGCTGCGCTCTTTTTTCATTTGCAGATATCTTTTTCGCGCGCCATAATCCCATATATGAGCATGATTCCCATATATGATCCATGTTAGATGATCTGTCACACCGCCTTGCGGCGCGGCTGAATGAGCTGCGGCAGGGCCGCGGCTGGTCGTTGGAACAGCTGGCCGAGCACAGCGGCATCAGCCGGGCGACCCTGTCGCGGATGGAGAAGGGCGAGGTCAGCCCGACGGCAGAAACGCTGGGCCGGTTATGTGCCGTCTACGGCCTGCCCATGTCACGCCTGCTGATGATGGTCGAGGACAGTTTCGATCCGCGCGTGCCCTTCGAACGCCAACCCGAATGGCGCGACCCCGAGACGGGCTTTACCCGCCGGTCGGTCTCGCCCCCTGCGGCCGGGCTGAGCGGTGAAGTCATGGAAGGCCACCTGCCCCCGGGCACCGTGATCAGCTATGACACGCCGCCCAAGCCGGGGCAGGAGCATCATCTGATCCTGCTGGATGGGGGGCTGACGCTGACCGTGGACGGCACCGAACACGTGCTAAGCGGCGGCGATTGCCTGCGCTATCACCTGTCTGGTCCGACGCGGTTCGAGACCGGGCCCGCGCGCGGGGCGCGGTATTTGCTGGTGCTGATATGATCACGCGCCTGAGCCCGGCCTTTTTCGAGGGCGCGCTGGATGATCTGACCGAGATCCTGCATGCCTGCGTCCACACCGGGGCCAGCGTCGGGTTCATCCTGCCATTTCCGCAAAGCGATGCCCGCGCCTATTGGCAGGATCGCGTGGGTCCCGATCTGCAGGCCGGGGCGCTGGATATGTTCGTAGCTTATGGCGAAGGTCGCATTCAGGGCACCGTGCAACTGATCCCCGCCGCCATGCCGAACCAGCCGCATCGCGCGGATGTGGCCAAGTTGCTGGTCCATCCCGACGCCCGCCGTCGCGGGTTGGGTCGGGCGCTGATGGGCGCGCTCGAGGCGCGCGCCAAGGCGCGGGGGCGCACCATGCTGGTGCTGGACACGCGCAGCAGCGACCCCTCGCGCCTGCTGTACCAATCGCTGGGGTTTGAGATTGCCGGAGAGATTCCAAACTATTGCCGCAACCCGTTTGACGACCGGCTGGAGCCTACGACGTATATGTATAAGGACCTGACCTAGCCACCCGTCTTGCGCACATTGGCGGCAAAGCAATAGCCAATGCCGTGGACCGTCTTAATGAAGGTTGGGGCGGCGGGGTCGGGCTCGATCTTCTTGCGCAGGCGGGCGACGTGGACGTCGATGGTGCGGTCACCGACGATGGTTTCACGCCCCCGGGCCTTGTCCAGCAGCTGATCGCGGGAAAACACCATATGCGGGTTGGTGACAAAGGCCTGCAGTACGTCGAACTCGGTGGTGGTCAGGGGCGTCGCTTCTTCGGCCCCGGTCGCAGTCAGGGTGCGTTCGTTCACATTCAGCACCCAGTCGCCGAAGATGATTAGGGGCATCTCGGCCCCGTTGACGGGTTTGTCCTCGGGGCGGGCGCGGCGCAGGACGGTGCGGATGCGGGCCAACACCTCGCGCGCCTCGAAGGGTTTGGTGATATAGTCATCGGCCCCGAATTCCAGCCCGACGACGCGGTCGAAAATCTCATCCCGACCCGACAGCACGATGATGGGTATGTTCGAACTGACCCGGAGTTCGCGCGTGATGTCGAACCCGTTGCGCCCCGGCAGGCCGATATCCAGCAGGATCAGATCAACCTCTTCCCGCGCAAGCACCGCATCCATGGCGGTGCCGTCCGCTGCACAGGTCACCTGACAGCCCTGCTTTTCCAGATAGCGTTGCAGGAACGAGGTGATCTGTGGGTCGTCATCGACAACAAGGATATGTTCTTTGATCATAGGCACTTCCGGGCGGGCATGTTGGGCTGGCGCGGGGTATTTGTAGCCGCAGGCTCTTTGATCTTGCAAGAACGAGACCGAAGGGGACATCGGATCGTGATCCGCTCAGAACCGCAGGAAGTCCAGCGCGTGACCCGCCGGCAGTTCTTCCGTTTCCGCCGGGATCACCGCCAGACCATCGGCTTGCGCCAGCAATGCAACACGCCCGCTATACGAGGCCGCCATCAGGCGCAGCCGGGGCGTGCCATCCGGCGCAGTCCCTTCGATACGCACGGGGCGGAACTCCTGCCGTCCGGCGCGGCGTTCCAGCGGCTCGGCCAGCACGGCATGTTCCGGGGTGCGATGGACGCGGTGCAAACCTGCGCGGCGGGCCATCATCTGCGATCCGATAATCTGCCATGTGACGTAGGCTGAGACCGGGTTTCCGGGCAGCCCCACGTAAAGCGCATCGCCGCGGCGGCCGAACATGATCGGCTTACCCGGTTTCATGGCAACCTTCATCACATCGACCTCGCCGCCGATCTCCGCAAAGAGGCGCGGCATGTGATCTTCGTCGCCGACCGAGACGCCGCCGGTGGTGATGATCAGATCGGACGTCTCGCAGGCTTCGCGCAGGACCTGTTCCAGAAGGGCGGGACTGTCCACAACGGGGCCACGGTCGGTCAGGTCGATCCACGGCTTGTCCAGCAAGGCCAGCAGCATGTAGCGGTTCGAGTTGTAGATCTGGCCCGGGCCGAGGTCTTCGCCGGGCTGACGCAGTTCGGAACCGGTCGAGAAGATGGTGACCTTGAGCTTGCGGTAGACTTTGACTTCTCCGTATCCCGACGAAGCCAGCGCGGCGGCTTCGCGCGCGGTGATCTCGCAACCACGCCGCAGGATGGGCGCGCCAGCCTGCAGGTCCTCGCCCGCGCGGCGGATATGCTGGCCGGGTTTGGGGCGGCGGCTGAAGCGGATGCGATCCGAGGTCGCGTCACAGTCTTCCTGCATCAGCACCGCATCGAATTCGGGCGGCACCGGCGCGCCGGTGAAGATGCGCAGGGCGCTGCCTTGGGGCGCGTCATGTGCGCCGCTGTCTCCGGCGGCAATGCGCCCGGCGACGGGCAGTTCGAACAATGGCCCCTCGCCCAAATCGGCGGTTCGGAGCACGTAGCCGTCCATCGCCGAATTGTCGAAGGCGGGCATGTCGACCTTGCTGGAGCAATCCTCGGCCAATACCCGACCGATGGCCTGCGTCAGCGGCAGCGTTTCGGTGTCCGTGAGGGGGTCAGCAACGGACAGCCCGCGCCGCAGCGCGTCGTCAACGGTCAGGTACATATGGGCGTGGCGGTCGCAGGCGCATCCATCAGCCATTTTGGGCCTCCATATAGGCGAAGAGTTCTTCGAAACCGGCCTGCTCGGCCTCACCCAGCTTGGGCAGGTAGGCCTTGGCCTCTTCGAGGTTCGAGCTGGGGTCGCCAACGACCAGCAGCATCACCATGCCGTGGCGGCCATGCACACGGCAGCGGATGCCGTAGACGCCCTCTTTCTCGAAGGTCAGGTCCATCTCGGGCTTGCCGCGAATCTCGAAACTGCGCGCACCGACGGGGATCATGCGGGTGATGGCGGTCACCGTATGCCGCCCGGTCGAGCCCTTGAAGCGCACGGTTGCGCCTGCAGGGACCTGCAGGAACTTGGGTTCGAACCGGAACGCATGGGCCGGGGTATCGGCGTTGAGGTCGATGATCTGATGCACCACCGCGACCTCAGGCAGGTCGTCGGCCTGTGCGGCGGGGCCAAAGGCCATCGCCCCCGCCAGGATCGCCGCAGTCAGTTTCAGCGATATGTTCATCTGTCCCTCCGGGGTTCACGCCGCCCGGGAGTCGGTCCCCAGCAGGTCGGCCAATGCACTGATCATCACCGGCCATTGCGCGCGGCGGTCTTCGTCGCGCAGTTCGGTCAGCAATTGGCGGCCAATGGACACCACCGCAGGCGCGCTGTCATTGACATAGGTCACGATCCGCTGCTCGGGGTTGGCCAGCAGGAAGGGCACGATGGCGGCACCGGCCTGATCGGGCGCGGTTTCCGACAACAGCCGCATCGCCGCCTGCCGCACAGGGGCCGAGACGTCATCCAGCAGGCTGCGTGCGACATCCGGCGTGTCGTCCCAGCGGGTCAGGATCTGCATGGCGTCGATGCGGAAGGCGGTATCGCCGGTTTTCACCATCGCCCGCAGCTTGCCGCGCAGGCTGTCCTGCGGCGGCAGATCAGCCTGTTGCAGCAGTTTCAGCGCCTGCAGCGAGAGGCTTGAGTCGGTGTGCGACAGGCCCTTGGTAATCAGGTCCACCAGTTGGTCGTGCTCCAGTTCCACACCGTTACGCGTGACTGCAGCGGCCAGTGCCGAGAAGCCCTGTTGCGCGATCTCGGTCTCGGGGTCCTGCGCAATCTGGGCCAGCATGATCTGCATCCCCGGCACCTCGCCCAGCAGGCGAATGGCGGAGAGACGGGTTTCCCGCTCCAGCGCTTCGGCATTGTCGTCCAGCGCGACGCGGCGGCGTTTGGGGTGGCGGGTCGCCTTGGCCAGCAGCGCCTGTTCGCGCGGGGTCAGGGGTAGGACCTCATCCTCCTCGGCCTCCTGCGTCATCTCGGCGGCGATGGCATCGTGACCGAGGATCGCGCCGAGGCTTGAGGTCGGGCCGTTCTCGCCGCCCTCCGAGACGTCCAGCCCGGCCTCTTCCAGCGCGGCGATGTCGGTTTGCGGGGTCTCTGCTTCGGGGGTTTCCTCGGCGGTCACAGGCATGGGGGCCAGCGCGAAGGACAGCAGTAATTCGCGGCCCTGTTGCTGGTTCACATGCGGACGGTTCGTATCGGTGACGATCATCGCCAGCGAGGCCACGGCCTTGAGCCGCACCGACCGGAACGGCGCGCGGCAGGCGCGTTGCAGCCATTCTGCCGCCTCGCGCAGGGGCGAGGTCGCCAGCGCGTCGACAATGGCCCATTGGATGCGCTCGGCCTTGAGGTCGTCCGCATCGACCGAAAACAGCGCGTTCAGGCGATCGGCCACCAAGTCCGGGGCCAGCGCCGCCAGCAGACCCAGTGCCTGCGCCGAGACCTCGGGCTGTTGGCCGGTGGCGAGGAAATCCAGTACCTGCCAACGCAGGTCTTCTTGATCCGTGATCGGCGTGTCGCGGTCCAGCCGGTCGAGCAGCGCCAGTTGCACCTTGGCACCGGGGTCGCGCATCATGCGATCCAGCAATTCGGGTTCAGAAAAGCCGGACTGGGTCAGGGCCGCGATGCGGATATCCTCGACCGCATCGGTCAGCGCCTGTTCGACCAACGCCGGATCGCCGGGCATCAGCGCCTCATAGGCGATCAGGCGCACGGCGCCGTCCTTGTCGGCGATGGCCTTGCGCAGGATCGCTTCGGCCTCGGCCCCGCCGATGGTGGCCAGCGTGCGCAGGGCGCGGTGGCGCAGGCGGCGGTTTTGGGATTGGGCGAACACGCCCAGCGTCGGCACGGCGGGCTGGCCGATCCGGCCCAGCGCCTCGCACGCCACATCGCCCAGCTCTTGCCCGTCTTCGTCCATCAGCGCCATGACGATGGGCTCAATGGCGGCAGCGTCGCCCATGCGACCCAGCGCCTTGATGGCTGCGATCTGGGTGTCCAGCCAGTCGTCCCATTCGTCCTGGTGCAGCTCGTCTTCATCCCATGTGATGTCCTCGCCGCGTCCGGTGACAAGGGTGCGCAGGTAGGGCGCGGCATCTTCGGACTTCAATTCGGCCAGAGCGGTCACGCAGGCCAGCTTCACCTCACCGCAGGGATCGTGGATCAGGTTTTCCAGCAGTTGCGGTGCTGCGTCCTGCACGCCCAGCGCGCCCAGCGCCTGCGCCGCGTCCTGACGGACGTCTTCGTCATCGTCCAGCAGCGCCTCGACCAGTGCGGGGCTGTTGGCGGCACCAATGGCGGTCAGGGCCTGAATGGCGCGCAAACGGACCACGTCATAGTCGGATTTCGCATATTCGGAAAACAGGCCAGCGGCCTCATCGCGCAGGGCGGTATCGGATTTCAGTGTCATATCGGGTCTGCCATGTTTTGCGTTGGGACAGGTTGGGTGAAAGTGGAAGGCAGGTTTCCCAACCGAAGCCTGCCTTCCATGTGGTCCCTTCTGCAGTGGGACCAGACCCGAGGGGCGGCATGGCGACCGCCCCCCGGAAAGACATCAGGCGATGTCGCGCGGCGCGAAGGACATCGTGCGGAACGAGGTCTTGTAGGGGCTCGGCCCCAGTTTCCGCAGCTTGGCAACGCCCATCTTGTAGTTGTAGTTGCCGCTGATCCAGTCGACGATCCGGCCCTCAAGCGCGTTCGCGGGCTGCTGCATGTGCAGGAAGTCCATGTAAACCACGCTTTTCTTGATGGCGGGCGTGACCATGGCCACGGCGGTGATCGCCGCTTTGGTCAGCTCGATATGCCCGTTCTCCATCAGTTTCGAGAACTGGAAGTCGTCGCCTTCCACACCCAGCAGCGTGGTCTTGTTGCCCGGAACGCGTTCCGAATAGACCATCACATAGTCGCCGCTTTCGATGCCACGCTCGGCCGCATCATCGGGGTGGATTTCAACCCAGTTTTCCGGCCAGCGCTGCACGATATACGGGCGGCGACGGTCGTCAAAGCCAGACTGCCAGCGTTCGTTGATCCGACCGGAGGTCGCCCACAACTCGCCTTCTTCCTTGTTGGGTTTCAGCCATTCCCAATAGTCCGAGAACAGATTCCAAGGCGATTTCTGGATGTTGCACTTGCCGGTCTGGCTGTTGAAATGCGTCAGCTTCTTGTTGAACACATCCGCGCCAGCCGCACCGGTATCGGGCAGTTCGCGGGTTGTGTCGTGCAGACGCTTGGTTTCAATCAGCGTGACCCCATCGGCATCCAGCATGACCGGGCATTGCACCCCATCGGTGCCGAACTCACGGACCTTCTGGTGCAGGGTCTTGCCTTCCTTCTTGGCCAGACGATGCACCGCGTGGAAGTCCTTGCGCGACCCGCGGGTAAAGCGCACGGCCTCTTCCGCGACCTCGTTCGAGTTCTGCCAATCGAACCCGTCAAAGCCCATCCGCTGTGCCAGTTGCGCAATGATCCACCAGTCGGGCTTGGCCGCACCGGGGGCATCATAAAACTTCTGGTACAGCCGCAGGCGGCGTTCGCCGTTGGCGCGCAAAAAGTCCTCTTCCCCCCAGGTCGCTGCGGGGAACACGATGTCGGCGTAACGGTTGCCGATCGGATCCTGTAGATAGATGTCCTGGTTGATCACCACCATACCGCCGCTGTCGGCACGGGCCTTCAGCGTGTCGATCATCTCTTGCTTGTCGAAGCTGGCGATCTGGTGCGGGTTGCGGACGGTCAGTTCCTCGAACTTATCGGCCAACTGCTGGCTGCCGCACATGGATTGGATCCATGTGGTGCCGATCACGTGTGCCATGCGGGTATGACCTGCGATCAGATACCGGTCGGTATCCATGGCACGGCGACGGCGACCGGGCAGTTTCTCGGGCGATTTGTTGCGCGGGTATTTCCCGCCCTTCACGCCGCCCCGCTGGTGCCCACCGGCCCGGCCAATGACCTGACCCGGACGACCGCCACAGCCACAGATGATGCCCAGAGCGGAAATCGCCTGCGTGTTGCCGGTGTTGTTGGACCAGTAGAACCCTTTCTCGATCATGACCGAGGTTTTGGGCCGTGTGCCATCCGCCTTGGGTTTGGCCAGCCATTCGGCGGCAGTATAGATTTTCTGCACGTCGATTTCGGCCATGGCGGCTGCGTTCTCGGGCGAGAACTCGTCCTGCGACAGCAGCCACTCTTTCCAGTCCTCAAACCCTGCAGTCTGGAACTTGCCCCAGGTCGTCCGCCACTGCCATGGCGTGTTCCGGGTGCCCTGACCAAAGCCGGACGAGCTCTCCCACTTGTTATTGACCCATTTCTTGATCCAGTCGCTGTCTTCCCAGCCATTTTCCACGATGACGCGGGCGATGGCGTTGACGACCAGCAGGTCGGTACCGGGCAGAACGTCGATATGCAGACCGCCCATCTTTTCTGCATGGGCCACACCAGCAGACCGGCGCGGGATCAGATAGATCTCTTTCTGGCCGTTCTGCATCCCCTTCATCATCCACTGGGTATAGAGGATGGTCTTGGTCTCATACGGGTCGGTGCCGCAAACCAGAAGGGTCTCCGCATCGCGCCAGTCTTCATACGACGGGCCAAAGTTGTCGAAACCTGCATCCCGGAAACCGGGCGTCGAGGTCACGTCGGACGGCGTGTCGTGGAAGGTGAAGTTCGCGGTGTTGATATGGCGCAGCGCGTATTTCGAGATCGCATAGGTGTTCTCGATATACTGATAGCTGAAGGTTTTCACGCCATAGGCATTGGTGCCGTGCTTGGCGATGACGTGGTTGCCCACCTCAGCCGCCACATCCAGAGCCAGATCCCACGGAACCGGCATCAGCGTGCCATAGATCCGCATCAACGGCGTCTTCAGACGGTCGCGTGTCGGTGTCTGCGGGTTATAGCATTTCTGCGCGATACACCCGCCCCGCAAGGAACTGTCGCCGTCAGTGTTGACGTATTGCGTGTCCTTGTCAGGAATGATCACCACGTGGTGCGGCTGACCTTTATGCAGAACGATATTGTGCTGGTTCGGCGCGACCCATGCACCCAAAGGTGCAACGGGGAAATCCTCGCCAAAGGCGTTTTCGTCCGCGGTGGGGCCACCGGGTTTGGCCGTCACGGGCCAGCGGTAGACTTTGTAACCACAGGCCACGATGCAGTAGTCGCAGGCGGTCGAGATGACCTCGGCCCCTTTGGGCGGCAGCGGGACGTTGGTTTCGGGTACGTAATACGGGGTTGCCATGATTCCGTTTCCCTTATGCAATGAGGTTGTCGTAACGGCCGTAGATCAGGCCGAACATGCCAACGGCGTAGATATCGTCACCGTCCAGTTCCAAAAGGACCTGCGGCAGCGACTGATAGGCCTGCCCCGAGACGAGGATGCCGTGCCGTGTCACGTCATAGGTGGACAGGTGCAGCGGGCACGGGCCCAGCACCTTATGTTCAGGCTTGTAGCTGTCATACATCGACCCGCCCTGATGGGTGCAGGTGAGGTTGAAGGCCACAACATCCTTTTGCGGACCAATGCCGCCGCCGCTTTCCACGCCGGTCTTGACCAGGATCGAGTCCGAATAGTCGCCCTCATCGGGGTAGTAGAACTCTACGGGCACATCCTGTTCCAGTTCGGACAGTTTGCCGATCAGCTTGCGCGGATAGGTCGATACTAATGCGGGCACCTGTTCGGCCTGACCGTGGCGGGTGGGCATGGCCACCATCACGGCAAAGGTTGTTGCGCCCGAGGCGAACAGGAACTGGCGGCGGTTCACGGTGCAGGCCTTCTTGGCCTCACCCGTACAACTGCATCCGGTTGCGTTATGATCTTTCATGACGCTTACTCCTCTGCTGCCGCGGGAAGCGGCTGGTAATCCGGCAGATCAGGTTCTTCGACCAGAATCTCGTCACCGGACAGGGATTTCAGGAAGGCCACCAGATCCGCCTTTTCCTGATCGTTCAGGCCAAGCGGCTGGATCAGTTGGGATTTGGTTGCTGCGAATTCATTCTCGCCGCCGCCCTGGTTGTAGAATTCCACTACGTCCTCAAGCGTCTCCAACATGCCGTTATGCATGTAGGGTTCGGTATAGAGGGTGTAGCGCAGGCTCGGCGTGCGGAACTTGCCCAGATCAGCCTTTTCCTTGGTGCGGAAATAGAAGCCGGGGTCGTCCTTGGTGTGGCGGTAGAAATCTTCGGTCGAGCCTTTGGAATAAAGCTCGTACCGGAAGGTGATCTGCGCCAGACCGTCATCTTCCCAGCCGCTATAGGGCGGAACGCCGGTGTTGTAGTATTTCTCATCCGACAACAGCGCGCCATTATGGCATTCGGAACATTGCGCCTTGCCGGTAAACAGCTCCAGCCCGCGTTTCTGTTCGTCGGTCAGCGCCGCATCATCCCCGCGCAGGTAGTTGTCGAAGGGCGTGTCGGTCTGAACGATGGTCCGTTCAAACGCGGCGATGGCCCGCCATGCGTTGCCGATGCGCGGCCACTGATCGCCGAAGACGTCGTTAAAGCGTTCGACATATTCGGGGACAAAGGCCAGACGGGCCTCCATCATGTCGGCCTCGCCGTTCCCGGCAACCGCACCACCTGCTGCGGACTTGGCCTGACTTTCGAGGCTTTTCGAAGAACCCGCCCAGAACAGTTTGCCGTAATAGGCCGAGTTCACAACCGTCTGGCTGTTGCGCCAGTGGGTCGTGCCGGGATAGCCGAACGAGATCGGCGCTTCGACGTCCCAGCCCACATCGGGCAGGTGACAGGCCGAGCAAGGCGTCGTCTCGTTCCCGCCCAGACGCGGATCGAAGAACAGCATTTTGCCCAGTTCGATCTTGGCCTCGGTCTGCGGGTTGTCCAGCGGGATGGGCGGCTCGCCCAGCGCCACCAGCGGCGCATCGGGGTCAGGATCTGCCCCGCCGATACCGGCCTCAATCGCGATACTGTCCGCAGCAAACGCTTGCGAACCGATGGCGGCAAACAAGGCAGCGGTGGCGATTGTGCCTGAAAGGTAAGACTTAAGGTCTTTCATGGGTCCACTCCTCAGTTTGTCGTTTCGCGCCAGTTTTCGATCGGCGCATAGTCCGTATCGATTTCCTCGGCGACGAAGTCAGGACCAGTCAGCGGCTCGCCGGACAGTGCCTTCAGGAAGGCCACCAGCTGTGCTTGTTCGGTCTCGTTGAGGCCAAGCGGCTTGATGCGCGGATCCTTGTTCTCATCATCACCGCCACCGGCGTTGTAGAAGGCCACCACGTCTTCGAGCGTTTCCATCGTGCCGTTGTGCATATACGGCGCGGTATAGGTCAGCTCGCGCAGCGTGGGGGTCATGAAGGTGCCGAAGGTGTCGGCGGTGTGGGTGCGGATATACGCTCCGGGATCGGCGCGCAGGTTCATGTAGTTCTCAACACCGAGGAACTTCATCATCGTCACGAAGGTGATGTGACGTGTCGGGTCCGCCCAGATGTCGGGATTGTCGCCAACGCCGATATTGTGCGGCAGGTCATCGGTGAACCGCTCGCCCGAGTGGCACGAATTACAGCCGCTGGCATTGAACAGCTCATAGCCTGCCTTGGCCTCGTCCGACATCTCGCCACTATCAAACGGAGCGCCCCGCGAGATCAGCGTTTTCAGATATTCCGGGATCGCGTTGCGGACACCGCCGTTCGACGGCTCGCCAAATCCGGCGGCTTCGAACATCTCGACATAGACCGGGTCCTGCTTGATGCGTTCCTGCATCAGACGCATGTCCATGTTCATGGAATAGGTCTCGGTGATGCTTTCGCGGGTCACGTCGTTGAGGTTGGTGCCTATGCGCCCGTCATGGAACCACGCGGCGCGCTTGGCGCTGTTGATCAGCGTCGGCACGTTGCGGAAATGCAGGTTGCCCGTATAGGCGTCCGACAGGGCCTGCCCGTCGGTGAACCCGTTCTCCGGCTGGTGGCAACTGGCACAAGCCAGCGCACCGTCGCCCGACAGTCGCGGATCAAAGAAAAGTCGTTTGCCAAGTGCCGCCTTGGCAGGGTCGAACTCAATGGCTTCTACCGGGCCCGGCTGCTCTGCCTGGGCCTGGTGAACCGGGAACGCAACGGCCATCGACAGCAATGAAACTGTCGACAGCGCCGAGAACCATGTTCTGGCTTTGGTTGTCATTTAAAAGCCCCTTTATCGCTAGTCCGGTCTTCGCGGCGTGGCCGGGGACCGGCATGGCGCAACATAGGGGGCAGTTGTTTCGTGAGGATTTGATCCAGATTAAGGTCTGTGAAGAGATGTTAAGAAATGTAACGAAACCTAGGCGACCAAAGACCGGATGAACCGCGCAAGATCCTGTATTTCAACGGGTTTCTGAGCCATGATTAAATTTTTGGCAGCCGCCGGGTTCTCCATGTCATCGAAATAGCTGCTGATCAGAATCGCTGGAACATCATCCCGCACCACCCGCGCCGCGTCGATCAGGGCGGTGCCCATCAGCCCCGGCATCTTCAGATCGGTCACGATGACGTCATAGGTTTCCGGGGCCTCAAGAAACGCCGCCTGTGCCTTGAGAGGGTCCGAATAGGCCTCGACCCGGTAGCCATAGCGGGTCAGCAATGTGCGGGTGATATAGAGCACATTTTCGTCGTCATCGACCAGCAGCACATGCTCGGACCCGGTGATGGCGGCGACCTCGGCCTGCTCTTGCCGGGTCAGGGCGGGCATCAGCGGATAATACAGGCTGAACCGCGTGCCCTGCCCCGGCGCCGAGTGCAGTTCGACGCGGCCATGGCATTCCTCGACCGAGTTGCGCACGATGGTCAGCCCCAGCCCGGTGCCCTTGCCCACGGGTTTGGTGGAAAAGAACGGCTGGAACACCTGCTGCTGCAGCTCGTCGGACATGCCCGGACCGGTGTCCTGCACGTCCAGCCGGATCACGCCCACCGCGTCGTCGGGCAGATCGTCCAGCTGGTCGCACGGCGCTTGGCTGAGGGTCAGCACCACCTCGCCCGGCTGATCGCCCATCGCCTCGAACGCGTTGTGGCAGAGGTTCAGCAGGGTCTGGAAAAACAGCGTGCCGTCGAAATCGGAAAAGGCGGGTTCCAGCTCGATCTCGAACCGGGTTTCGACATTGGGCGGAGCCGAGACGCGGATCAGGTCCAGCGCCTCTTGCGTGGCCTTGACCATATCGCCACGGGTCGGGTTGCGGGGCCGCTGCCGGGCAAAGGTCAGCATCTTGCGCACCAGCGCCTGCGCCCGGCGCGCCGCGATGCGGATATGGTTGACCGAGGTCTGGATGTCCGCATCGCCATCGGCATCCATCTCGATCAGGTCGGCATTGCCGGTGATACTCATCAGCACGTTGTTGAAATCATGCGCGACCGAGCCTGCAAGGATGCCGACGCCTTCCATCTTCTGCACCTGGGCGAATTGCGCGCTGGTGCGGCGCGCCTCGGTCAGGTCCTCGCCGATGCCGATGTAATGCGTGATGGCCCCATCCTGCCCCACCAGGGGGAAGATCGCGGTCGACACCCAGTAGTGGGTGCCGTCCTTGCGCAGGTTGCGGAACACGCCGTACCAGTTGCGCCCCTGTTGCAGGCTGTCCCGCAGATCGTCATAGACGCCACGGCCGGAATAGCCCGACTGCAACATGCGCGGCGTATGGCCATAGACCTCGTCGGGGGCATAGCCGCTGAGGTCAAAGAACTTGGCGTTGGCATATTCGATCTTCAGGTCGGTATCGGTGATCAGGATCGAGGCGGGGCTTTGTTCCACCGCCCGCGCCAGCTTGCGCTCGGCCAGCTCCACCTGTTCGCGCAGGGTCAGTTCGGCCTGCAGCCGGTGGTTGGTCCGCAGGATATTGGCGATCAGCAGCGTGGTCAGCAGCGCGATGATACCGACCACCACGATCAGCCCCACCAGCAGCACCGAGAAATTGCGCACCAGCCGCTCGCCATCGGAAAACGCCTGGACCATGGCCGACAGGCTGCGGTCGCGTTCGGCGATCCACAGCTGTTCCAGCGTCGCCAGCGCCGCCAGCGCATCGCTGTCATCTACGCGGACCAGCGTGTCGATTTCCTCGGCGCTGAGACCGGCGGCGATGCCGGCCTCGATCCGGGGAACGTTGCCGATATATTCGTGGGCCACGTCCTCGATCCGCTGCAGCGCCTGCAGCTCTGCGGGGGCCGGGTTGGCGGCGCGGTAGGCCTCGATCGTGGCCAGCAGGTTGCGCGATTGCAGCCGCAGGGTCGGCCCGTAATCGGGGTCGTGCCGCAGCACGTAATTCTTGAAATTGTGGATCAGCCCGCCATAGCCGAAATAGGCGCGGATATCGGAAATCCAGTAACCGCGCGGCGTCGTCTCAAGCGAATAGCTTTGCCATGCCTGCCGCATGTCGCCGATCCGGCTGCCGGTTTCACGCGACATATACAGAAACACCGACAGGATCACGACCAAGGCGATGCCGATGCCGAACGCCACCGCCAGAAGGCGTCTGGGATGGTTCCGGGGCGATGCGGTTTCGTCGGTCATCCTGGTGCCAGCCTTGGGTCAGAGCGTGGCCCGGTTCTGCCCCGGACCACGCGCTTTCGCAATGCCCACGGGCTGCGGCCCTTGCGCGCGGCTAGGCGTCGATATCCAGCGCCAGCGCGTGAATGCGGGGGACAATATCGCCCAGCGCCTTGTGCACCGCGCGGTGGCGTGCGACGCGCGACTGGCCCTGAAAGGCAGCAGCGCGGATACGGACGTTGAAGTGGCTCTGGCCGCCTTCCTGATAACCGGCGTGACCGCGATGGCTTTCGCTGTCATCCACCACCTCCAGTTCGCGCGGGTCAAAGGCCGCCTGCAGGCGGGTGCGGATTTCGTCGGTCACGGTCATTTTTACGCTCAACGGCAAATTAATTGCCGCCCCCCTCTTCTACTTTCGGCTGCTTAGATTAAACTGCTGCCTCCGAGTCGAAAAGATGCCTTTGTGAGGTTGAGCAGATGGTAAAATCAGATCCCTTCGGGTTCGATATGTCCGTGTCCAGCGCCAAGAAAAAGAAGCCGCGCGGGCGCCGGGGCATGTCGGGCGCGTCCGAGACCTCGGTGCGAATCTGCGATCATGAGGGCTGTGAAGAGGCGGGCAAGTTCCGCGCGCCCAAGGCGCCGGATGTGCTGGATGACTTCTTCTGGTTCTGCCAGCAGCATGTGCGCGAATATAACCAGAAGTGGAATTTCTTCGACGGCACCACCGAGGCCGAGATGAACGCGCAGCGGTCCAAGGACAAGGTCTGGGAGCGTGAGACCAAGCCCATGGGCGACCCCGAGGCCCGCGCCTGGGCCCGTCTGGGCATCGAGGACCCGCATCAGGTTCTGGGCGAAAACGCCACCAAGAACCCCGGCCGCGCCAATTCCGGCGGCCGCCGCCTGCCCCCCACCGAACGCCGCGCCATCGAGATCCTCGAGGCGCAGGACAGCTGGTCCAAGGCCGAGATCCGCAAGGCCTACAAGAAGCTGATCAAGGTGCTGCACCCGGATATGAACGGCGGCGACCGGTCACAGGAAGAACAGCTGCAGGAAGTGGTCTGGGCGTGGGATCAGATCAAGGACAGCCGGAGTTTTAAGTAAGCCGGAGATACCTTCGAACTAGAAGTTGTCAGTTTGGCCCTCCCGAAAACTGCAGGATGCTGTTGTGTCGGAATCTCTTACTTCACCTGAAACAACGTTGCCCGAGCGCCCTTAAACTCCTTTGAAAGCAATTCGGTATAATTCGCTTCGAGATGCTGAGAGAACTCCCTTTCGGGCTTGCGATGTATTGTCACGTACCAGAATTGATCCAGCTTCCGATCAGCTACTAGTTTTTCAAATCCCTCTATGTCCGCCGCTTTTCCGAGGCGACCAACGAGGTTTTCTCCAACACGACAATTTGTTGAATAGTATTGCAGATATCTTGGGCTCGAGGCGTAATAAATAACCGTCTCGCCACCATAATTCAGGCAAGTAAACTCCAACGCCTCGCGAGTCTGTCTTTTCTTAAGGGTCTTATAGTATCCTTCTTCGCCAAATGTTCCAAAAGCTATAGCGAGCGAAACTAAAACCGCCGCGAGGGTCGCCAAAATCCGATTCGGAATTGAAAACACAACCACTGCAAGCATCAGGTAGATCGGCGGCAACACTATTATTAAGTTCCGCTCGTTCCAAACAGGTGTCAGCGTGTGAGAAATTACAAACGCCCCCGAAACTGGCAATACAACCCAACACAACAAATAAATGTCGCGTTGCAGAGGAAAACCACCGAGTTGCGAACCTGCGCTGGGTGTCTTTCTAACGGCCGCCAGAACCAAGAAGGCCAGGAACACTACACCTGCAATCCACCCGTTCGGCTCCAGCGGGTAAAGCGCAAAGTCTAATAACTCCTTGACCCCGGAGCTAATTGTAGGCGCATCCATGTGCCCCAGAGACTTCCCGGTGTGAGCCAGTAGCGCAGATATCCAAGGGGCAAATGCGAGCGCTACGATAGCTGACACCAAAAGGGACGGCATTAGAAGTGTCCGGTATCGTGTGCCAATGATACACCCTCCAGACAGCAATAGACTTACCAGAAGAACTCCGAAATAGTGAACATACGAAGTGGCCAAGCACCAAAAAGCAAACGATAAAACATCTGCTCGTGATGCCTCTTCTCCAGAACATCTGGATTCGACGAATAGCTTTAGCCAATAATACGATGTCGCGATCGAACCCAGCGCAAGAAAACAGTAAGCGCGTGCCTCTTGCGAATAATAAATTGGCGTCCAAGAGACTGCTAATATGAATGCGCTCAGGAACGCAACGCGAATGGAGTAGAATCGCCGAGCGAACGCATACATAAATACGACACTCCAAATACCTGCAATAACTGACGGCAATCGAAGCATTGCCGCGCTGTCCCCAAATATCTTGATCCAATAGTACAGAAACAATTGATATCCGGGAGGATGAACGTCTTGTCGGGCGATTGAAATCACTTCGCCGAGCGAGCCTACGTCGCTGCGCCTCCAACTGGAAAGCTCATCGTTCCAAAGGCTTTCGCTATCTAGTTGCGCCAGCCGCAGCCCGGCCGCAACTAATATAAGGACCCACCACCAAAATGTTTCGGATCCGAGATGTCGGTTTCGGAAAGCTTCAGCCCTTCTGTTGAGCACCTCAATCACCTTGAGTCTAATTTTTTTTGCGAACGATACACGTTTTGCATATCACCCAGATAACTGCCAACCGCAACCCAAACTGCCATTGATGGTTCTCTCCCGTCTGGCAGTTGTTATTGGCCGCCCAGAATCGCCTTGGGGTAGATCTGAGCTTTCGGTGTCTTGAGGGGCACCAAACAAGCCCTCTTTCCCTTGCCCTTGCCCGCAATATGTTGCACCACACACGGGTTCAGACCCGGTGAGCGGGCCAAAGGATAAGGACTAGGCGCATGGCGGACGGATCGATCGACATCAACGCAAAACCCACCGAGGATATCTCGGTCCGTGAGGTGTTCGGCATTGACAGCGACATGGCGGTCAAGGGCTTTGCCGAGCGCAGCGACCGGGTGCCGGTGATCGATCACACCTATAAGTTCGACCCCGAGACCACGCTGGCGATTCTGGCCGGGTTCACCCATAACCGCCGGGTGATGATCCAGGGCTATCACGGCACCGGGAAATCGACCCATATCGAACAGGTCGCCGCGCGACTGAACTGGCCTGCGGTGCGTGTGAATCTCGACAGCCATATCAGCCGGATCGACCTGATCGGCAAAGACGCGATCAAGCTGCGCGACGGCAAGCAGGTGACTGAATTCCACGAGGGCATTCTGCCCTGGGCGCTGCGCAACCCCGTGGCCATCGTGTTCGACGAATATGATGCGGGCCGGGCGGATGTGATGTTCGTGATCCAGCGCGTGCTGGAGCATGACGGCAAGCTGACCCTGCTGGATCAGAACGAGATCATCACCCCGCACCCCCATTTCCGCCTGTTCGCCACCGCGAACACCGTGGGTCTGGGCGATACGACCGGCCTGTACCACGGCACCCAGCAGATCAACCAGGCGCAGATGGACCGGTGGTCGCTGGTTTCGACGCTGAACTACCTCAGCCATGATGCCGAGACGATGATCGTGCTGTCGAAAGCACCGCATTACAACACCGAGAAAGGCCGCAAGACCGTCAGCCAGATGGTCACCGTGGCCGATCTGACCCGGACGGCCTTCATGAATGGCGACCTGTCGACGGTGATGAGCCCGCGGACCGTGATCAACTGGGCCCAGAATGCCGAGATTTTCCGCGATGTGGGCTATGCGTTCCGCCTGTCGTTCCTGAACAAGTGCGACGAGCTGGAGCGTCAGACCGTGGCCGAGTTCTATCAGCGGTGTTTCGACGAGGAACTGCCGGAAAGTGCTGCGAATGCAAGCTTGGGTTAAGCCCTGATTTGCGCCCGTGCCGGGCGCAATGCCTCCGGCGGGGATATTTATGGCCAGATGAAGGGGGATCCGGTTTCACGGTGAGGTGCCGGATCGCTTGTTGAGGAAGGGCGTTGGGACATGGCTCAGAAAAACGACAACCCTGCTGATCCATTTAAGAAGGCTCTGGCCGACGCCACGCGGGTCATGGCCGATGATCCCGAGCTGAGTGTTTCTTATACCGTTGATCCTTCGGGTCTGTCGGGGGAATCCATGCGGCTGCCGCAGGTCAGCCGCCGGATGACTCGGGACGAGGTTTTGTTGGCGCGCGGGACGGCGGATGCCTTGGCCTTGCAGCGCCGGTATCATGATGATGCCACTCATGCGCGCTATGCCCCGCCCGGAGATATGGCGCGGGATTTGTATGAGGCGATGGAAGTGGCCCGCTGCGAGGCGATGGGTGCGCGCGATATGCCCGGCACCGCCAGCAATATCGACGTCAAGATCGGGCATGAGGCGGTCCGGCGGGGTTATGATCAGTGCAAGCAGCCTGCGGATGCGCCTTTGTCGGCGGCAGCGGGTTATCTGATCCGGCATCTGGCCACCGGGCGCGCGCTGCCTGCGGCGGCGGACAATGTCATGAACCTGTGGCGCGGCTTCATCGAGGAGCAGGCTGGCGGGACGCTGGAAAATCTGGACGAGATCCTGTCGGATCAGGCCGCGTTTGCCCGGTTTGCGCGGCAGATGATCAAGGATCTGGGCTATGGCGACCAGCTGGGCGATGACCCCGATGAGCTGGATGACGAGCAGGAAGATCAGGCCGAGGAAGACGCCGAGGAGCAACCCGATCCCGACAGCACCGGGCAGGATGATCAGGACGAACAGGACGCAGACGCCAACCCCGAACAGACGCAGGAAGAACAGCAGGATCAGGCGCAGGCCCAGGTCTCGATGGACGAGATGGCCGAGGATGAGATGGGCGAGGAGACGGAGATGCCGGAAGGGGAGGCTCCGTTAGAGCCGCCCGCGCCGCAGCCTGCGTCCGAGGCTGATCCGGATTACAAGGTGTATCTGAACACCTATGACGAGGAGATCGCCGCCGAGGATCTGGCGGAACCGGCCGAGTTGGAACGGTTGCGGGCCTATCTGGATCAGCAGCTTGAGCCGCTGAAGGGGGCCGTCAGCCGTCTGGCCAACAAGCTGCAGCGCCGGTTGCAGGCGCAGCAGAACCGCAGTTGGGAGTTCGACCGCGAGGAAGGCATTCTGGACGCCGGTCGTCTGGCGCGGGTTGTCGCCAACCCCACCACGCCGCTGAGCTTCAAGGTCGAAAAGGATACCGAGTTCCGCGATACGGTGGTGACGCTGCTTTTGGACAATTCGGGGTCGATGCGGGGGCGTCCGATCTCGATCGCGGCGATTTGCGCCGATGTTCTGGCGCGGACGTTGGAACGGTGCAATGTGAAGGTCGAGATTTTAGGCTTTACCACCCGCGCGTGGAAGGGCGGGCAGGCGCGCGAGGCGTGGCTGAACGATGGCCGTCCGCAGCAGCCCGGGCGGCTGAACGATCTGCGTCACATCATCTATAAGGGGGCCGATGCGCCCTGGCGGCGGTCGCGCGACAATCTGGGCCTGATGATGAAAGAGGGCCTGCTGAAGGAAAACATCGACGGCGAGGCGCTGGAATGGGCACATCGGCGGATGCTGGCCCGGCGCGAGGCGCGCAAGATCCTGATGGTGATTTCGGATGGTGCGCCGGTCGATGATTCAACGCTGAGCGTGAACCCGGCGAATTACCTGGAAAAGCATCTGCGTGATGTGATCGCGATGGTGGAAAAGCGCAAGATCGTCGAGTTGCTGGCCATCGGGATCGGGCATGACGTGACCCGCTATTACGACCGGGCCGTGACGATCACCGATGTCGAACAACTGGCCGGTGCGATGACCGAACAGCTGGCCGCGCTGTTTGACAGCGACCCCCGCGCACGGGCGCGGGTGATGGGGATCAAAAAGGCCAGCTAGGGCTGGCCTTGCCTCCGGCGGGCGTATTTTTGAAAAGATGAAGGGGCGCGGGCCTCTGGCTGAATGAGGTGTGATATGTTCCAGAGCTTTGAAGTGACCGCACGTCCGGAACAGGGCCCTCCGCGGCTGGCGGCGCTGCGGGAGGAGATGGCGCGCGCCGGGCTGGACGGGTTTCTGATCCCGCGGGCGGATGCGCATCAGGGGGAATATGTGGCGCCCCGGGATGAGCGGTTGGCGTGGCTGACCGGGTTTACCGGGTCAGCGGGGTTTTGTGCGGCGCTGCGCGATGTGGCGGGTGTGTTCATTGACGGGCGTTATCGCACGCAGGTCAAGGCGCAGGTGGCCGGGGAATTCACGCCGGTGCCGTGGCCCGATGTCAGCCTGAGCGCGTGGCTGAAGGAACAGCTGCCCGACGGCGGCAAGGTCGGGTTTGACCCGTGGCTGCATGCGGCGGGGCAGATTTCGGGCGCGCAGAAGGATCTGCAGGGCAGCGGCATCGAGCTGGTGCGGTGTGACAATCTGGTGGATCGGGTCTGGCCCGACCAGCCCGCGCCGCCGACGAACCCGGTCAAGGCGCATCCGATCGAGTTTGCGGGCGAAAGCGCCGACAGCAAGATGGACCGGCTGGCCGAGGGGCTGCGGGCGTCGGGATGTGCGGCGGCGGTGATCACGCTGCCGGATTCGATCATGTGGCTGTTGAACATTCGCGGCTCGGATATCGGGTACAACCCGGTGGCGCATGGGTTTGCCATTCTGCACGGCGACGGTCGGGTGGATCTGTTCATGGCCGCCGCCAAGCTGGCCGAGGTGGCCGATCATCTGGGCGACCGGGTCACGGTGCACCCGCCCGAGGCGTTTCTGGCCGCGGTCGAAGCGCTGGCGGGCCGCGTGCAGGTCGATCCGGGCACCCTGCCGCAGATCGTGGCCGATGCGCTTGGGGACCGGCTTGCCGAGGGCGGTGATCCTTGTGCCCTGCCCAAGGCCTGCAAGAACCCCGCCGAGATCGCGGGCAGCGCCGAGGCGCATCTGCGCGACGGGGCCGCCGTGGTCGAGCTGCTGTGTTGGCTGGATGCGCAGGCCGCGGGCAGCCTGACCGAGACGCAGGTGGTGACCCGGCTTGAGGAAAGCCGCCGCCGGGACAATGCGCTGCAGGATATCTCGTTCGATACCATCGCGGGGACCGGACCGAACGGGGCGATCATGCATTATCGCGTCACCGACGAGACCGACAGCCGGCTGGAGAACGGTCATCTGCTGGTGCTGGATAGTGGTGGGCAATATCTGGATGGCACCACCGACATCACCCGGACCATTGCCATCGGCGAGGTTGGTGACGAGGAGAAAGCCTGTTTCACGCGTGTGCTGAAAGGCATGATCGCCATGTCGATGCTGCGCTGGCCGGTCGGCATGGCCGGGCGCGATATCGAATGCGTCGCGCGGCTGCCGCTGTGGCTGGCGGGGCAGGATTTCAACCACGGCGTCGGCCATGGTGTCGGCACCTATCTGAGCGTGCATGAAGGCCCGCAGCGCCTGTCGCGGGTCAGTCATGTACCGCTGGAGCCGGGCATGATCCTGTCGAACGAGCCGGGATATTATCGCGAAGGGGCCTTTGGCATCCGTCTGGAAAATCTGGTTGTGGTGGAAGAGGCCCCTGCCCTGCCCGGCGGCGACGCCGAGCGCGCGATGCTGAACTGGCGCACGCTGACCTATGTGCCCGTCGACCGCCGCCTGATCGTCGTCGACATGCTGACCCGCGAAGAACGCGCCTGGCTGAACGCCTATCACCGCGACGTTGCGGAAAAAATCCGGCCAAGGCTGGGCGAAGACGCTCAACTGTGGTTGGATGCCGCAACCGCGCCGGTCTGACACCGCGCTGTTACACAGGCCGGGCAAAGAGGATGCCCGCACAGGACGAGGGGAAGGAGCAGACATGACCAATCAGATCACGATCCGCAAGGCAGCCGGCAAATGGAGCGTCCGGTCGGGCGGGGCCATTCTGGGCGAGACCAGCAATGCGCTGGAACTGCTGGAAAGCGGCAAGGACCCGGTGATCTACTTCCCGCGCGCCGATATCGCCATGGCCTTTCTGGACCGGACGGACAAGACCACCCATTGTCCGGGCAAGGGGGATGCGGCGCATTTTTCCATCGTGAACAGATCCTCGGTCAGCGAAAACGCCGCGTGGAGCTATGAAAGCCCGATCGACGCCGTGGCCGAGATCAAGGACCATCTGGCCTTTTATCCTGGCGAGTCGATCAAGGTGGAACAGCTCTGACCGGCGCCGGGGCGCATCTGCGAGGAGGATATGATGAAACTGCTACCGAACGTCTCTGGCCCGGCTGCGGCACTTGCCTTTGTCATGCTGAGCCCGGCTGACGCTCTGGCCAATACCGGCCTTGCCAATCCGGCGGCGACCTATTGCATCGCGCAGGGTGGGCTTTATGGCATCCGCGACGGGGCGGACGGGCAGACCGGTATCTGCCAGCTGCCCGATGGCACCAGCATGGATGCCTGGACCTATTACCGCAAAAACCACGCCGATCAGAAAAGCGACAGCTTTGTCAGGCTCGCGAACCCGGCCGCGACCTATTGCATCGAGATCGGTGGCAGCTATCGGATCGAGGATGCGGATCAGGGTCAGGTGGGCATGTGCACCAAGCCCGATGGCACGACGCAGGACGCCTGGGCGCTGTTTCGGGCGGATCACCCGGACTGAGCCCGCCCCAGAGGGTCAGATCGAAAGCAGTCGCCGTTTCGAGGCGCGAACTTCGCGGGCCTGCTGCTCTTGCCCTTTGCGGAACGAGTTTTCGACGAAATCCATATGTGCGCGGGCGGCGATTTCGGCCTGCTCGGGTTCCCCGACCAAAATGGCCTGCGCGATATCCTTGTGCTGCGCAAGCAGCAACGCGCCCGAACCATCCATGGTGCGCAAGAACCGGCGGTTATAGAAGACACCCTGCCGGGTCAGATCATAGACCGACGCCATCATGTGAATCAGTGTGGTGTTCTGGCTGGCATCCACGACTGCCGCATGAAGGCGAAAATCGGCCTCTTCACTGGCTTCGGCATCGTCGTTTTCCCACGCGGCCTGCATCTGGTCGATGATATCTTTCAGCCGTTCCTTGTCGGATTGCGTGGCCCGCTGCGCGGCGAGGCGGCTGGCAAAGCCCTCCTGCTCGCGCCGGTATTCGAGATAGTCATAGAACGCGTCGCCATGACGGGCGTAAAGCGACAGCAGCGCCGGTGACATCGCGCGCCCCGTCAGCGAGGCGATGAACGTGCCCTCGCCATGGCGCACCGAAACCAGCCCCCGTTGCTCAAGGATATGCAGCGCCTCGCGCAGCTTGGGGCGCGAGACGGACAGCGCCTCGGCCAGGTCGCGCTCCGAGGGTAATCTGCGGCCTTCCTTGAGGATGCCGTCGACGATCATCGTCTCGATCTGTTCGACCACGGCATCGGCGATTGATTCGTGGCCGATGGGCTCAAAAGGGCTGTTATTGCTCATGTCGGCTCCGCTGTGTGCCAGAAATCACAAATTTCTAGTTGTTCACAAAATTTACCAATTCTTCGACATTTTGCAAGGAAAAATACCCAGAACTACGGACATGGAGGAAATCTACATCACGCTGTAAAACAATAATAATATGAGAAATTGCTCCAAAATCTCCATTTTTCGCCTATAGAACGCGGGCGCTCACCGGGTGGGCAAATCGCCATAATTGGTAAATAAAGTTGTTGACTATATCGCATGGTAAAAAATATTTACCTCTCAGATCGTCGCCACGCCGGACCTTCCGGCTGTCGGTCCGGCGACCACAAAGATCCTGGAGGAGAACTTTATGAAAACCACCCTGACATCGCTCGCCGTTGCAGCCTCGTTGCTGGCCGCCCCGGTTGCCCACGCGGCAGACAAGATGCTGCTGAAAACCCCGATTGCGTTTTCGACCGCCCTGCCCGGCCTGGGCTCGCCGATCCCGCGCGTGGCGGAGCAGCTGGACCTGATGTCCGGCGGCACGCTGAAGATGAAGGTCTATGAGCCCGGCAAGCTGGTTCCGCCGTTCGAAATTCTGGATGCCGTGTCCTCGGGCAAGATCAACTCGGGCTACACCACCGCCGGTTACTGGGCGGGCAAGATCCCGGCCGCGCCGCTGTTCTCGGCCGTGCCCTTTGGCCCCGAGGCGGGCGAATACATGGCGTGGCTGTACTACGGCAACGGCATGAACCTGTATCAGGAGATGTATGATCAGGCCGGTTTCAACGTCCATGTCATCCCCTGCGCGATCATCGCCCCCGAAACCTCGGGCTGGTTCGCCAACGAAATCAACAGCCCCGAAGATCTGAACGGCCTGAAGATGCGCTTCTTCGGTCTGGGTGGTGAAGTGATGCAGAAGCTGGGTGTTGCCACCTCGCTGCTGCCCGGTGGTGAGATCTTCCCGGCGCTGGAAAAAGGCGCGATTGACGCAACCGAGTTCTCGATGCCTGCCATCGACGCGCGTCTGGGCTTCCACAAGCTGGTCAAGTACAACTACTTCCCCGGCTGGCACCAGCAGGCCACGGTGTTCGAGCTGATGATCAACAAGGACGTCTGGAACGAAGCCAGCGACCAGCACAAGGCGATCATCGAAAACGCCTGTAAGGCGTCGATGGCCGACAGCTTTGCCGAAGGCGAAGCGATCCAGCACGCCGCCCTGCTGGACAACGTTGAAAACAACGGCGTTCAGATCAAGCAGTGGTCGCCCGAGATGCTGGACACGTTCCGCGCCACTTGGGAAGAAGTTGCCGCCGAGCAGGCTGCCAACGACGAATTCTTCGCCAAGGTTCTGGCCGACATGAACGAATTCCGCGACGGCTATGCCGTGTGGAAAGAGAACGCGTTCCTCCCGCGCAAGTGATCTGATCCCTTGCGCTGATCTGGGGGCGGCATCCTTCCGCCGCCCTCAGACCCTTCTGATTTTCGACCTTTTCCGAACACTCCCGGGCGCATTCACGTCCCCACCGCCTAACTCTCGAGGAGGAGACAATGGCCGAGACCCCGCGTCATCAGGACGACCCGATTGAAGTCTATGAGAGCCTTCTTGAACATGGCGAACCCGATCGCCAGAAACTGGCCGTTGCCATCGACAATGGCGTCAAGGCAGTCGGCCATGTTGTCATGTGGGCCAACCTGCTGCTGGTGGCCGCCATCGTGTCGCAAGTGGCGATGCGCTATCTGCTGAACCAGAACTATCCCAAGCTGGACGAGATTCAGTGGCATTTCTACGGGCTGGTGACGATGATCGGCATCTCGTATGCGCTGGTCACCGACAGCCATGTACGGGTCGATTTGCTGCACATGCAGCTCAGCCAGCGGGCGCGCCGGATCATCGAGATCATCGGGATCTTCACCCTGCTGGTGCCATTCATCTATCTGATGATCGATCAGGGGTATGACTATTTCTACGAAAGCTGGCGGGTGAATGAATCCTCGGACAGCCCCACCGGTCTGCCTGCCCGCTGGGCGCTAAAAGGCGTGATCCCGGCCAGCTTTATCCTGCTGGCGCTGGCGGCGGGCGCGCGGCTGATCCACGATTTCCACGCCCTGTTCGCCAATCTGGACGAAGAACGTCAGGGCAAGGGCCTGCGTCTGATCATCTGGGCGCTGCTGGGCTTTGCCGTGGTGGCAACCGCGCTGACCTTTCTGGTCGAGACGACCGAGGAAAAGCTGGTCATCGCCATGTTCCTGACCTTCATCGCGCTGCTGTTCACCGGCTTCCCGGTCGCGTGGACGCTGGCGGGTGTTGGCGTGGCCTATTGCGGGCTGGCCTATCTGTTCGACAACGGCATGATGAACTGGACCGGGCTTGAAGAAACGCTGACCGGTCTGGATTACCTGACGCTGGGCGCGGTGGTGAACCGGGTCTATGCCACCATGTCCAACGCCGTTCTGGTCGCCCTGCCGATGTTCATCTTCATGGGCCTGATGCTGGACGAATCCGGTGTGGCCGAGCGTCTGATGACCTCGATGCAGCGCCTGTTCGGCACGGTGCGCGGCGGGCTGGCCATTACCGTGACGATGATCGGCATCATTCTGGCCGCCTCGACCGGCATCATCGGAGCCTCGGTGGTGCTGCTGGGCGTGCTGTCGCTGCCCTCGATGATGGAGCAGAAATACAGCCCCTCGCTGGCCGCTGGTGTGGTCAGTGCCTCGGGCACGCTGGGCATCCTGATCCCGCCGTCGATCATGCTGGTGATCATGGCCGACCAGATGGCCCTGTCGGTGGGTGACCTGTTCATGGCCGCCGTCTTCCCCGGCGTGATCATCGGCGCGCTGTACCTGACCTATATCTTCGTGATCGCCCTTATCAAACGCGACGTGGCCCCCGTGCCCGAGGGCGCAACCCGCCCCGACTGGGCCGCCGTCAAGGACGTGCTGATTGCCGTTCTGCCGACGCTGGCGCTGATCTTGGCGGTGCTGGGTTCGATCTTTGCGGGCCTGACCACACCGACCGAAGCCTCGGGCGTGGGCGCATTGGGCGCGACACTGCTGGCCCTTGGCTACCGCAAGCTGACTCTGGCGAAACTGTTGAACGTGCTGAAAGCCACGTTCAACACCACCGCCTATATCTTTGCGATCTTCCTTGGCGCGACCGTATTCTCATACGTCCTGCGCGAACTGGGCGGCGATGCTCTGATCGAAGAGATGATCCAGGGCACAGGTTTCGGCCCCAACGGCACCGTCTTCATGATCCTGTTCATTGTCTTCCTGCTGGGCTTCGTGCTGGACTGGATCGAAATCACGCTGATCGTCCTGCCCCTGATGCGCCCCATCGTGAATGGGCTGGGTCTGGATATCGAAGGCTTCGGCGTCATGGATGAGCCTGCGCTGGTCTGGTTCGTGATCCTTGTGGCGGTGACGCTGCAGACCTCGTTCCTGACACCTCCGGTCGGGTTCGCGCTGTTCTATCTGAAAGGCGTCTGCCCGCCCGAGATCAAGCTGACCGATATCTACAAAGGCATCATCCCGTTCGTGATCCTGCAACTGACCGGTCTGCTCTTTGTCTTCCTCTGGCCGCAACTGGCCACGTGGCTGCCCTCGGTCGCGTATTGACGGAGGGCTGAGCGATGACCGACACCGATCTGATCCAGCGTCTTCGGGCCATTTGCGGGCGGCGGCATGTGCTGACCTCGGCCCGCAGCACCCGGCGGTTTCGCCGGGGGTTCAGATCGGGTGAAGGCGATGCGCTGGCGGTGGTGCAACCCGCAACGCTGCTGGAACAATGGCAGGTGCTGCAGGCCTGTGTCGCCGCCGACAAGATCATCATCATGCAAGCCGCCAATACCGGCCTGACCGAAGGCTCGACCCCCAAGGGCCGCTATGACCGCGACGTGGTGCTGATCAATACGCGGCGGATGGATGATCTGCATCTGATCAATAACGGAAAGCAGGTGATCAGCTTTCCGGGCAGCACCCTGTTTGCACTGGAAAAGCTGCTGGCCCCGATCGGGCGGCAGCCGCATTCGGTGATCGGGTCTTCGTGCATCGGGGCCTCGGTTGTGGGCGGGGTGTGCAACAACTCGGGCGGGTCGCTGGTCGAACGCGGCCCGTCTTATACCGAATTGTCGCTGCATGCCCGCATCACGCAGGACGGCCAGCTGGAGCTGGTCAACCATCTGGGGATCAATCTGGGCGACAGCCCCGAAGACATCCTGACCCGCCTGCAGAACGGCGATTTCAGCGCAGCGGATATCGAGACCGACAACCGCAAAGCCTCAGATACCGACTATGCCCGGCGCGTGCGCAATGTGGACGCCGATACGCCCGCGCGTTTCAACGCCGACAAGTCACGCCTTTACGAGGCTGCGGGTTGCGCCGGAAAGCTCGCCGTCTTCGCCGTCCGGCTGGACACCTACCCCAAGAACGATGCCGAGCGCACCTTCTATATCGGCGCCAAAGAGACCAGCGCCCTGACCGAACTGCGACGCCGCATCCTGTCGGGCTTCAACACCCTGCCCGTCAGCGCCGAATACATGCATGAAGAGGTCTTCGACATCTCGGACCGCTACGGCAAGGACACGATGGTGATGATCGACAAGCTGGGCACGGACCGGCTGCCGACCTTCTTTGCGCTGAAAGGCGCAGTGGATGCCCGGCTGGAAAGCATCCCGGGGCTGGCGAATTTCACCGACCGGTTCATGCAGTTCGCCATGCGCTTCTGGCCCGATATTCTGCCCCGACGGATGCGGGCCTATCGCGAACGCTATCCCCACCACCTGATCCTGAAAATGCGCGACGGCGGCATTGACGAGGCGCGCGCCCTGCTGCGCGAGATGGTGGATGACGAACAGCTGGATTTCTTCGAATGCGACCCGCGCGAGGCCAAGATCGCCGGTCTGCACCGCTTTGCCGCTGCCGGGGCCGCGATCCGCTATATGAAAGTGCACGCGCATGAGGTCGAAGACATCATCGCGCTGGACATCGCCCTGCGCCGCAACGACGCGGACTGGTTCGAAGAACTGCCTGCCGAACTGACCGATCAACTGGTCAGCAAGCTGTATTACGGCCATTTCATGTGCCACGTCCTGCATCAGGACTATGTGGTGAAGAAAGGTGCCGACCCAAAGGCGCTGAAGGCCGCGATGCTTGAGATTCTGGATCGCCGCGGGGCCGAATACCCGGCCGAGCACAATGTCGGACACCTCTATCCCGCCAAGCCCGATCTGGCGGCGTTCTACAAATCGGTCGACCCGACCAACAGCCTGAACCCCGGCATCGGCAAGATGTCCCGCAACAAGCATTATCGCTGATCCGCGCCCCCGCACGACAACACAGTGGCGGCAGCGCGCGGAAAATCCATGACAAATCAGGGGTGATCGCCTAGACATATCAATTACGCATTTGAGCAGACCAACCGGGGGGCGCATTGGAACAACTGGCCTTTTCGTTCGAGATGGGCGTCGTCTGCGCGCTGCTGGCGTTTACGGTTTTCCTGTTCGTGTCCGAGATCGTGCGGATTGATCTGTCGGCCATTCTGGTTCTGGTGCTTGTCGGGCTGCTCAGCTATGCGCCGGGGCTGGAAAATCTGGCCGATGTCCCGCATCTGTTCGACGGCTTCGCCTCGAACGCGGTCATCTCGATCATCGCGGTCATGATTGTGGGGGCCGGTCTGGACAAGACCGGGCTGATGAACAAGGTCGCGGCGGTGATCCTGAAATATGGCGGCACCTCGGAAAACCGTGTGTTGCCGATCATCTCGGGCACCGTCGGCGTGATCTCGTCCTTCATGCAAAACGTGGGGGCCGCCGCGCTGTTTCTGCCGGTTGTCAGCCGGATCTCGTCACGCTCGGGCATCCCGCTGTCGCGGCTGCTGATGCCGATGGGGTTCTGCGCCATTCTGGGTGGCACCATGACCATGGTCGGATCGTCCCCTCTGATCCTGCTGAACGACCTGATCCAGACCGCCAATAGCGGCCTGCCCGAGGCCCAGCAGATGAAGCCGTTCGGCCTGTTTTCCGTCACCCCGATCGGGGCCGCGCTGATCCTGACCGGGATCGGGTATTTCCTGCTGCTGGGCAAATGGGTGCTACCGGGCGATGCCGGGTCCGAGAACACCGGCACCGGGCAGGGAACGCAGGAATATCTGCAGCGGGTCTACGGGCTGAAGGCCGATGTGTTCGAGGTCGTCGTCCCCGCCGACAGCCCGCTGGTGGGGCAGATTCTGGCCGACATAAACCATGAAAATCACCTGTATATCATTTCGACCTTCTACCGGGGCAAAACCTCGATGGTGCAGGTCCTGACCGCCGAGATCGCCGCCCCCTGCCGGCTGGCCATCATCGGGCGGCGCTGGGTGATCGAGGAATTCGCGCAGAAATTCGGACTGACGGTGCTGCCCGACCTGGATGTCTTTGTCGAGGAATTCGCCGCCACCAATGCAGGCATCGCCGAGGTGGTCGTGACCCCCGACAGCAAGCTGATCGGCAAATGCCCGCGCGAGCTGCTGTTCCGCAAGACCTACGGCATGTCGCTGCTGGCCATTCACCGCGGCGAGGAAACCCTGAGCCATGTCGAGACCGACACCCACCAGTCGACCCAGATCGGGCTCGAGGAGTTCCACGCCGGGGACATGCTGGTGGCCCATACCCGCTGGGACAACCTGATGCGGATCAAGCGCGACCCGGACTTCGTTGTCGTCACCTCGGATTTCCCGCAGGACGAGCTGCGCCCGCAGAAAGTCGGCTGGGCGCTTGGGTTCTTCGCCCTGTCGCTGTCGCTGATCCTGTTCACCGATGTGCGGCTGTCGCTGTGCCTGCTGACCGGGGCTGCGGGCATGATGCTGACCCGCGTCCTCAGCGTCGACGAGGCCTATCGCGCCGTCGGCTGGAACACGGTGTTCCTGCTGGCCTGCCTCATCCCGCTGGGTCAGGCGGTGCAGAACACCGGCACGGCGGCCTGGATTGCACAGCAGATCATGGTTCTGCTGGACGGCTGGCCAATCTGGTCGCTGCAGGCGGGCGTGGCCATTCTGGCAACCGCCTTTTCGCTGGTGATGTCGAATGTCGGTGCGACGGTCCTGTTGGTCCCGCTGGCGGTTTCCATCGCCGTGGCAGCGGGGGCCAATCCGGCAGTGTTTGCCCTCACCGTAGCGATATCGACCTCGAACAGCTTCGTCATTCCTACCCATCAGGTCAACGCGCTGATCATGGGGCCTGCGGGTTACAAGGTGATGGATTTCGTCCGCTCAGGCGGCGTCATGACCGTGCTGTTCCTGATCGTGTCGCTGCTGATGCTGAACTTGTTGTATTGAGCGCTGACAAGACGCCCGGGCGGCACGCACGGCTAAAGATCATAGTTGCGGTTAGGAGTGGTGCCCGGGGGCGGAATCGAACCACCGACACGAGGATTTTCAATCCACTGCTCTACCCCTGAGCTACCCGGGCACGGGAACGGCATTTGCCGTCGGGTGGAGGCCTTCTATGACTTGCCACAGGCGGTGTCCAGAGGCTTTTTCAGATTTTTTCAGTGCGGGCGCGGCGGGTTGGGGTCGTCGGGTTCGGCGTCCTCTTCGCGCTGCGACGGAACCGCGTAGGCCCCGTTCAGCCATTTGGCCAGATCGATGTCCGCGCAGCGTTTCGAGCAGAAGGGACGAAAGGGGCGGACGGTCTTGTCGCCGCAGATCGGGCAGCTCATTTCAACGCCTCCGTCAGGGGGATGCGGCCCCGTTTGCGTTGCAATTCGTAATGGCCAAGGGGGGTCCAGCCGGCCAGGACGGTCTCGTCCGGATCGGCCTTGAAGGCCGCGCGCAGGGCGGCTTCAAAGCCGCGGCGGTCTTTCTTGGGCATGGGCGCCAGATCCAGCGTGATCTGGCCCGCAAGCCCGCGCACCCGCAACGCCCGCGGCAGAGCCTTCGCGCAGGCGAAATTGGCGCGGGTTCCTGCCGCCAGAGAGGTATCCGAGCCGGTATTCACATCCACCGCCACCAGCGCCCGGGTCGGCTGAATATAAAGATGTCCTCCGCCGGGCAGCGGCTCGCTGATCCCACGGGCGACATCGAGCGCGTCCAGCACGCCATGCGCCTCGAACCCGCCGGGGGCCGTTACCACCTCGGCCGGGTCGGTCCAGTCGCGCCAGGCCAGGATATGGGGGCCGTCGCCTTCGCTGAGGGTCTCGGGGCCGGTGCCCTCGTCGTTCAGCACCTGATCGGCCTGCGCCCGCATGGCGGAGATATCCTCGGCGATCTCGGCGGCGTCCGCATCGCGGCAGCACGAACGCAGGATCAAGCCATGGGCGCTGCCCTCCATCTCCTCATGGGCGATCTCGAGCAGGCGGTCGCGCAGGTCCTCGTCGCGGATGCTGCGCGAGATGTTGAGGCCGGGCGCATCAGGGGTGACAATCGCATAGCGACTTTTGAACAGGATGCGGTTGGTCACCGGTATGGCCTTGCCCGGTTCGGCATAGCCCGTCACCTGCACCAGCAACATGGCGCCGGGGGACAACCCTTTGACCTGCCTCAGAAAAGCCGGGCCGTCAGGGGTGGACAGGAACATGCCGCCCTGCCCTTTGACCGGACGTTCCGCGCGGGCGCGATAGATGGTGCCGGGGGGCGGCAGGTCGGTGGTGATCAGGAAATCGTCAAGCGCGCCATCCACCATCAGCGCGGCGGCCTCGCGGTCTTGGATATGGTCCAGAACGATGGTGCGGCCCTTCATGTGACCTCGCGATACAAAGGATAGCCGATGCCCTGCAGCAGGGTGGCCGTTTCGGCCAGTGGCAGACCCACGATGCCGGTGAATGAGCCCGAAATCCAGGGAATAAACGCGCCTGCGGGGCCCTGGATCGCATAGGCCCCGGCCTTGCCCTGCCAGTCGCCGGTCGCCAGATAGGCGTTGATCTCGAGGTCCGACAGGCGCTTGACCTTGACCTGCGAGACCACGTCGCGTTGCAGGATCCTGTCGCCGCGCCGCACGGCGACCGAGGTGATGACCCGGTGGCGGCGGCCGGACAGGGCGTGCAGGAATTCCGCCGCCTCGCCCGCATCGGCAGGCTTGCCCAGAATGCGGCGACCCAACGCTACGGTGGTATCGGCGCAGAGGGTGACATCATCTCTATCTGCCTGAATCGCCTGCACTTTCGCCCGGGTAATGCGGTTGCAATAGGGCACCGGCAGCTCGGCCCTCAGGGGCGTTTCATCGATATCGGGGGCACGGATGGCATCGGGCTGCACGCCAAGCTGCGCCAGCAGGTCCAGCCGCCTTGGGCTGCCCGATCCGAGGATAAACGCCATGTGTCAGGCGTTATTTAAAGCGATAGTTGATCCGACCCTTGGTCAGATCATAGGGGGTCATTTCGACCTGCACCTTGTCGCCGGCCAGAACACGGATGCGGTTCTTGCGCATCTTGCCTGCCGTATGTGCGATGATCTCATGGCCGTTTTCCAGCTCGACCCGAAACGTCGCATTAGGCAGGAGTTCCTTCACGACACCGGGAAATTCGAGCGTATCTTCCTTGGCCATGTTGTCTCCATAGTTACGTTGCACCTGCAGAATCTGCGGGCGGTGTGCGCTTAAATGAGCCTATTTCGCCCTTATTTCAAGGGCGGAATCGCCTAAAGGGAGGATATTGTGACTGAATTGACCCGGGGGGTCTGCTCGGCCCAGTGGGTGCGGTTGAGCACATGGCCGTCGGCGCGGACGGCGGCGATGGCGGCCGGATCGACCTCGGCATAGGTCCAGCCGGGCTGGTTCAGTGCGCCTTCGGCCAGCACGCCGGTCGGTGGAAAGCCCTTGTCAGGCGGGCCGAAAACGCCGCCGGTACCGGTGTTTTGGTCTACGGCCTCGGACCAGTCATTGTTGCCGACCAGCGAAGCCATAACCGTAACACATTGATTTTCCAACGCTCTGGACATCGCCCCGATGCGGACGCGCCAATAACCCGACAGCGCCTCGGTGCAGGAAGGGACAAGGATCAGATCGGCGTCCTGCAGGGCGCGGCCCAGCAGAGGAAACTCGCTGTCATAGCAGATCAGGACGCCGATTTTGCCCAGTGCGGTGTCAAAAAGTTTCAGCGGACCGCCGGGGGCGATGTCCCAGGTTTCGCGTTCGAACCGGGTCATGATCTGCTTGTCCTGATGGTCCAAGCGGCCGTCCGGCGCGTAGAATGCGGCGCGGTTCACCGGGCGGCCCGATCCGTCGATGACGGGGGCGGATGCGCCCAAAATGTATGTTTTGTACGTCTTTGCGAGGCGCTGATGTATGTTTTGTACATCTTCCATCCGCTCGGAAACTGCCCGGATCGAGCGCTCCAGATCACCTGCCACCGCCGGGCCGTCCAGCGTCGACACCTCCATCGCGCCGTATTCAGGGAGCACCAGAAGATCGGCCCCCTGCCCTGCCGCGTCGGACACCCAACGGTCCAGCTTGTCCTCGTATTGCGCCCAGCTGTCGAGCCAGTCGAGGGGGTAGGCAGCGGTTGCGATTTTCATGGGCGCGGGCCTTTGGACTGGTTAATGATTTTGGGCTGTATCACATCGCTGCTGCTGGGGCGATTTCATTGAATGAAATCGGGGCGGAAACTTTTGAAGTTTCCGGGGCCCCGGGGTGGGACGTCATAGATCCTTGATCCAGAATTGCAGCGGCTTCTGGCTCTCGCTGGTCTCGTCCACATCTTTCCACGAAAACTGCGCCACCACACCGGGCAGCGGTTCATAGCCGCGGGCGCGCCAGAACGGGTCCAGTGGCTGGTAGTCGGTGGGGCGCATCGGGTGGTCGTCGGGGCGCTGCACGGCGCAGAAGGCAGATTTGGCGAAGCCCAGAGCGCGGGCATGTGCCTCGCGCTGGTCGAAGAACAGATGCCCGACGCCCTGCCCGCGGTAGCCCGGCAACAGGACGGATTCGGCGCAGTAGAAGATATCGCCAAGGTCCAGCCGGCTGCCCGCAAACGCGGCGGCAAAATCATCAGCGTGATCGGTCAGCGGCGCGCCGGTCGAGGCACCGACCAGCCTGCCCCCGTCAAACGCGCCAACGACGATGGCCTTGTCGCTGTCACGGTAGGATTGCAGGTAGTCCCGCTCGTACGCCAGATCGCCATCATAGAGATAGGGCCAGTCGCGGAACACCGCGATCCGCAGGCGGGCCACGTCATCCAGCGCGGCCCCGAGCGCCGCGCCGGTCAGGGGGCGGACGTCGGTGATCTCAGCCATTCGAGACCTGTTTGGTCCAGTCGGCGAGGTTGTAGAAGGTGGTCACGCGGGTGATCTTGCCATCCTTGAGGTCAAAGAAGGACCCGGCAGGCAGGCGATAGGTCTGGCCGTGCGCCGGCGGCAGGCCTTCGTCGGTTTCCAGATAAGTGCCGTTGACGATGAATTCAGCCGCGGCGCGGGTACCGCCCTGCGCCTCGAAGATCACGACATCGGTCAGGTTTTCCCGATAGCAGCGGTTCATATGAGCGCAAAAGGCGGCGAACTTCTCTTTTCCGACGCGGATCTGGCCTTCGTTGACGTGATGGGCCACGTCGTCGGACAGGCAGGCCAGCATCGCCTCGACATCACCGGCGTTGAAAGCGTCGAAATAGGTTTTGACGGTCGGGTTCATGGTCGCTCCGTTGGTTCACCCCAGCGGTCTTTCAGATGCGAGATGATCTGATCGCGGGTCTGACGGTAGTGATGTAGCTTCTGTTCCCGCGTCTCGCCCAGTCCGGTAGGGTCCATAATTGGCCAATAATCGACATCGAGGTGAAAAAACCGCGTCAGTTCCAGCGCTTTTCGCTGACTGGCGGGCGACAGCGCAACGATCAGGTCGAACGAGCTGAGGTCGTCGCCCCATTCCTCCATCTCGTCGAAAGAACGTGAGCGGTGGCGCGACAGTTCCACGTCGATTTCCTGACAGGCCGCGATGCAGAACCCGTCAATTTCCAGATCGTTATGCACACCGGCGGATTGCACATAGGTGCCGGTGCCATAAAATTTCTTCATGATGCCCTCGGCCATGGGGGAGCGGACCGAGTTATGGTCACAGCAGAACAGGACCGACTGCGGCAGCGGCCTCACCCGTTAGCCCCCGAAATGCAGCACGCAGATCAGCGTGAACAGGCGGCGGGCGGTGTCGGTGTCGATCTCGGCCTTGCCATCCAGCCGTTCTTGCAACACACGGCTGCCTTCGTTGTGGATGCCGCGCCGGGCCATGTCGATGGTTTCGATCTGGCTGGGCGGCAGGGTTTTCACCGCGTTGAAATAGCTCTCGCAGATCTGGAAATAGTCTTTGACCACCTGACGAAAGGGACCCAGCGACAGGTGAAACTCGGCCGCTTTTTCGCTGGCTTCGGTTGCGATGTCGAAGACCAGCCGTTTGTCGCGGATCGACAGTTGCACGTGATAAGGACCCTCGGGCGCAGGACGTTCATCGCGCACGGGCAACGTGAAGGTGTTCTCTTCCAGCAGGTCATAGATGGCGACCTTTCGCTCCTGCTCGATCTCGGGGGTCGGCGGGGGCAGGTTTCGGTCATCCAGTTCGATATGCGAGATGCGGGTCATCTTTACGGTCACAATCCTTGCGTCTGCACAGACCTATAACAACGGATTTCGTTGAGCAACGTGCCAAAGCGCACGGTGCCAAAGTCTTTGCGTCACGTCAGTCGTTCAGCCGGTTCAGGCGCGCTGTGACCGACAGGCCGTGTGCCTCAAGGCTTTCCGAGCGCGCCAGTTGTTCGGCGGCGGGGCCGATGGCGCGCAGGGCTGCCGGCGTCATCTGGCTGAGTGTGGTGCGTTTGAGGAAATCCATCACGCTGAGGCCCGAGGAAAACCGTGCCGAGCGGGCCGTGGGCAGGACGTGATTGGGGCCGCCGACATAATCGCCGATGGCTTCGGGTGTGTATTGGCCAAGGAAGATGGCACCTGCGTGGATGGTTTTGAGGCTCAGCGCCACGGGGTCGGCCACGCAAAGCTCGAGGTGCTCGGGGGCGATGCGGTTCGACAGGGCGGCGGCCTCGTCCAGATTGCGCACGGTGATGACCGCGCCAAAGTCGCGCCAGCTTGCACCCGCGATGGCATGGCGCTGCAGGGTTTCGAGGCGTTTTTCAACCGCCTGCGCAACGGCTTGCCCAAAACCGGCGTCGTCGGTGATCAGGATCGACTGCGCGCTTTCGTCATGTTCGGCCTGGCTGAGCAGGTCCAGCGCGATCCAGTCGGGGTCATTGTCCTTGTCGGCGATCACCAGAATTTCCGAAGGCCCCGCGATCATGTCGATGCCCACCTTGCCGAACACCCGGCGTTTGGCGGCGGCGACAAAGGCGTTGCCCGGCCCGGTGATCTTGTCGACCGGCGCGATGGTGTCGGTGCCATAGGCCAGCGCGGCAATCGCCTGCGCGCCGCCGATGCGATAGACCTCATCCACGCCTGCCAGTTGTGCGGCCAGCAGGACCAGCGGGTTCACCTGCCCGTCCGGCGTGGGCACGACGATGGCCAGCCGCCCAACCCCCGCCACCTTGGCCGGGATCGCGTTCATCAGCACCGAGGACGGGTAGGAGGCCAGACCACCCGGCACATACAAACCCGCCGCCGAAACCGCCGACCAGCGCCAGCCGAGCGTTGCGCCTGTGGCGTCGGTCCATTCCTGATCCTCGGGCATCTGGCGCGTGTGATAGGCGCGGATGCGGTCGGCGGCCAGTTCCAGTGCGGCGCGGTCCTCGGGCGTGACCTGCGCGACGGCTTCAGCGATCTCATCGGCGCTGAAGGCCATGGTTTCGGGCTTCAGCTCCAGCCGGTCGAATTTCGCGGTCAGTTCGATCACCGCCGCGTCGCCGCGCGCCCGCACATCGTCGATGATCTGCGCCACAACCGCATCCACATCGGGGCTGTCCTCACGCTTGGCTGATAGCAGCGCCTGAAACGCGGGCTCGAAATCGGGCGCGGTGGTGTCGAGGAAAACGGGCATGGTGGTACTCCGAAAGGCGTTTCATCGGGTCTTATCGCCCGAGCGGGGTGTCCTCAACCCTCAGCCCGTGGGGTGCAGCGATTTGCGCATCGGGAATTGGGGGATGCCATTCCAGTCTGCGGGGTCGCCGTGATCATGCCACCCCTGCGCAAGATAGAAATCATGCGCGGTTTTTGTGGCGTGCAGATGCGCCTGCGTGCAGCCCTGTGCGCGCAGGGCATCTTCGATCCGGGTCAGCAGCGCAGAGCCAAGCCCGCGCCCGGTGTGATCGGGATCGACATAGAGCAGGGTGACCTCTCCGCCAGCCCGCAATCCGCCGACCCCTGCGACCTCGTCGGCCCGGGTTGCCACCCACAGCTCTGCCCCGCCGTCGATCCAGCTGCGGATGCTGGCGGGGTCCTTGTTGGCGGTCCACTGGCCAAGCTTTTCGGGATCATCCAGATGATCGGCCCGGCACAGATCGCGGATCGAACGGGTCAGGACGCGGCTCATGCCAAAGACGTCGAACACGGTCGCCCGGCGCAGGTCGACGCCGCCGGGCGGGGCCGGGAACGCCTGCGCAATGCCGCGTTTGTTGTTCACTCGGGGTGATGCGGGGCGTGGCCCGAGGGGGCGATATAAGGGCGGGTGACGTCCTTGAGCGTGGCGTCCACCGCCTCGACCGTCAGACGAATCGCGCCGTCGCCGGCCAGCGTCAGCAGGATCCGGCCCGCGCCATCCTCGGCCGGTTCGAAATCGACCGACAACAGTGACAGGATCATGTCCTTGTCGCTGCGGTCGATGCCCTGACTGGCCACCGACAGGACCGAGCCGAACATCAGCACCGCCTGCACCCGCTCGAACGCGCGGCCGCGTTTGGTGGCGGCGTCGCGGTCCTCCCACCGGAACCGGTTCAGCAACAGGGCAAAGCGGCGCTGGGCCGGTTGCCATGTCATCTCGGTCACCGGGAAGATCGCGTCTTGCGTCAGTGTTGCAATCACCTGCAGGTCATCGGCATCCTCGGCCCCGAGGTTCAGCGGCGCCTCGCGCCCGTCGTGAAAACTTGCGTCTGTCATTCGCCCTTGATCCGTTCAATCCTTGCGCCCACGCCTTCCAGCTTGCGCACCACATGCTCATATCCGCGGTCCAGATGATAGACCCGGCTGACGGTTGTCTCGCCTTCCGCCGCCAACCCGGCCAGGATCAGCGAGACCGAGGCCCGCAGGTCCGTCGCCATAACCGGCGCACCTTTCAGGCGTTCGACCCCGGTCACGGTGGCGGTGCCGCCATGAACCTCGATTTCAGCGCCCATACGGACAAGTTCAGGGGCGTGCATAAAGCGATTCTCGAAAATACGCTCTTCAAGAACGGACACACCTTCGGCAGTACACATCAGCGCCATCATCTGCGCCTGCAGATCGGTCGGGAAGCCGGGGAAGGGTTCGGTGACCACATCCACGGCCCGAACCCGCCCGTTCTTGCGAGCGACTTTCAGGCCCTTCTCGGTTTCCGTGACATTGATCCCCGCCGCATCCAGCTTGGCCGCGAAGGATTCAACCAGTCGCATCCGACCACCCAGCAATTCGACCTCGCCACCGCAGATGGCGGGGGCCAGCATATAGGTGCCCAGCTCGATCCGGTCGGTCACGACCTGATGGGTTGCGCCATGCAGGCGGTTGACGCCTTGAATTTCGATGGTCGAAGTCCCCTCGCCGGAAATCTGCGCGCCCATCTTGCGCAAGCATTCGACCAGATCGACGATCTCGGGCTCACGTGCCGCGTTTTTCAGCACCGTGGTGCCCTTGGCGAGCGTGGCGGCCATGACGATGTTCTCGGTCGCGCCCACGGATGCAAAGCGCATCTCATGCACCGCGCCTTTCAGGCCACCGGGGGCGTTGGCGTGCAGATAGCCGTCTTTAAGCTCGATCTCGGCCCCAAGCGCCTCCAGTCCTTCGACATGCAAATCCATGGGCCGCGCGCCAATGGCACATCCGCCGGGCAGCGAGACAACCGCCTGCCCGAACCGCGCCAGCAACGGCCCCAGCACAAGGTTCGAAGCGCGCATCTTGCGCACGATATCGTAGTCGGCCACGTGGCTGGTCAGATCGTGGCTGGACATGGCGATCACCTGCCCGTCCTGCAGCGCCGAGACCTCGGCCCCCAGCGATTGCAACAGGGCGGTCATGGTCTTGATGTCGCTTAGTCGCGGCGCATTGGTCAGCGTCAGCGGTTCTTCGCTGAGCAGCGTCGCAGGCATCAGCGTGAGGCACGCATTCTTGGCCCCCGCGATCGGAATCTGCCCGTTCAGCGGGCCATTGCCCGTCACCAGAATCGAATCCATCTGCTCTTATCCCTCGTCCTTGCCGGCCTTGCCCGTCGCCCGCGCCTTGGCCTGCGCCTTGCGCCGCGCCATATTCGCCTTGAGCGCCGCCTTGAGGCGGTCTTCGCGCGTTTCGCCGGATTTGCCGTGTTTTTTGGGTGAATTTTTGTCTGCCATTGTCTTTCTCTACAGGAGACGTAAAAAACCGTCCAGACACCCTTGCGCCGCGTTTCGTTTGAGTCTAATCACCCGCCCACGATGCTGCTGTAGCTCAGAGGTAGAGCACTCCCTTGGTAAGGGAGAGGTCGAGAGTTCAATTCTCTCCAGCAGCACCATCCAATCGCCCTTGTTTTTATGGTTGCCCTTGTATCTAAGGGTGCAGCGCCGCCGTGTTTGGTACATGGAGGTGGTACATTGAAGCGAGTGAAAATGATGCCGAACCCGATGCTGCGGGACAACGGATACTACTATGTCTGGATTACAGTTCCTGCCGATCTTACTGAGAAGGCCAAGGGGACGTTCGTCAATATCCCAGTTGGTGAAACCACTGTCACGCGCAAGATTACGACACACGCAAAGACATCACTACGCACAAAGGACATAAGGGAAGCCCGCAGGCTGTTTCCCGCTGCCTTAGCTGCAGTTGAGGCGCATTGGGAAAGCTTGAGGATTGGGCCTATCGAGCTAAGTCACAGGCAAGCCGTTGCGCTAGCTGGTGAAGTGCGAGCTGCGTTTGTGGAAGGCTTTGACGAAAACCCCGGCGAACCTCAGTTGTGGCAAAGCACACTGAAGAGAAACGCGCTGGCTCAGAGGGGTTTGGTCAATAATCTACAGGTGGAGGTTGATGGCGCAGGGAAAACACAAGAGGCCTTGGAAGCGCGGTTCGGAGGCCTAGCTGATGCGATACTGCGCAAGCATAGCCTACGCATAACAACGCCGTCACGGTTAAAACTGCTCGGCCACCTGTCCACAGCGATGAACGAAGCGGCGACGGTTAACAAGGCGAAATCGCTGGGCGACTACTCGGATAGCGGTCAGACGGACAAATACCCAGCATTCGCAGTGCCAAGGGCGCAGGAAATAGACCGCGAAAAGGGTGGCACGGGGAAAACCCTGACAGATGTACTCGATCAACGGATCAAGGATAAAGCGCAAGGGAAGGATGCCGTTCCAGTTAAGAAAGGCACTGAGGATAAGCTGCGAACGGTAATCCAAGAGTTCCGCGAATTCAGAGGCCACGAGACCATCGGCACATTAACCACTGAAGAAGTAGACCAGTGGAAACGAGCGATGCTGGACGAAGGTAAGCTCAGCAACAACACAATTGCCCAGCGCATCCAAAACCTCAGAACCTTGGTGCAGTACGGACGTAGACAATCGTTCGGCTCACTTTTCCCTGAAGGAAACCCAGTTGACTTGGTAGAAAGGCCAGAGGCAGCAGCAGTGCCAAGTTCAGAACGCACATTCCGTCTTGAAGAGGCCCGCGCCGTTCTGCTTGCCACACGCGATCAGTCATTGAGCGATGAGACGCGATGGCTCCCGTGGCTTTGCGCCTATAGTGGTGCAAGGATCAACGAGCCTGCACAGCTACGAGCAGAAGACATATTCGAAGTCGGCGGGCGCTGGTTCATGCGGCTGACTACCATGGGTGGAAGATCGCTGAAGAACCAACACAGCGAACGGCGCGTACCTATCCATGATGATGTGTTGAGTGAAGGTTTCTTGAAGTTCGTGGCTAGCAAAAAGGCCGCTGCAAAGGGTGACCAATCATGCCGCCTCTTTGCTGCTTCCAGCCAGTCGAAAGTACGGGATTGGGTCAGAAGAACCTTAAAGATCACTCGCGCAGAACTGCAGCCTAACCATGGCTGGCGGCACCTCTTCGAAGACATGGCGTTGTCCGCAGGGATGCAAGACAGCGCTCGCAATTACATCACGGGACGTACACGGGGCAGCTCGGACGAAGGGTACGGTAAGAGCGAAGCAATGCTCCCCGGCTTGGCTGAACAAATGGCGCTTGTTCCCAGCTACCTAGACACAGGGAACTGAAGCGGGTCAGAAGTTTCCGCTTGCCCGATGAAGGTACCGCAAGAACGCGCGATACTCCGTGGATCAATATAACGTTGGTGTCAGCCAACGAGCGGAGAACCTGTCCGATATACAGGCGGGCCTCACATCTATTCCGTCGGAAATTAATAAGTTCCACCATTGCTTAACACCCGAAACGCTCGGGCAAAAATTCACGAATATCGAAAGGCAATCCATGACAAAACCAAAACATACAAAGGACGAAGTTATCATTAGCGACTTGGCGGGGCCGATGTGTACAGCACTTTCCAGCCTGTCACTTGGACGCGATGTTGAAGCACTGTTGAACACCCATGTATTGCTGGCCATCGCTGATGAGCCGGGATGCACTTCAAGGTACCTCCAAGAGAAATTTGGTATGGTACAAAGCACGATCTACAAGACGCTCAAAAAACTGGGTGCTAAGAAAGGCGGGGGAACAGCAGCACCGGGTCTCATCGTGGCATACAAGGACGGCAAGAGACACCGTCACAAGCTGACCGATAATGGCAGGGTTTGGGTCAACAAGGCGCTAGATCAACTTGAAGACCGTACACTGATGATCGCTCGCCAAAGGATGATTGCAGCTCGCGCAAAATAGCCGCGTTTAAGCCATGGCCCGTTATACGATGCTCCCCATCTGATGAGCCAACCAAATCAAGTCGCGCCCCTTGCCGCCCTCATTGTCCCGCTCGGACTGTGGGGGTTTTTCGTTTGTGGGCAAATGTCGCGCGACGAATGAACAAAGGAAACCTATGACTGGTATTCAATTCGACGAAAACGGGATGATCGTGGTCCCAGACACAACCAACACTGACACTCCTACCAATGGGCTGCAGTTCGATGAGAACGGGATGCTCGTAATCCCGGCAGCTCAGCCTGCGCCCACTTCAGCCGAGCCTCAGGGGGAAACCTCTGGGGCAGCTGTCGAGGTGTCGGCAGAGACTGAAGAAGGCGCTAGCTTTCTTGAAGAAGCCTACCGGGCTGTCGTCGGTGGTGTCCGTGATGGGGCTCAAGAGATCGGAGAGACGGTCCAGTGGGCTGGCGAAAGCCTCGGCAATGCGATCACTGGTGGCAACGACCTCTACTACACAGGGGACGACGGATTCGAGTGGCTGTCGCAAGGCGAAGCCAAGGCCCGCGATGATATCCCCGAGTGGCAGACCCGCGACCTCTTCGGCAAGGAAGGGACCGTGTCGCTCCCTGAAGTCGAGAAGAACAAGACTATGGCGGGCGGTATGGTCCGTGGTGTCACGCAGTTCGTCGCTGGCTATGGCGCTGTCGGCAGATCGCTGAAGCTAGCCAAGGCCACCACCAAGACAGGCGCAGCGGTCAAGGGTCTCACCCAAGGCGCGGCCACTGACTTCGTTGCGTTCGACGCCCACGAGAACCGCCTGTCCGATCTGGTGCAATCCGTCCCGGCACTGCAGAACCCACTGACCGACTTGCTGGAAGCTGAGGCTGACGACAGCATCCTTGAAGGGAAGCTGAAGAACGCTGTTGAAGGCTTGGGGCTGGGCGTGGCGATGGAAGGTATCATGCACGTCTTCCGTGCCTACAAGCGGGCTAAGCCGCTGGCTAACGCTGGCGACGAGAAGGCCGCGACAGAGATCATGAACGAAGCCGCTGAGCGGGTGGATGAGCTACAGCTCGACCTGTTTGATGCGACAACTGACCCTAATCTGAGGGGAGGCGATCAGCTTGGACAACAGCCCGTTGCCAAAGATGGCGAGGTGTCATCAACGGCGAGCGTAGTAGCCGCTCGGGCCGAACCCCAAACGCCCAGCGCCCCTGTTAACACAGACGCTCTTCAGCGTAACCTGTACAGTGAGATGGTCATGCGACGGGGAGGATCATTCCCAGACCCCAACCGCTCCCCCGATGGCGACCTTTTCAACTTCAACACTTGGGACAGTGATGTGGAACTGAAGGATGTCATGAACATGGCAACCGAGAGCATACACAGGGCGGGCATCAAAGAGCCCACCACGTTCGCTGAGATCGTCGCTGACAGCAGGAAAGTGGTTGCTGGCTATGTAGACGTCGATCCTGCAGTGCTGGACCGCTCACTGGCGCGTATGGCTCAGGACGCTGAACAGCAGCAATCCATGGTTGTAGCGGCAAAGGGTCTAGTCCAGTCGCTGGCCGGTGAAGTCGAGCGGCTAGCTTACAAGATCGACAGTGGCAACGCGACCGATGCTGACATGACCAAATTCCTGGCTATGCAGTCGCGGATGGTGGAGACCTCAGCGAACCTGAAGAGCGTTATCACCGGGGCAGCTCAGACCACCGCAGCGGGTCGCATTCGTACCACTGACGCGATCACGGGGCAGCAACTGGCCCGGTCGGAGATCATCCGGCAGCACGAGAATGCTATTTCTGATGCGGGTGGGGCCGATGCAATCAAGCAGATGGCGCGGTCTGTATTGGATGCCAATGAAATACAAGGGGTCTCTGGTGTGGTTAAGGCAGCTGAGGGGTCAACGTCCGCTGGCAAGGTGCTGCAGGAGTACTGGATCAATTCCATCCTGTCTGGTCCTAAGACCCAGATCGCCAACATCACGGGCAACATGCTGCAGTCTGTGGCACTGCCTACCTACAAGATCGCTGGCGGGATGGCGCGGCTGGATCAGAAAGCCATCCGTGAAGGGGTGCAGCACTATGCTGGTCTCAACATCGCGGTTCGTGACGCTACTCGAATGGCGCTCAAGGCTTTGAAGGAAGGCCGCAACATCCTTGACCCAGAGGCCGCGATCTTAAAAGCCAATGGGGTCAACACTCATGCGATCAGAAGCAACAGCGACAACGAAGTGGTCCGCAATGCAATCAACTGGATTGGGACTGGTATCCGCATTCCGTCGCGCCTGCTGTCCACTGGGGACGAGTTCTTCAAACAGCTCAACTACCGGGCAGACCTCTACGCCAAGCTGAACGTGGAAGCGTTTGATTTGATCCAGTCAGGCAAGATCACCAAAGAGCAGGCTGGCAAATGGGTCGCTGATCGGATGAAAACAGGCTTCAACAAGGACGGGTCAGCTCGTCATCTGGAAAGCCTAAACGTCGCTCGGGAAACCACCTTCACAAACGAACTGCGGCAGGGGTCATTCTCTCGGAACCTGCAGAACATGAGCAACCGCCATCCGTGGCTGAAGTTGATTGTTCCGTTCGTACGCACCCCCACCAACATCATTGTCCAGTTCGCGCAAACCACACCGGGCCTGCAATACGCTTCGAAGACTTGGCGTGAAGAACTGGCGGCGGGTGGGACTCGTGCAGCTGCAGCTCGCGGGAAACAAGTCGTTGGCGGTCTGATCTGGGGCAGCGCCATCATGGCAGCTCTGGAAGGACGCATCACTGGCACCGGGCCGAAAGACCCACAACAGCGGGCGCGGTTGCTGGAAACCGGATGGCGTCCATACAGCTTCCGCATTGAGGGCGATGGCGGCAGCGTCCGCTACATCGAGTACAGGCGGCTTGATCCGTTTGCCATGGTCTTCGGCATCGCTGCAGACGTCGCGGAGATCGGCGGCGAGCTGGACGAGATGACCATGAAAGATGTTGCTCTCGCTGCCACGGTCGGCTTGATGCAGAACCTCGGGTCAAAGTCATATCTGACAGGCATCCAGACCGCCGTGAAGGCTATGGAAGACCCAGCCCGGTGGGGTCAGTCCACGGTCAACAGCTACGGCTCCTCAATGGTCCCGTTCTCTTCCGCCATGCGGGAAGCAAGGAAGCAGCATGACCCGTACATGCGGGAAGTCCGCAGCCTTGTGGACAGCTTGCGCAACACCGTGCCGGGTTTGTCTGATGACCTGCCAGCGCGGCGCTCGTGGATTACAGGCGAACCCATTGCGTACCCGTCGGGCTGGGGACCGTCCAGCTTGTCGGCTCTTGGCGAAGCTGTGGCCGCGTCCAACCCGTTCATCACCAGTGACTGGAAACAGGACAAGGTACTCGATGAGCTGACGGGGCTGCAGTATAGCTTCAGCGCCCCTACGAGGAAGGTGCAGGGTGTCGAACTGGATGCGAGCCAGTACGCACGTCTCAATGAGCTACACGGCACAATCAAGATCGGTAGCTACACCCTGCATGGGCGGTTGGAAAAACTGTTCGAAAGCGACAGGTATCTGCGGCTTCCTACGGACGTGACAGACCCCACAGTCGATCCGCGCATCCGATTGGTTCAGAAAGTCATTACGGGCTATCGGGAGAAAGCCAGAGCTGAGCTGCTGAAGGAATATCCTGAGATCAAACAGCAGGTACGGTCGCAGCAGCAGGAGCTTTCGCGGAATGCGCGGCGTCGGCACTCAGGGATGGAAGCCTACGGCAATCTCGCCAATCAGTGACCCGGTTTGGCCATGATAATAGAGGGGCCTTCCGCTGTTCGGCGGGGGGCTTCAGCACATCGCAGACGGTTTCGGCGGTGGATCGAGGCGGGATTCCGGGTGCGGAAACGAATACGTGAAAAGTGTTTAAAAACAATGGACTAGAAATAGGTTCCACCATTGATAAATGCCCCCGCTATACTATAGCTATGCTAACGCTTTGCCTGTAGCTTCCTGTGGCTACATCCTCCCCTCGGTATAATCCTATAGCAATATAGCTGTAGCTATGCCCAAAGCTTGAATATGGCTTCCTGTGGCTAACTCCCTCCCCCGTTATACCTCATAGTCATAGTTCCTATAGTTACAGCCATAGAGGATGACCCAGCCCCGTGGCTAGTTTTTAGCATGTAGCTACAGCCCTCCAGCGTATTTTCGTTGGGGGGCTTTTTTGTTTGACGCGGTGTGGGTCTTGTCGCAGTTGCCAGCTTATGCGCAAGCGACGTTGCAAGGGTTTATCAGATGAACACTTCGCGCAGCTGAGTTTGCCATCCTTAAGCACTGACGAGGTAGGTAAATTCTGTGGAGAAGGTTCACCCGCAGTTCTTTCGCGGGTCACAACAGTTGATACGGCGTCAACTGAATAACAGCCCGGTCTCACGTTGGCGATTAAATCATTGGCACCAGATCAGCTCCAGTTAAATCCGATTGAACTGGTCAAGGGAAACAGCGATGGGCAAAGCTCAGGCCATAAGGCTATCGACATAGACCAGAAAACCAAGGTTAATCGAGATAACTTTGGCAGGGGCAATGGGTCTCAAAAGTTCAGACTCCTCCCCGCCTCACGAACTTCTCTTTCAATGTCCAGCCTCTGGCTGCGGACGCAAAAACTAAGTTCAGCTTAGGTTCAGGTGGCCGCAAATCAATCGCCATCAGCGAAGACGAGAAGGGGTTAAACACGAAACATGCCTTTCTCCGAGCAAATGGGAAATGCACTGACAACCTTTGATTTCAACAGCAACAGCATCCGAGTTATCGACCGTGACGGGGAGCCTTGGTTCGTGGCCATGGATGTGTGCCGTACTCTTGGTATTGCTATCGACAAGCGCACAGACAAAGTCTGTTTCTCACCCTCGCGGTTCACAACACTGAACCCAAGTGAGGTGAGTAAGCATCCTACGCAAGTACACCACTGTGACGGTCGGGCCATGATGCGCATGATGTATCAGGTGTCCGAGAGCGGCCTCTACAAACTCATCATGCGCTCTGACAAACCTGAAGCTCGCCCATTCCAAGACTGGGTCACTCGCGTCGTGCTGCCAGCTAGCCACAGGGAGACTCACACAGGCGCGTTAGATGCTCTGGTGGGTCAACACTGCCCATCGCTCTATAGGGCTACTCAGCGGCGATCTGGTGAACCCAGTATGCGATGTGGTGTGTCTTGACAGTGGCTGTCCCCTCAGCACTCTTTGGCTCCATGCCTGAGATATTCGCACTGATCCCGCTCGCCCTCTTTGTCGCCCTCACTTGCCGGATCGGAGACCCACTGGTTAGGCGGTGGCTTGATCACAGGTGGGAGCTGAGGAGAGAGCGCAGGAAGCGTCGGGATATTTAGGGGTCAAATATCTGAAAGCCTCAATATACATCCGGTGACAAAGCGTTCCCCCCTTCGCCTCCGCGCCGTGGGTGTGGCTAGGAGAATTGACCGGGGGTGGGGGTAGCGGGATGGTCTATAGCCAACCATCCACGAGAGCCACGAGAACGACAATCAACAAGGTCCAAGCCGCACCCGCAAGCAATGGCAAGATCGGGTTTTGATTGGTGATCCTGTCTGTTTCCCGTTGGAGCCGCGCTGTCTCAGCCTGCAGATCAGCAACGGTCGTGGGCTTATGCAGTCCAGTCATGCGCGTTACCCTGTCAGCTACTTGGGCTTTCAGTATAGGCGAATGGGTGCATCCAGCAAGATAAGCGTCATGGGCATTGTGTGCAGGGCAGTCCTTTTCGAAGCCATATAAGGCACTGGCTTCCACCCGGAATAAGTAGAGGGGGCGCTTCCGCCCCTCTCAGCAACTTGAGAGTGTCACACGTGGCGCTGATAGGAAGACCAACGGGTCAGGTACACCCGCACCTTCCCAGTGCATAGCTTCAGCTCTCCAGCGCCCTCAGGACCAGTCCCTGTACGCTCCAGTAGCGGACGGCTGAACGGCAACAGCGAGCCATTGTTCTCAATCGTGATTGCACCAATGAACGGCAGTGCGACAGTGTAGGTATTCATGGGTCTTCCTTCGTTCGAGTTCGATTGCCGTGGACGCTACGCCGCGCATTCCAGAACTGCACTGAGTCAGAGTGACTCACCCACAGTGATATGTTTTATTGTCCGCAAGGGTATACCTCCACGTACATCAAGATGACTGCGGCAAAAGCTGTCCGTAAGGGTTGACTTGTGTATTCGTACACCTCTATCAACGTACAGCACCTAAACGGACATGAGGACGACATGAGCAAGACTATCCTGTACGCACGAGTTTCGACTGCTGACCAGACGCTTGGCCATCAGCGGGCGCAAGCTGAAGCTGCTGGGTTTGAGATCGACGAGGTGGTATCCGACCACGGGGTTTCAGGTATCAGCACTACCCTTCAGGAAAGACCCGAGGGGAAGCGGCTGTACGATAAGCTGCGCCACGGTGACACGTTGGTGGTCCGTTGGGTGGATCGCTTGGGCCGCAACTACCAAGACGTTACTGACACTATCAGGCACTTTATGCGACAGGGTGTTGTTGTGCGGACAGTGATCAACAACCTCACCTTCGACGGGGCGACAACAGACCCCATGCAGGAAGCCGTGAGAGACGCACTGATAGCCTTTATGGCTGCGACAGCTCAAGCACAGGCGGAAGCAACGAAGGAGGCCCAGAAGGCGGGCATAGAGGCCGCACGGCAAGACGAAACCAAGTACCGTGGCAAGAAACCCAGCTACGACAGGGAAACGCTCACAGACGTTGTAGACATGCTGGCTAAGGGCGCAGGCGCTTCAGAAATCGCGAAGGCAACCACGCTAACACGGCAGACTGTCCTGCGGATCAGAGCTGACCCAGCAGCTGCACAGGCAGCCTTAGCCAAATGGGGTCTTTGATCTTATTTCTCTTTCACGATTTGTTTTAACATCCCCGAAGTGTAGCCGAAGATCGCTGGCGCTCACGTGGCGCATGGCGGCAAATGGTCTGCTGCTCATGTGAAGCGAGTTCTGGAAAGGCTCGTCGGATAACCCATTGACTGCCCATTTAATTCCCTTTGATATGGCGACGATAACAGAAGGGATTACGAATGAGTGCCGATACCAAGACCCAACTGAAGGTCGCGGCAGTAGCTGTACCACTGGGCTTTACCGTTGGGTGTATTTACCAAATGCTGAAGCAGAAGATCGGCGTCAGTGAAGCCATCAGAGTATATGTTGAACTGATGCAGGAGAGTGTACCATTTGTATTTGTAATGCTCTTCGTATTCTATTTGGCCGGGATGTTCACCTTGATTGCGTTGGGGCACTTCGGCACGAAGGCAAACCGGCTTCTTGGAATGTCTCCAGACCCCAAATAGTTGAGAACCCAGCGCAGCCGCACTATCACATCTCACCTTGTTTCTTCTCTGCTTTTGATGAGTATCATTTCGACAGTGCCAGCCGTAGATTTCGCAAACGCGCCCCTTTCAATCAGCTGTAGTCCAAGGAGAAATAGTTGAACGACCCAGAGTTTCGTAAGAACGAAAAGAACCCGCTGACAGAGCTTGCAGAGCTTCGGCTAGCCATCATGCCAAACGGCGATGAGTTCGACGTTCGAAGCCAATTGAGGTTTTCGGTCGCTGAAGTCTGCCTTAAGGATCGGGAGTATCGCGTAGGGATTTCGGAAGCACGTCTTCAACTCTATCTGGAAGGTTGGGAAACTGCCCTCGGGTGCGATTTCGGTAATGTTGAAATAGCGGCAACGTCCGAAGAAACAACGGTTACAACGCAGGCGTCAGTTGGCGGATCGCTTGAGGCATCCCCACATTTGAGCGGACATTTGTCGACCAAAGCAACTTTGCGCGGCGGTGCTGGTAAGACACAGAACCATTTGCTGCAAGCGAGTAAAGTTCACTTCCCAGTGGTTGCACTGCCCAACAACGCTTGGAAGGTGAAAGCGCCACCCGTCGGCAGCTCACAGCGCCCAGCTTTGGAAGGGTCAGCAATGAGCGGCGGATCACTCTGCCGTCTGCAGAAGAGGTCTGGAGGCAACCGACTGTCGTTGGCTGCGGAGTTACAGGTAAGGCGATCAAACATAACGGTGGTACCCACCAAAGGAAATGCGTTGGGGAAACTCTTCAGCCTGAGCAACAATAAGGATGCAGTCATTGCCAAAGTGCTTGAAAAAGCATTGCGGAGAGAAGCCTCCGCTATCCCTCAGGGAAGCCGGGAAGGCACTGTTGTTGTCTCCAAATCTGAGTGGACCGAAGTATGACGCGGCTTGTTGAGGACTACCTAACCGAAGATGAAGAACGCGCCATTGAGGCAGTGCTGTCCAGTAACGACATGCGTTTCGACCGCCTTGTACGGCTCGCCGGATTGGACCCAATCAGTGACTTCACATACGCGGACCTTCGCGATCTCAATTTTTGCGGCGCTGATCTGCGCGGTTTCGACTTTAGCGGGAGCGACCTGCGTGGCTGCGCCAAAGACGAACGCACTCTGATAGACCCAACCACCGTGCTGGACGGTGCAAAGATCAACTGGGTAGAAGCGCGTGACATTCCGATTGTGCAGCTAATGAGGGAAGTCGAAGTCGCGACCAGTAGCGAGGCGCGGGAAAAGTCACTGACTGAGTTAGAAAACAAGTTCGGCAAAACTGATCATGTGGTTTCGTTTGTTGTTAACGCCGCCAACACGGCTGATACTATGCAGGCTTTCTTGGACTACTTGGATTTCCTTCCTGCAAACCTCACCCCACACCAACTCTACAAAGTGGTTGAGGCTGGTGAACGATTGCTGACCAAGAAATTCACGAAGTCACGCTCACGTACAAGGCGTGAGGCCACCACGATTTTCGCAGCCTCCACAATCGCTGATCGCCTTTCTCAAGCTCGGGATTCGCTTGCTGCAGCGTGGTACCAAAGCTTAGCGGAAATCGTTGATACCGAAGAAACCAATGACGCCCTGAAAGGTACATCCGTTAGGTTCGACAAGAGAGAACTTTGGAAAGCGTTGGAGCGGCTTTATCAAAACCCCACATAGGTAGACATATGAACGAACAGGTAAATCCGCGTCGAGAACAAACTCTCAACCCCCCCTCAACTGATGGTACGAAGCAGTTCGCGATTGCCCCAGAAAAAGTGGTCTATGTACTGGGTCGCAATGGCACCGGGAAGTCTGCACTAGTGCAGTGGATGTACAGAAGCCTACCGCAACCAGTGAAGTACATTCCAGGGTCTCGGTACCCACAATTCGCACACGACAACATCTCAATGACGCCGCTGCAAGCTATTCAAACCGGCAAGAACATCATTAACGCGGATCGACAGGTTGACGCCAGATACAGACCATATGGCGCTGCTCAAAGAAACGAACAGGTCGTATACAATCTGCAGATGATCGAAACACAGTACAAGTTGGATGCACTTGAAGAGATCAAAGAATACGGTCGAGATGCAGCTGCCATACAAAGGCTTCAGGCCAACATTTCGCCGCTAGATCGGCTGAACGCTTTAATGGAGCGGGGCAATCTGGAAGTTCGCTTCGCCATCATTGAGGGCGAACTAAAAGCACTTCGCGATGGGAACACGTTTAGCTTGGCCAAGATGTCCGATGGGGAACGCAGCGCTCTGACGATCACCAGCGACGTACTGGGCGCAGAACCTGCTACGGTGTTTATCATTGACGAACCAGAGCTACACCTACACCCAGCCATCGTTGTTCCGCTACTGCGCGGGTTGATGGCAGAAAGACCAGACTGCAGTTTCGTAGTATCAACGCACGAGCTTGACACCGCTGTGCACTCTGAAAACGCCACAGCAATACTTGTTCGCGGGTGTGAATGGCAAGGTGATCAAGTTCGCACTTGGGATATCGACATACTAGAAGACACATCAGCGATACCAGAAGCTCTGCGGGTAGACTTGTTCGGTGCAAGACGGAAGTTGATGTTCGTTGAGGGCGACGCCACAAGTTTGGACCAGCCATTGTACGCGCTTTTGTTCCCACAGGTATCTGTGCGATCTAAAGAAACCTGCACCGAGGTCATTCGCGCAGTTCTTGGATTGCGAAGCTGTAATGAAGTTCATCATGCAGCGGCGTTTGGTATGGTTGACGGCGATGGAATGAGTGCGGAACAAGCAGCCGAGTACCAAGCCCAGATGATTTTCCCAGTTCCCTTCTACTCGGTCGAAAGCCTATACTATTGCCGAGAGATGATCGTCGCGCTCGCACAACGACAGGGCGAGACTTTGGGTATCAATGCGGATCAACTGATCACAGATGCCTATTCGAACGCTCTCAACGCCTTAAGCAAAGAAACCCGACACCACTTAGCTTGTATCACGAGCGAGCGGATGTTGCGCGATGCTGTGTTTACTCAACTTCCGAAAAGAGCTGAGATTGCGAAATCAGGTGATAAGGAAATAACAATTACCATCCCCTCTCCGCTTCCCGGCGAAATCCAACGCATTGAGCGTTGCGTAGAAGACGGCGATTTAGACGCGATCATCTCACGATACAAAGTCCGAGAAAGCCCCGTCCTAAATGAAGTCGCCAAGGCACTCCGTTTCTCAGGGCGCAAAGACTATGAAAAGGCAGTTTTGTCCCGCCTAACAGCCGATCCTGAGCTACGCAAAACACTAGCTGACAAGCTGGGAGACTTGAAGACCGCGATGCGGGAGTAGGACACCTGAGCGACTGATTTAAGTCGCAGTCTCCGAATAGGTTTACCTGCCATGCAGTGCGGCACCTTCAATGCCTATGAGGAACCTGTTAGCGCGGGTACAGCCAAAGCACACTGAAGGATTTCGAAAACGGTTGTATCATACCAGATAGTGACCGTTTAAGTGGTGAGCATACGTAGTGGAGTGATAATTCCGCTACGCCAGATCAGACATTGAGGGGCCCAGGCAGCATCGCCCCCAAGCACACAAAATTAGAGGCAGGACATGCGGAAAACACAGGCAGTTACAGCAGCAATACTATTGGCCAGCACCATCGCAACAGCCGGGAAGGCAGACACCTATTTAGAGACGACGAATAAAATGATTTCGTGCATGGTTGGCGCACGGGACAAGCAGCAAGCAGACATATCGGACGGGAAACTGCGGACGGTTGCGAGCGGTTACGCGGCGAAATACTCCACCGCCCTCAGAGACGGGCAAAGCGAAGCCACAGCCCATAAAATAGCGGTTAGCTTTGTTGATGGCTATTTCGTCAGCGATGCAGGCACCTCGCCTGACCGCCTCAGAATGCTTAATGCCTTGTATTTATCCTGCCTAAGTCGCTAAGCGGCATGACACCATCGAACGCAACGCTGCCACCGGAAATATCTATAGGCTCGACGCCCTGCACGTTCAGGCCGTTGACTTTTGGTTCACCCAACTGGTACATCCAAATCAAGGTGGCGCGTTAGAAACGCCATGAAAATAAGGGCCTTGTGACTGCCAGATTGGAGTTCAATTCTCTCCAGCAGCACCATGATTTCCCGAGAAATAGACGCTAGAAACCCTTGAAGAACAGGGGCTTTCGACGTTTTCCAGGTTTTCGATTTTCCGAAAATTGGCGTTCGCCGTATTTTGGGAAACGCAGCAAAATGCGATGAACTGCACGGAAAATGCGTGCAAAATCCGTGCAATCTGTTCCCGCGACGTTCCGCTGATCCCAGACGATTCGACCCGCTTTTCGCGCCACTATGCAGCCCGGTTTGGGCAGCAAATGACCAGAGGCGCTTGGCGGAACTCGCGGATGCAGGTCCTGAAAGGTGAGGGATACGTGGCAAGCTGCAGCTTACACCACACCACTTCGGTGCAGTCAGACTGGTCGAACTGTCAGTGGACGATTCAACATAGTTGTTCCATTGCAGATGCTAATTTGCTGAGGTTTTCGCCTCCGGCGATCCAAAATGCTCGACGGGTTCTTCCACAAATTCAGCATAGTTCTTCCATTGCAGGCGCAAAAAAGGGCTGGAAACAGTCCAGCCCAGCAAGGATCCGGTCAAAGAAAGTTAGTGCTGAACGCCGATCAGCGTCGCCAAACTGTCATTTTCCACAGTGCGGAATTTCTGTGCCCAACGCCGTGCGTAAGCTGGCGTTTCCTGGAGCTTGCCAGTTGCGATCAGGTTTTCAATCGTTTCAGTATTGCAGCCAAGCTTCTTACCTGCTCGAAGCAACGTCGTTCTGCCAGCTTCGAGTTTCGTGAAGACCGTCTGCACCATTTTGGGGCAAATCATATGATCGGATAGCAACGTTTTCCCTTTCTTCGGGTTTGTGACGGGAAGGCCATGCTTGATCACCATTGCCAGCACTTGCCACGTTGCGCACTTGGCTCGTTTGGCAGCATCCTGAAACGAAACCCATTTCTCGACGCCCTCAGTGTGAAAATATGGTTGCCAATTTGTGGTGACCGACTTTGCAAAACGCCAGATTTCCTCACTGTGATAGGCTGGGACCGCCCCCTGATGCTGGAAATGGCGGGCAATCAAGCCATGCTTTGTGAGGTCATCCAGAACGGCGCGGGTCACTCCTAGCTTAGTTGCCGTTCGTTTGGCACCATAAACACGCCGTAACTCATAGGCGACTTCTGCAGCAACGCTTTCTGGAATATAACGAACAAGCTCGAAATGGCCGCTGTTGTTCCTGCGGACATAACCGCGTTTCAAAAGCGAATGCCCTGTTTGTGCTGGATTGAGCCGTTTTTCTTTGGTTACGGTTTGCAAGCTGTGGAATCGACGCTTGGGATTTTCGACGCCAAGGACCTGCATGCCTTTCGGGATTGGGTACGTTTCGAAAATGAAGTCCCGCACCAGGTCTCGGATTGGATCGAAGGCTCTGTCGTCGTCTCGGTGGCGCAGCCAGTTGAAGAAAACACCAAACCGCGAGCGATACATGGAGTTATCGTTTGGTCGCCTGTTTTCCAATTCTTCGAGCTTTTCTACCATCGTCTCAGGTCCGCGTTTCAGACAGCCGTAGCCGACGCGACCAGCTTTCAACCAATCTTCTGGCGTTGCATCCTGCCGCCGGAAGTCCGAGCCTTTCAGAAGCAATAACCCAAAATACTCTGCAGTCTGCGTCGCAACGTGAAACGGCAGTTGGTCAATCCAACGATCTGCTTTGTCACCTCGGATCCTCTGTCGAATGTAAGTTTCTAGTGGTAAATCAACGGTGGAAACGAGCTGCGGTTCAGTCGGTTTGTATCCAATCCCAAGTTGGGCGATGTCGAAGTGGTCTTTGTTCGAGGGCGCTGGCGGGAGATCAACCAGAAGGCAGCCGTGTTTCATGCAGACACGCACGGAAGATAGTTGTGCTAGACCGGTTTGAAATACCGATTTCGTTCGATCATGTGCATACGCTGACTTGGCGCATACTGGGCAAATCCTTGGTGTCGTACGCCGAAACGCTGTGAACTTGATCTCTTCCTGGCCTAGTTGAAACCAGTTTTTTCGTATGACCCGGGGAGTATCCTTGATCAGTTGCGAGGCATCCGCACCGGCCAGAGTGGCAACTTTCTCAACCTCATATGTCTCGCCGTTCGCCAAACGAAAATAGTCAATTCCAATATCTGAGCAGAAGGTTATCAGCCGCGACGCGCCATTTCGACGCGCGAGCTCAGAAGCCAGTGATGTCGCACTCACACCGGATTTTGCTTCAATTGTCAGTGGAAGAGGATTTGTGCGCATCAGAAATCCTCCTCGTCGGTGTACAATCGCTGCGTATCAATTTGGAGGTAGTCAGGGACTAGGAAGGGATTGAAGGCGTCTCTGCACGCCTTCCAGGTCGTGAACCCCCTGCCGAAGTGGTGACAATCCAACTCCGTGTCACCTGCGTAAAGCGCCTCTTCAATGGCAAATAGTGACAACTTGATAACCAGGCCAAACTGATAAGCAGAGGCGTGAAGCACCCTTTTGCCCAGATCGTCATTTCGTTCCTCTGCATTGAACGAGAGACCGGCCTTTGATGCGTAACTCTGGATCAAAGTCAGCATGTCGAGGCTGTCCGAGCTCACCGTCAGAGGTTCGAATCTGATGGCCTTCATGCGACGTACCAGTTGGGTATCCAGATTGATGATCTCTTTGAGGTCTTCGGTACCAGAAAGCAAAAAACCAACAGGCCAATCCGGGTCCTGAGAGATCGATTTCAGAGTATTGACGATCTCTGGCAGCTCGTTCCGTCGGCCTTTTTTCTTTAGGTCCTGAGCTTCATCGAGATAAAGAAACAGAACCTGATTTTCCGCGAGGTGTAGGCGTACAAGATCCCAGATGTACCAGATCTTTCGGTCTGTCTTCAGATCATAGCCAAGGGCACTCAATATACTCATACCAACGGACTTTAGCGTCGCTGGGGATGGTATCGTCAGACTAATTATTTTGCCGTTTGGGAAGTCGGATACCAAAAGCCGCTGATTGGCGCGTTGGACAAGGCGCCTGCCAGCCGTTGTCTTGCCACTGCCTGTCGCCGCAATCAATGCCAGGCTCATAGCTTCCTGGCATCGGCCAGCCCGCAGATCAGCCAGTCTGAGCGCCAAAAGGCGCTCAAACGTTTGTTCAAGGTGTTCAAACCGGTGATGCCGAGCGAAACGCGCCGACAACTTGCTCATGATCTCCGGAGTCTCCAGGTCCTTTTGGGGCATGGAAAAATCATTCATCATCAAACTCCCAGTTTTTCCCTGCTCGGGGCTTTGGCCCATTGTCCGCAGAAGGCGGTTTGATTTCATGCGCGGTTGCGAAGGGATCGGTAGGCGCGGCAGGTGGGTTAATCAGATTGGAAAGCGATGCATCTGGATCTTGGCTTTGCTCTTCTAAGGGAAGCCTCAGGTGCCGATTTTCACGCTCGACGTCTTCGACCGTCGCCTCGTTAAGAGTAACGCCTGCGCGAAGCATTGCAGTCCTAACCGTGCTGTCTATTCTGGCATACGTATCGATGACGGTCTGACGATTTATGGTTTCGTTCTCTGATTTGCGTTTTAGAATTTCGCGTCTCACAGCTTTCCACTCCATCAGCGACATTCCCTTGAAAACGTCCCAACACGCTTCGGCTGCGAAACGCCGGTCACCTAGGTCAACCGTGATCCAACCCAGATCTTCGTAGTCCACGCGTATGGTGACTTTCTGCCCGGGGCACTGCAGAAAAGCGTCTCTCAATTCTGGACATTCGTAATTAATACAGGCGAACGTGACACCTGCATTATTCACCGCGCGCTCATGCACATGGCCCAAAGCCGCCCGAATTTCGTGCCCATCCGGTGGGACTGGCACCGTGTTCGCCTTGGACATCCGTTCCCACATCTGTGCTGGTGTATAACCATCCAGAGCTTCGTGTGGCTGATGGTGGTAGATATCGATCATGACAGAGATGATGAGGCCAATTAGTTCATCGTCAGACAGACAAGCCAAATCCTTTGATGGATAGTCACCACGCTCTTTGGTGTTCGAAAACGTTCGCCCCACTAGATGCGACATCAGAAGATGCCCATGTGTTTTGAAACTACTTTCAATAGTGCCTCTGAAATGCACCAGACCTAGTGGCGGATGTTCCACACCAATACCGAGCGACGCTGCCGCCAGATTGAACACCTCAGAGTGGAACGCTGTACCATGATCAGCCACTATGGAAAATGGGCGACCTCGCATCTCCCAAGTGTGTTTGCAACCAAATGCCCTTGCGATTGCGGTCTTGTCCCTAAGGACGTTCCGGAGACTGCGAACTGCATCTTCTCCGCCTTGGCTTTCCGCTATATGCAGAGATAGAATGCACTTAGTTGCGCAATCGATGTAGGCATAGAGCCAACGTCGCCCTTTCTCGAGTTGCCTGATGCGTTCAAGAGGAAGAACATCAAGAAGGCCGGTTGACGCAAAAAAACTGATGACATCGAGCTTGTTTTCATCGGTTTCGACTCGCTCCAATGGGAAATGGGCCTGAACACCTTTGCTCTTGAATGTGAACTCTCTCCTTGCAGCGGCGATCCCGTCCCTTCTGACCTTAAGATAGAATGCGCCCTGAGCTTTAATGACCGAATGCAGCTTCGTCTTACTTGGAACCCTCAACGGCGCCAGATTGTTTTTCTGACGCCCGGCGTTTTCTGAGTGGAACAGATCCTGCGTACGCTTGATCGCCTTTTTCTGCGTCGGTTTCTGTTTGGACGCGTAGAGCTCAACGACTTGCATCATCAGTGCGGCTTCTTCGAGTGAAAACCGCTGCAATCTATTCCCAGAGCGATGATACGCACGAACAAGCCCGTCGATCCGGTAGCCTGCCCTCTCGTAGGCCTTTAACCATTTTCGAAGAGTTCTGGATGAAGGAAACTTCTTGCCAGACATATTATCGCCCGCGCGCAGTTTCGCGTTTTCATACGCGCTTCCAAATCGAACTTCTGCATCATCCCGAAGCTGTGGCCGGTTTGCATTGATAGAAGCATCCGTCTTCTTGGCGCTGCCATTCATGTACCTGGCAAGAAAGGCGTCACAGCACGCCTGACTCCAAAGCACCTCCATCTGTTCCTCGGGAGGCAAGAATATGAAAACGGAACTCGATCCATGTTTCTCTTCCAGAACCCGACTGCCGATTGCACCGTGAGCATGCTCTATGCGCAGATTGGGGGTCTCCAATAGCTGCTTGAAATCGTCGAAGGTGATGCGTTCGGTCAGCCCTGAGGTTTCCAGGTGCTCAAAGACGTATCCTTGGCCATCGGTTTCAATAATCCGACCGGGACGGCCAAATAGAGTGACGAGGGCCGAACTGTGTATATGAAAAGGAATACCCATTACGCCACCTCCTGCATCAGAGAACGGTTGCGTAGCGTCAATGTTCTGCCTGCTTCTCGGGCGGCATCTGCGTTCAGATCCCTATCGGTCACCAGGAAGACTTTGGTTGCGAATGTCTTTGGCATTGCTGCGGCGACATGTGTGAGCAGGTTTCGAAGGTTTTGGCGTTCGGCAAGATTGTACGGCTTTACAGCCACTGCAATCCGCGAACCGTCCGATAGTTTCACAAGGAAGTCGAACGTATGGTGACCTTTTCGCCCGTCAGGTTTGGTGAATGAAATTGCGGGTGGTTGCTCGACAATATCAACGAGATCTTCTCTTGCTGCGGTTTGCATCAGGAAGTATTTCTCTTTGATACTTTCGTAGAATATCTGCCTCAACCAAGGTCTCGCCGGCGTTGCCAGCATCAAGAACCCACTTGAATGGCCTTTTGAGCGTAGATTGATCTTTCGCGACGCCACGCTCGCGAGAGGTGGTCGATAGAATTTTGATTGCGTCATCTGCCTCATTCATCCGGACTGCGCGAACTTGTCCCAAGCGCCCAAGCCGGATGCCTTTTCGTTTTTTTTGATTTGTGATCAGCCAAGCGAAATCGGTGCGAAAACCTCTGCTTTCGCTTGACTTAGTTCTTTAAAAGGGGGAAGATTCAGGTATCGGAAGTCGAAAACTGATACCTAAATATAATGCCCCTGAGTTTCTTAGACTCAGGGGCTTTATTCATCTGGGCTAGTCATCATTTGCCTCCTTTTTTGGGTGTGTCCCAGAGCTCTGCAACTGGAAGGTCGAGCTTACCGGCTATAGCCGTGGCTATGGTTTCAGACCACCGGCGTCCCTGACTGACCATTGTGACGGCGCTCGCAGATACCGACAGCTCCGATGCTATCTGAGCAAAACTGACGTTCCGGGATTTTAACTCCCGCTTGATCCAATCGTGTTTTTCAATGTCGATACCCATGCGCTGCTCTACACTGATAATATGGTTCGACTGCTAGATGCTGTTGTTAACTCTTAACCCGGCACAAATGTGCGAATCAATATAAAATTTCGGCAACTTATGGATATGAGAGAGGGAATTCTACTGGCGACTGGCAATATGAGGGAGGTTGGCATAAGATTTCAGCATGGGCTTGAAGAAGAAATCTCTAGACAAAGAAGTAATTGAGGAGACAGCAGCGCGTCTGGCAATAGTCAGGGGTGAAAACAAACTCACCCAAGAGGCTTTCGCCAAAAGTATCAATGTATCAGCCCGTGCCTACTACCACTACGAGCGCGGGCATCGTGGTACGCCAATGGAGGCGTTGGTGCGTGTTGCTGAGCTCTACAATGTCGATCTAAACTGGCTGATGAGAGGTCTAGGCCGGAGCGATCTAAATGGGCTTGATGCTCAAGTTGAGCAGTTCGCTACTGAACTCTATGAGTACCTGACAGACGGCAAAATCCGGCTATCAACTGAGCACTTCAAAGCAATTGTATCTCGATGGAGAGCAGCCTTGCTCGAAGGCAAATCGATACCTATCGACGACGTTCAGATTTGGGTAGATCTACTGAGGGCCAATTGATGCACCTGAAACAAAAAACTGACTTTGTTAAAGTCAAACTGCTGGTGATGGAACAGGAACTGATCAAACTGCAGCGCCGAAATGACTGGCTATATATATTTTACATGGTTTGTTTGGGGCTCGCGATCGGTCAGTTTGCACGGCGTAACACCAGTGAAAACTATGTGCCAAGTTTCGTGGAGAACATACTGTTTGTATGTGGTTGCTTTGGTGTGCTGATGCTGGCCGTCGCAGTTTTGTGGGCAATAGCTACTGACCTCCTCCAACGTCGTACAATTAGACGGTTCGGAGCACTTCACGACCAGTAGATCCCGCACTTGTCGATCAGAAAGCCTGTTCAAATGCCGAAGTTATTCAATACAGAATTGTTCGAGATTCGTCGGAGGATGTCCAAGTTAAGCGAAACGGGCGAAGGGAACGAAGCCCTTCGACAAGCCCTGCTTGAAAGACTTACAGAACTCGAACAAGGTGACACGCTATTGAAGCGTATAGAACCTATTTTGAAGCGCGCAGATGAGATTGGTGAGATTGATCCCGACTTTGATATGAAAGCTTACTTGAACGAGATGTGGGGCAATATGTAGGAAAGTAGGCTGATACCGCAATTTTGCGGATTCTCAGAAATGACAAAGCCAGCTACCGAATGTAAACAAGCATATTCTCGATGATCGGGGGGAAGTGATAGTCGAATACACGAGTTTATCGGTGCTTCCTCTTCAGAGTATTTCCCGGAGATGCAAACGCCTCACACGATCTGGTAGGCAAAATCGTCAGAAGTGATCAAAAAACTGTCGAATCCGTTAGCCTTATCCTCCCCAACTGAAACCGTTCACTGCGAGGTTTGAGAAACGGGGGATCAAAAAATTGCAAACAGGCAACCGCAATAGACACCAAATATACGCTCTGCAGTCACTACAATGATATCAGACAAACCCCCAATCATAAACACCAAAACTGAGTGCGACAGAACGGAAGGTAAACCCAAAGCAAAACATACGCAGATTAGATGATATCTGCCAGCCAAATGTCACGATAGATGAGTCAGACAAACGAAACATCTTCTGAAGTCAAATTGAGAAAATCAATGTCTTCCAATGTAACAGATCCGTGGCCACCCACGGTCACTACAGTATCACCATTGACGTCTACGATTGTTAGATCCTCAAAACTGAGGCCGGCGATCTCGATACGGATCGAGTCAATACCATCTTCGAAATCCAGGATAGTGTCAGATCCCAAATTGTCACCAAAGACAAAATCATCGCTACCGAGACCACCAGTCAACAAATCGTTTCCTTCGCCGCCGATGATTGTGTCGGCTCCGAGGCCACCCTCAATTTTATCATCACCAAAATCACCAAAAAGGCGGTTATCTGCTGCGTTACCGATGAGCGTGTCACCGAATTCGCTACCGCGAGCATTCTCGATACCAAAATAGGTATCACCCTCAGCATATCCGCCTGAACCCAAGCCCAAAGCGAGATTGACAGTAACGGCAGCTTCGGACCAGAGATATTCTACTTCGTCCAAACCTGCACCACCGTCTAGATGATCAGCGCCGCTCCCGCCATTCAGTATGTCGTCGCCCGCACCGGCGAAGAGATTATCATTGCCGTTGTCGCCCTTGAGCCAATCGTTCCCTTCAGCGCCATTTATAATATCATCGCCATCGCCGCCCCAAATGTCGCTGTCTAGCTCGTCGCCCGTCAAAATGTCGTCGAAGTGGCTTCCATCAATATGCTCAATATTGACTAGGGTATCACCTTCCGCAAACCCACCGGACGCCGTACCTGTCGATAAGTTCACGGTTACCCCGCTATCAGAGAAGCGATAGTCGACCTGATCATTCCCTGTTCCACCGTCGATAAAATCTACGCCTGAACCAGCTACCAGCCAATCATCGCCACCTTTGCCATAGAGATTGTTGTCGCCTTCTCGGCCGTTCAAGTAATTGTCTAGCTCATTTCCAGTCAAAGTATCGTCGTAGTCACTTCCTCCAAGTTCCTCGATATCTATGAGTGTATCGCCCTGTGCATGGCCACCTGAAGCTGTGCCGGTAGTGAGATCAATGTTTACTCCAGCATCCGAGGTCCAGTAGTCAGCAAAGTCGACTCCTGAGCCACCATCCAAAACCTCGACACCAGAATATGCATAAAGGTTGTCATCGCCATCCCCACCGAGGAGCGTGTCATTCCCGGCTCTTCCCCAAAGCCAGTTATCTCCATCATCACCAATCAGCGTATCGTCGTGATCACCACCATAAACCTTCTCAATGTCGACAATGGTATCGCCCTGTGCGTGCCCCCCTGACACCGAACCCGTTGACAGGTTAACATGCACGCCGGCATTGGATGCCCAGTAGTCGACGATATCGATACCAGCTCCGCCATCCAATAGTTCTGCGCCCGTGTATGCATAAAGCCGGTCATCGCCTCCCATTCCGTGGAGGCTGTCATTACCCGCTCTTCCGTAGAAGACATTGTTTTCAGCATTGCCGGTTAAGACATCATCGTGACTGCTACCATAAACACTTTCAATATCGACGAATGTGTCACCTTGAGCATGCCCACCGGATCCAGTTCCATTCGTAAGATCAACGGTGACCCCCGATGTTGACCAAGCATAGTCTGCTCTATCAGACCCTTCCCCACCGTTGAGTAGGTCTGCCCCCGTCCAGCCGTAAATTCGGTCGTCTCCTGCGCCGCCATATACATAGTCATCACCGTCGTCGCTATCGATAATGTCGTCTCCATCTCCGCCGAAGATGTAGTCATCGCCTGCGTCGCCAAAGATATCGTCATTGCCATTGTCGCCGTAAATATGATCAGCTCCATCGCCACCTTTTAACACGTCATCGCCATCACCTCCGGAAATCAGAACTCCATAGCTGTAACCGGCGGCGCGGATATCATCGTCGCCACTTCCGCTGTAAACCGCTTCTACGCTGTGATCCGGCATCACTATTGTGACAGCCTGTGTGTCTAACACCTGCAGCGTGTCAAACCCTGCGCCGCCTTGTATGCTGCCCGATGTCAGATCTGCGAAGTCAACGAAGAGGTAGTCATTTCCACTATTGCCGCTGATTGTATCAGCACCTGCACCGCCATAGATGAAATCTGATCCACTGCCCCCCGTCAGCGTATCGTTGCCACCGTTACCCTCAAGCTCCAGATCGCGAGACGAACCAGATCCGTTAATCGAGTTATTCCGATCATCTCCGAATACACCGTCGATCGCTTGAGATCCCACAGTAAAGTTTTGGGAGTCGCCCGCTTCTATCCTGGTCACATTTGAAGAGGCATAGGAAAGGGAACCTGAGGCCGCATATTCAGTGCTTCGTGCGATCATGAGGGCAAACTCTCCGCGCGACAATTGATCACCGGTGAGTATCGTGGACCAAGCCGTAACATCATCAGTTGATGGTGCATTTCCAAAAGCAGTTTGGAGCACGTGTGTGACAAACTCAGAATCCGTCATGTCGTACAGATCAATGGAGCTATCTGGAACAACATCCGAGGTTCCATTCGCAAGCCGCGCTGCAATCCCTTGGATGGATTCTTGACCTTGATGCATGCGTGTCATCAACAGGTTATTAGCTACATCGGAAAGTTGCGTTCCATAAAGTACAGCGACGAGATCTGCTACTGTTGCTGAAAGGTAGGCATCATCAATGCTCCTTTCCGCCTGAGCCGGATTCAGGAAGACGTCGAAATTATTCGTCGACATGTGCCCGTTACCAATGACAACATGCTCTGAACTCTCCGAAATCACAGCCGCAAGCAAAGCGCGTGTCACGGTTCCGTCAGCTAAGTTGGCGAGATCATCCGCAAACTCATCCAAGCTCGCCCCGCGCCCATATGTGTTCAAATAGATCTGGTTGACAAACGCCGCATCGCTCATCTCGCCATAGCGCATCTCGAACTCATCGGACTGGATCAATTCATCAGCGAGACTTTCGATGTCCAACTCACCATCCTGAACATGGACAATGAGCGTCTCGACCTCTGACCGATCGATATTGCGATCCAGAAGCGTGTCATAGAGCCTTTCCGCCTCCGCGATCACACGCGCCTTCATGGTTGGATCAAGCCACACCTCAAACGTTTCGGTCACGCCACCCTCAGTGTGTTGCAGGGTCCAGGTTTCCAGGCCTGCCCCATCGACGTGATGTGAGCTTGTGTAGCTCAGGTCATCGCTGGAATAGCTGGTCTCGTAACTGCCATTGCCGATCGGTGAACGGATGATGGTGAGGCTGGTGTCGTTGGTGGTGATGGTCGTAATCAGCCCATCGGCAGAGACTTCAGTCGTGCGCGTGGTGACCAATGCACCTTCCGCGTCAAAGGACTCCTCAGTACGGGTGAGGCTTCCATCCGCCGCGATTGTAGATGTCACCTCAACATCAGTGTTGCCATCACCATCATAGTCACGGGTTTCCGTCTCTGTCCGTCCATCTGCCGCTGTCTCTCGAACCAGCGTGGACTTGATACCGCCGTCTGCATAGGTCGCAGTGATATTCGATGTCTGGCGACCATCATCATGTAATGTTGTTGTCGATATCTGCGTGGTGTCTGTGTCCCCGTCACCGTCGATGTCAGTTTCGACAGTTTGCTGCAGACCATCAAAGGATGTCGTCACCGTTTCTTCGAAGCCCAGCCTTGATCCAATGGTCTCGGTATGCTGCGCAATGCGGGCCCCGGAAGCGTCGTAGCTGATATCGGTTGCGCGCGTGAACTCTGAGGTTCCATCTCCATCCAGATCGAATGCGTACTCAAGCTCTGAACCATTTGCGCTCTCGATTCCGGTAATGATGGCCGAAGCCGCCGCTGCGGTGTTAAGATCACGCCAGGTCGATGTTGTGGTGCGGTCTTCATCAATCGCGATGATCACATCCCGGTCAGCGTTCCCGTCGCCATCCTCATCAATCTCTATGGTACTGGTCCGCCCATCCGCGCTTTGGGTTGTGGAGATGTCATGAACCAAAGAAGCGCCAGAGCCGAACTGCTGTTCAGTCTGGTTCCAGGCTCCGTTGGCCTCAACGGTGCGGGTGCGGGTCAGATCATTTGCACCGTCTCCGTCCAGATCGGTCTGTGTCGCGATGCTCAATCCGTTCCCGGAGGTTGTTGTGGTGACACTGGAAAGCGTGCCACCCGCCTCATCTGTGGTTGTTGCAGTTTGCACCACATCACCGTCAGCCTCGTATGCAGTGGACCCCGTGGTGACAAACTCATTGGTTCCGTCCCCATCCAGATCAGCACTCCAGCTGGTGCTGAGCCCATCATCGCTGCTGGTCGCAACGGTTCTCGCCAGCTGCGCTCCGCTGCCATCGGTATAGTCGGTGGTTACGGTCTGGCTACCGTCAGTGCCCAGCACTGTGGTTGCAGTCGCGACAAGCTCATCCGTCCCATCGCCGTTGCGGTCGGTTCGCGTTGTGATCGTCAAACCGTCACCGCTCACTGTGGCGATCGTGTTGGCGATGAGAGCGCCAGTTTCGTCGTAATACTGGTTCTGGCGCGTTTGTGTGCCATCATCAGCTACATTTGCAGTCGACACCACATCATCGACACCATTGCCGTCGGCATCGACGGAGCGTGTTGTGCTGCGCTTGTCAGCGCTGACCGTGGTTGTATCCGTGCTGAGCGTGGATCCATCCGCGGCGGTGTGGGTGACGGTTGTGGTTTCAACGCCTGCAGCACTCAGATCATAAACCTGTGTCGTGGTGAGATCATCATCCCCGTCATTGTCCCAGTCTTCCCGCGTGGTGGTGGTCCAACCATCGCGAGATGTCTCGGTGACCGTGCGGCGGTAGACCGAGCCGTCCTCTGCCTTTTCCTCAACGGTTTGCGTGGTCGAGCCATCCGCATTGAGCGCGGTTGTGCTTTCCATGCGGCGCTCATAGGTGCCATCCCCATCCGCATCATAGCGCGTGGTGCTCTCAAGCCCAGTGTCGCTGGTCTCGGAGACCAATTGGCTCTGCAGAGACCCATCGCTGTTCAGCTCGCTCTCAGAGATCGTGACATGACCGTCATCGCCGATGACCCGGTGCACGCGCATATCCACGTCCCCATCGCCATCGATATCCGTGGTCTCCAGAATATCACGGCCATTGTCGCTGGTGGTGGTGATCACCCGCGAGCGCATAACATCGCTCACACCGGTGACGTCTGTGACCTCTGTCGTGACAGTGGTGCTGCCATCATCGTTGAGGGTCGTCACGCTAATGGTGGCGATATCCGTAGCCTGATCCCCGTCCGTGTCGGCGCGCGCCTCAACCGTTAGCCCATCATCGCTGATGGTGGTTTCCGAGCGCGACAACAAGCTGCCATCGCTGGAGTGCACATCCTCAGTAGTATTTCTGGACCCATCCGCGTTCAGCACAGTGGTCGGGGTCATGCTGCGCTCGAAGACACCATCGCCATCGGTGTCCTCACTTGTGGTTACCACCAATCCATCATCACTGACGGTGGTCACCATTTGGCTGCGTAGGCTGCTATCGCCATTGCGGACCGTGCTGGTTGTTGTGCGGCCCCCATCGGCATTCAGAACCGTGGCCTGAACCGAGGTTGTGTCCGTGTCTCCATCGCCGTCCAGATCACTGGCGACCGAGACTGTCAGACCATCCGCGCTGACATCGGTCTGCCGGGTGGAGAGCGTCGTGCCATCGGCGCTGAACCGGGTTTCCAGCTCGGTCATGCTGCCATCAGCGTGTTTCTCCGAGCGCAAGGTCATATCCGTCGCGCCATCGCCATTGGCATCGCTGGTGGTGATCGTCAGGCGGCGATCTGCGCTCTGAGAGACAGTGGTCTCGCCCAGCAACGTGGTCTCATCTCCCGCATAGCTGGTTGTGGTGTGCAACGTGCTGCCATCTGCATTGGAGGCTTGTACCGAGACAGACTTGCCATCTGCAACGCCATCCCCATCAACATCCGACAGGGTAGTCACCGTCAGACCATCCGCGCTGGTCGTCACCACCTGTTCGCTTTTGAGTGCACCTGACTGTGCAGTTTCTGTGACCGTCCGCGTCGAGGTGCCATCCGCATTCTCAACCGTCACATCCGAGATCGACAGGTCAGTATCCCCGTCGCCATCCGCATCGACCTCTGTGTTCACCACAAGACCGTCTTCACTGGAGACGGAGATAGATTGAGCGCTGAAAGAGCCATCCGCATTACGGGTCCAACTGGTTGTGGTGCGGTCTCCGGTTGTCCCGTCCACCGTCACGCTGCGGCTCAGGTCGGTGCTCTGGAAGATGCCATCCTGATTGTGATCCACCCAGGTCTCGGAACTGACTTGATCGCTGCCCAGCGTGACCTTTGTTTTGGCACGCACGGACCCATCCGTATTGGTCAAAACTGTCTCGGTCTCGCGGCTGCCATCGGCATGGATCACCGTGGCCTCAACCGTGGTCAGATCAACATCACCATCGCCATCCTGATCCACTGCCGAAGATTTGGTCAGCGCATCGTCCGACTGGCTATGCGTCGTAGAGCTGCGCACACTGCCATTACCATTCTTCACGGTCAGGGTAGAGTCCGTGGTTCCGTCCGCATTCACCACAATGTCCAGCTCTTCCTGAACATCCACATCCCCGTCGCCATCCAGATCGCGGGCAATGGTCTTGGTCTGCCCATCGGCTGAGACACTCTCGGTCACCGCGCTACGCAGCGAGCCGTCCTGGTTGAAGTGCTCAATCGTCTCCGACCGGCTGCCATCCGCGTTGACCACGATGCTATGGGTGATGGTCAAATCCACCATCCCGTCGCCGTCTTCGTCAATCGCGTCCATACGTGTCAGCCCGTCGGCTGAGACTGTCTCGGTCGAACTGCGGATCACCCCTCCGTTTGGATCGCGATCCGTGGTCACGATGGTCATGCTGTCATCGGCATGGGTCGTGCGCACCTCGGTCTGGTCGTACCAGCCGCCACCGGTGGAATCCCGTTCGATGGTGACCGTATTGCCATCAGCGCTGGTGGTGGTCTTTGTCTCGCTCAGCAGAATGCCTGTGGCGAGGTCCGAGCCCCGCACATTGGTGACCGTCTCGCTTTCACTGCCATCGGGGTTGGTGACTGTCACGATGGTCTGCAACCGGTCCACAACCCCGTCGCCATTGGTGTCATAGCTGTTGGTGATTGAAAACCCATCCGCCGTGGTCACAGAGGTGATCACAAAGGCAATTGTGCTATCTGCCGCATAGCCGGTCTGTAGTTGTGTGCGCGTGCCACTTCCATCAACGCTTTCCGTTTCCTCGATCCGGTAGCTGGTCGTGTCCGAGACCAGCATCGTGTCCGCCACAGTCCCGGTGCTGCCATCCGAGTAGGTAAAGGTTGTCTTGCCGGTGATCACCGAGCCATCGGGCAGTTCAATATTGGTCGCATCCGCCGTCAGATCAATCGAGGTGATCCCCAGCTCATCCAGCGTCTTCGCCTCCAGCGAGCCATCCGCATTCGTCACCAGAACCTTGAAGTTACCCCAGGCATCGTCACTCGCGTCAAAGACCCCATCGCCGTTGGAGTCAAACACCGCCCGCAGTGCTTCGATATCGCTCGTCGCCGTTGGATCCCATTCCGTAAACACATATTCCCGCTTCTCCGAGATCGTCCCATCTCCGTCAGCGTCGAAGAAGAGAACGCCGTCACCGTCGCCCGCCCAAGCTGTGCGGTTGTCAAGGCCATCGCCATTGGAGTCCATAAAGACGGTTGAATTCTGCAACTCAGTCAGTTCGATACCGTCGTCATCGAGATCGAGGATCAAAGGTTTGCCACCGTCTCGACCTCCACTGTCGCGATCTTCTCGAGCTCTGGGTCTGGGTGAGTTTGTAGGCGCTAGATCAGAACCTCCACTGTTGCCTTCTGGGCGAGTGTCATTGCTCGGTTGCGGAGTCGTTTCAGGTCGCAATCTAGGTCGTGGCGAGTCTGTTGGGGCAAGTGGTGATTCACTGTTGCTTTCATGCTGCAACACTAAATCAGCTGGTCTAACGGGTGGAGGATCTGTGGGACCCCAGTCGTCGTCTCGGTTGTCAACTCTACCATCGCCATTCGAATCCCAGCCTTCGGGCGTCCAAGAACCGTCGTTTTCTGTTTCAACCACCGCATGGCCCTCTCGGGAGAAGGTAATTGATTTGATCTCACCTTGAATTGAGTTGTAGTCGGCATTCCCGAATATCGTCTGAACTTGTTCTACTTCTTCATCACTTAGGAGAGGAAGGTTGACACCAGGAGTTCTTCCTACCCCTATCCCCTGAACAGATTGCGGATCGATCCCGAGAACAGAAAGAACAGTCGCCGTGGCACTGTTGCTATTTTTTGCACCGCCACCGTAAGAAATGTTCTTTGAGTTTATTGCAACTCTTGTCGCCTCAACTAACGCCAGATCGTGAGAAAGTTGACTTCCGGGTCTTACATCTACCACGTCGAGGGTTTTCGAAGATGAAAAACGATCATAGGAATTTATGTGAACTTTGATTTTGTCACCAGCTATCCCGAAACCAAATGCCTTGACCACACCGTCTCTGGATGTTGCCAATCCGTGCACTTCACCTATTTGAATACCGCTTTCAGTATGAAACTCTACGGAAGTGTGCTGGAATGGAGTTGGGACCCCGGCAACTCTCAGGTCTAATGCGCCTACACTTATTGTATAATTTTCATTCATTTTTTACATATCCCCTAAAATTACCAGTTTCGCTAAAACAAAGGGCATCAAAGACTCTCTGACGCTTCAGCACCGGATGATCTTCAACCTTGCGCCAATGAGACGGGTATTCGCTCGTTACTTGGGCAACTTCGTCGATCGCATTAACGCAAACGCCCTTTTTATCTGCACTAATCTCAAAGTTTATTGGTAAATCAGATTTTGAGTATCCTATGGAGTACCAGACCTCAGCATTAAAATTACAATTCTGGTTTGGAAGAGCGTCGATTTGTTCATAAAATGTATTGGCGATTTTGCGAATACCATTTTCGACGTCCGATCTATTTAAGCCTGGAGCAAACTCCCCCAAGTGACTCGAGATAGACGTCTGATACGCGCCTGTAGAGCAACCGCTTGGATACTCTTGAAAACTAGTGATCGCGGGACTATCGCTCTCCGAACAGGCAAAGAGCAGGCAAACGGGTATGGTAAATATCAATTGACGCATTTTCTTGATCTCCATTACATTCCGACCCGCCCCCATCAGACATACTGTTTTATCGATCGCTTTGGAGGCACTGGTGTTGGCGATCGCCATCAATTCAGTTTTGCACACGCTCAAATAAAAAAGTAAGGCAATCCTTGAAATTATTAATGTTGCTACACAAAGCCCTGAAACAAAGAAGCACACGGTACCGATCGAAAGAAGCACCCAAGTTAAATTGGAGATGTCTTTCTCGGAGTCAGCCAGATTTCCAAAAAAAATTTCCCCAATTGAAGAAGCTACCGCCACCAACAAGGAAACCTTGAAAATCTTCATGCAAGGCCTTCTTTACTCTGCCGTGAAATTTTAGTCGGACTTAGGTTGGTGCCGCACATTCTCAGCATCCTTTATACTCTGCGCGGCGTGAGAAACTCTTCAACTCAAACGTATGCCATAGTTTCCGCCAATAGTTGTCATTCCAAATTTTCGAAAAAATCGATCCGTGCGAGGTAGAGCTTCTCCTGATGTGACATAGAATAAAATTAAGTCAGCCGATTTTGATCTTGACCAGCCCTCAAGATGCCGAACCAATTTCACGGCTATTCTTCCCCCCAAAACCGTCGAACGAGTTCGTTTTTCGATGTTGATCATGTTGACACTCGCAACTATTGCTCCGTCTCCGATAAAGTAGCCACCCAAGCTGCAATAGAGGACCCCTAAGACCTGATCCTCAAGTTGGGCTTTAATACCTAGGTTCCGTTCCGGGTTCTGGAGTACATTCTGAAATATTTTCTCAAACTTACTCTCGGAAAACGGGATTTCCTTGAAGATACTTTCCGCATGCGCTGCCCGGCAAAATCTCAGCATTGCCGCTTTATCATCCTCAACAACATCAGAAATAAGAATATGTTTTTGTTTGTGTTTGCGGACTGGCCTTCGAACGTCACGAGGCAAATTTGCAACTGGCATTGATATTCTCACTGTCCAATATAAATGTACGCTTGAAAACTGATTGATTGTAGTTTCACCCGTTAACGTTGTGTCAAGTAACGTTTTTTCCGCAGCATGTTTTTAGCATTTAGTACGGTTAATACCAAATAACCCTTTTCATAAATGCAATAAGCCAACGGCAACTGTGCAACTGACGATTCGGGTTCAGTCGGTCGCCCACGCGTAAATTAACGGACTGAGGTTGGTTTCGAGCGCTAACATGTACTGATCCTCGCTCCCGTCTTTTTGACTGGTGTTTCGCTTCCGCAGACATTTTGATATTGTTGTCAAACTGAAACCATCACCTCACCGCAACAATCGGCCACTAGAGTAAGCCTAGTGCGAACATGCCCTAAGCCAACCGATGCCCCCATCCGACGACAGCAGTCGCGTCAACTTAGCCAATTCAGGCTTGACACCGGGGTGAACCAGAAAAGAACCCAGCAAGTTGCCACGATCAGCCGACATTTCTGGGTCTTATTCGCAATGGTTTCTACCCGGCTAACTCAACCAGAGATCGCTTCACATAGCACCCATACTGCGACGTTCCTGTTTAGTTACGTGCACAGAACTGTGCTTCGGGTGCGGAATGAACACTCTCTGGCAGCTCTGGCAACCATCCGCTCCTCAATGGGTCGAGAGATTTCCAGGCCATACCATGCGTGTCATGGTTTGATAACAATGCAAAGCATGTGAATCCAGCAGACTTCTCCGTCTCGAAGGAGATCGGTCGTTTCAGTGGCGGCGGAAAAACTCTGACGAGAACTTGAACTGATTGCCCAACCGTAGATCGCTTCACATAAGACCAGAGCGCCTACGCTGCTTTCCATGAGGACCATTGGATTTTCATCGAAAGTGGATCCGCGAATGATTATTGATTTTCCTTGCTCGAATGGAACCAGTGTCGATAGTTTTTAATGGAGAGCATTAATTTTATTCATAATCAGCCTTTTACTCATGTTACTTTTGGACAGAATCAAAATCTATACCGAGACTAACAGGAGGGTTTGATTAGCCGGAGAACCCGAAACGGATATTGCCGCCTACAATGAAAGTTATAATCGCAATGCTGCAATCAATGTGGCTGCGGCTCCAATCGGACCATACCGATTGAAGCACAGAGCTACTACGCAGATTTAGATGACCATTGATTTAGAAGGACCATTTTCATGAATAAGACCTTTCGAAGCTTAGCTACGTTTGCAGGCATTTCGATGATGATTTCCACCCCAGCTTCGGCTGACACTCTGCGGATCGGTGCTTGGAACATTCAAAATTTGCATCACGAAGAGGGAGTGGAGCTGTTTGATTGGGGAACTAGTCGAACTACCGAGGACTATGAGCTCTTAACGAAATACAGATCTAAATTTGGATCAGGCGAAGGCGCAGACGCTGATGTAATTGGTTTGCAAGAGATTGGGACCAAAGCTGCCGCGGAACGGATCTTTCCCCCTTCGGAATACGATCTAGTGATGTCTTCTCGCCATCTAGGCGACAATGCGCCGGGTGCTAAGAACGACATCTACACGGCAATCGCGGTCAGAAAAAACAGCGGCGTCACCTTTGTTGAGCAAGAAGACTTAACAGATCTTGTTGTCGTTGATGATGATGGCAATCCTACGCGAGCGGGCACTGCGGCACGCTTGTCGTTTGATGGCACGGATTTCTGGGTGATGTCAGTACACCTGAAATCAAGTTGCTCAGACGATGATAACCCATCCACCGACCCGTCCGAAGACTGCAAGTTGTTTTGGAAGCAAATGCAGCCGTTGGCGGATTGGATCCAAAGCAAAGCTGCATCTGAAGAACCGTTCTTCATCGTTGGTGATTTCAACCGTCGCTTTCGACAGTTCAAATTCGAAGGTGAAGCATGGCGAGCTTTGAACAACGGTGACCTGAACGAGCCGTATTTGACAGCTCATCCTGCATCAGTGACTCGAAAGTGCCCTACGCGCTTGGGGCGCAGTGTTGAGCCAATAGATTGGATACTTATGGATATCCGGATTGCAGATTGGTTTGTGGATGGCTCGTTTTGGGAACGGAGGTTCACGAGAGCAGATGTTGAAAAATCCAAGGAAGCGGATAACCGCAACGGCTTAAGCGATCATTGCCCGATCAGTATTGATATCACGATTGACTAGGCTCCTGGATTCAACCTTCACAGAACACCCTCGGACTGAATGTCGATGGTCGTTCGTTCGTGAATAGTGCGCTCTCTTTCGATCTAGAGATTCAATTAGTTTGGTGAGGAAACCATGAATAGGCAGAAAATTGGTGTTGTTGGTTCCATAGCATTAACGCTGACATCCGCTGCTGCAACGGCCCAAGAGATTACTGTCTTGCAAGGGGATCAACATCGCTCAGCCTACGCGGACCAAACTGTGGAAACTGAAGGTCTCGTAACCGCGGTCGTTGGCAACGGTTTTTTTGTCCAGGGTGATCCAGATGGAAACTCGCTCACCAGTGATGGGTTGTTTGTATTCACCATGGATGCGCCGTCCGTAGAGGTTGGAAGTATGCTTAGAGTGAATGGTCAATTGGTAGAGTTCGCTCGGCCTAATCAGTTGTCACTAACTCAGATAAAAAATCCCTCAATAGAAGTTCTGTCGACCAACAATCCTTTGCCTGAACCGGTTGAAATTAGTCAAACGGAAAACCATCCACCGACTGAAGTGATTGATAATGACAGTTTCAGCCAGTTTGATCCTGACGACGACGGCATTGATTTTTACGAGCAACTCGAGGGCATGCGAGTGACGATTAAAGATGCCATCGCACTTTCACCCATGAGCCACCACGAAGAAGTTTGGATACTCCCTTCAGCCGGATCGGCATCGACTTCATTTGTTGACAGGTACGCGCTTACCTTGTCGGAAGACGATGCCAATCCGGAGCGAATGTTGGTGGATTTTGAGTTAATCGGCCGGCTTTCAGAAATTGAGGCCGGGACCCGACTGGGGGATATCACCGGGATCCTTTCCTACGACTTTGGAAACTACCGCGTTTTCGCAACTGAGATCGAAGGAGATATGACGTCGGCGCCATCAGGTATTAACCCAGCACTTGAAGTACCGAATAAGTCGGTCGTCACGGTGGCATCCTACAATGTCCAAAACCTCGATCCTCATATCGAAGTCCTTCCAAGGGAGAGGGACATAGATGACGATATTGGCTCAGGTAAGTTCGATGCCATTGCGGTGCAAATCGTCGATCTTTTAGACTCGCCTGCAATCGTCGCTTTGCAGGAGGTTCAGGATAACGACGGTGCAGAAAACACACCTGTCACTAGCGCCAGTGAAACGCTTCAAACCCTTTCCGAAGCCATTTTAGCCCAAGGTGGGCCGCACTACGACTTTGTCGATTTTCCTCCAGACGATGATCAAGACGGCGGACAACCTGGCGGCAACATCCGAAATGCATTCCTGTACGACCCTAATCGCGCCCGATTGGTCGCCGATAGCGCCTACCGTATTCTTGATGAAGATGGTGCGTTCGCTGGAAGCCGTAAGCCAGTAACGGCCACATTCGAGACCTCCGCTGGGGTTCTAAGTGTAGTCAATGTGCACTTTTCGTCACGGCGCGGAAGCGACCCGAGTTTTGGTTCCAACCAACCACCCGCGGTTGCCAAGGCCGCTGTAAGAAGGAAACAGGCTCAGGTCGTGGGTTCGACAGTATCGGAACTCCTACAAGATGATGCCAACGCGCTGGTCATGGTGCTTGGTGACTTTAACGCGCACTATTTTGAACGCGAATTGGGCCTACTTGAGAATGACTTTGGCCTCTCTAACCTTTGGTATTCCCTTCCTGTAGAAGCACGCCGCTCTTATGTATTTGAGGGCCAAGCACAGGCATACGATCACGTTCTCGTCTCACCCGCCCTACAGGATCGAACCTCGCTTCTTCCAACATACGTCAATGCAGGAAAACTCGCTAAGGCCAGTGATCATGATCCGCTGTTGGCCGTGGTTTCGAGAAACGAACCATTGGTTCCGCTCGCTGACGGGAATGCGCTGCTTTCTGCTAACGCTATCCGAAATAAAGCGGGGGCGATGGACGCACCCGCGATGCCGCCGGATCATCTCAATGATACCGAAACTCGCGAATGGCTCCGCGACAACTGGTATGACGGCCATCATGTTCCGCAAGGCTACGACAACGCGCGACGGGCGATGTACTCATTTGTAGATGTTGCTGATGACGGGCGCGTCTACGGCGTCTACACCGGATTCCATCAGGAAGCGCGGGACGTGACATTTCTAGATCCAATTAACCCTGAGCACACGATCCCGCAAAGTTGGTTCAGAAAAGCTGAGCCCATGCGCAGCGACATTCTGCACCTGTTCCCGACCCACAAAGACGTAAACTCGGCCCGTGGATCAGACCCATTCGCTGAAATCCCCGATGCAGTCACGACGCGTTGGTACGGGCTTGCCGATGATAATCGGTTTACGATAAAAACACAGTCTCCAACAGAAGACATCGACTTGTACTCCGAAGACACGCGTACCGAATTTGAGCCGCCTGAATCCCACAAAGGGGATCTCGCCCGTGCAGTCTTTTACTTCTATACGATGTATCCTGGCCGAGCAGGCGAAATCGACGAACTCGCTGTCGATGGTATCGAGCAGTTTGGTGATTGGCATCGTAACGACCCAGTTGACGATTGGGAACGCGAGCGAAATGACCGCGTGGAGCAGGTTCAAGGCAACCGCAATCCGTTTATTGACCACCCGGAGTTGGTCTGCCGCGCCTGGCCCGGTGCCTGTTGAGTGACGTGGCAGATATGATTACATTGCGTTTTTCTGAAAGATGAATTGAGAGCGGATCTAAATTGAGTTCGGTATAGCAGAAGCCAGAACTCTGCTCCTTGTTTGTACTTTCTCTCGGTCTCGAGGTCGAAACAAAAGGTAGGCTTTTTACCAATCAGGACTTCTTGTGCTCGCGCAGTTTCGAGTCCTACCAGTTGAGCGACATGGCAAAATGCGCACATGAGAGCTAACGCAATTCAGGCAATAGGGGCTACATTTTTACCAATTTTTGGAGCCATGTGGTAGCCTCGGTAGTCACTCACCGCTAGCCGTTCCACTGGCAAGCACCGCAGTTAGAGTGCAAGGCAATCCTCTAGGGCATTGTAGACCCTAAACTGTCGATACGGGGCGTGCTGCGAAATTTTGGGTGAAGATGGGGTGGGAGAGTTGAGCCCTTTCTTGCTATTAGTGGTACTTTCGGCGTTCGCAAATGCAGCGTGACGCGAACTGCGCAAAACGGACCTTCCCAGGCGCTTTAGAGATGGCGGTGGTGCGGGACAATGCGGATACAGCAATGGTTGTCGCACATAGTCCTCCGGCCTAGACTTAGGCCATTCTAAGGGAGGCGCAATTGAAGAAAAATGCACTAGGAACTATGGCAGCGGACTTTCGTCGCTACATGACCTTGTTGTCATCTCATTTCGATCTCGATGCTATAGGTTTGACAATTGTCGTACAAGAAGGAACTCAAAACGCTGGAGATCCGGACAGCATTTACTTGGCCAAAAAAGGCACACCAGATGCGCTCGCCGCAAGTGCTCAGCGCCTTATTGAGAAACACTTAAAAGATGGTGTTTCACTTGAGTTACCAGATAATGTGGAAGCAATTGAGTTAACGGGTAACTTCAGAAACCGAGTGGGGTATATTTGGCTAGTTGGCCGAATTTTTCCACTCCAAGAACATATAATAGACTTCGCAAACGACGTCACTCGCACAATGGAGAATTCGAAAAAATCTGAATTCCACCTGAATTTTTTTCGAAGTATGAGCAACCCGCACGGTGACATCGTAGAAAATGTTATAGCTGAAACAATCTCAGCAGGGCTTTACTGCAACAAGGTAATCGCATGGGAGAAAAAGAATGATCGGCTCGTTTCAGTAAACCACAAAGGCTATGGTCTCGCCGTTGGGGATAGCCTAGCGACAACGGTGTTGAATGAGCTTCAATCGGTTACCGTCGATGATCTCAAAACTGAAAGTAGGAACGTAACTTACAAGCAAGAGTTACTTAGGGAAGGACTAAGGTCATTCTTCCTTTTCCCAGTCCTCAGTGACAACAATGAAGACGCCAGTGGTGTGATCGGCGTGTTTTACAAGCGTCCCCACGGAACGACCGACATCGACAAATTTCTATGCGAATTTGTGATACGCTACTATGAAAACATTTGGAAGCTTGAGAAGAGGAACTTAGAGCTAACAGGGATCGCGGTAGAATCTGTCGAAGCTCGCGCTTTTCACGATAGCGCAGTTAGAACTCTGGTTGATCTTCACGAGTTAAAGGCAAATTTTCTATCGGTGGCGCAGTCATTCTCTGACGCTAGAGTGTATGGCCACAACAATGAAAACTTGCAGAAGTCGCTCAAGTCGGCTGGCACATATTTAGAAAGGTCAAAGAGGCGGCTTCTAAAACACCAGGACTCATTTGTGATGGCTAATGAGTACATCGAGCTGATTTACGCTCGCGAACGAGATGACACCGAAAAGTTCAACCTTAAGTCTGTTGTCGAAACAGAGATACAAGCCCACATCGAAGAAGCGGAAGATCTTGGCTTTTATGCCTCGGTAAAATTCGATCTCAACAAACGGATGTATCGAACGAACAAAGAAGATGTGCTCTCCATTTGCAATAATTTCATGCGGAACTCGATCCAATCTCTAAGGCAAAAATCCAATAGAGCCCAGAAGAACCAAATCAAGTTGACCATCAAGGACGTTGGGCCTGAACTCGTATTCGTGTGCGAAGACAACGGCGTCGGTGTTCCAGATGAACATCTAGAGAAGGTTTTTCAGGTTCACTTCACAACCAGTGGCGATGTGGGTGGTCAAGGTCTAGGGCTGGCAATTATTCACGCAATATGCTTAAAGCATGGGAACATTCCGGTGGTGGATTCCGAATGGGGCAAGTATGCAGAATTCACCGCGAAAGTAAGAAGCTATTAATTTAAGGGTTTTCGAGGTGAAGCTGCTTTGGATTGAGGATCACGCTGAAGGGTTCCGCGAACTGATCTCGCGCCTAAAAGCCCAAGGTATAAGGCTTTTCTTTGCTTCGACAGAAGATGAAGTCCGGAACGCTGACCTCGATGAGTATGACAACTTTATTGTTGACAATAAAATCGGAAAAAACTCTCGGCTTGGCCAATCAGTAGTTGATCGCCTGAAAAACAAGAAAAACAAGCGAACGCTCTTTCATACGGCCTACCTTCCCCCCAAAGTGCGGGCGAGGCAGGTCATCGTAGACGCTCGGAGAAACAATGCTGTTGGTTTCTTGGAGAAAGATCTTCCTGATTTCGACAGAATTGGCGAGTTCTGGGATGATCTTAGCCAAAAGATAGGCAATTTTTTTACTAGCGACGATCCAAGGGACTCGCTGCAAGATATTGCTGAAGATCAGAACGAATTCGAACGCATATCGCAAATGTCGCTCGATGAATTCGAAGTTGAGCTCAAAAGCGTTGGCGAACAAAATCGACAGGCTATTTCTAGCGCCTTCGAAGAAGGCGCGGTAATGGTCATCGTTTCCTCAGATGACGATAGGGAAGTTGAAATATTTACCGATAATGACCACTTGCCAGATGCCAATGAGTTGGTTTCGAAGTACGGCAGCGAGGGCATTTTTCCATACGTTTTCAGGTCGGATTTCCGTTTTGATGATCTTGATTGCCATAGTGCCAATCGGAAAGATAGAGTGCGCGACTATCCTCACGCGGTTCTCGTGTTTGGGGATCAAGAGTGTCCTATCCACTTCGATACTGGCGCAGACACTTCTATATTTAGTGAGGCGTTCGTAAACGAAGTTGGGAACGCTCGCATCGTCAACCCTGTTCCATTTGGCCTGTGGCTTCATCGTACCGAGCACGTTGCAAAGGAAATTGCCCTAACTTCGGTATTAAAGAACCCTGAGAGAGTACAGGGAGAGAAGGGCCCTGGACATTCCGTGGATGTACCAGGTTTGATCGTGAGTTCGTGGACAACATCTGATCTGCAAATTCGGTGCTCATCAACCTGTCAAAACCCGACTGGTGATAGAGATATGTGCGTTTATCGTTCGCGGGGCCTGCTTGGTCGCGATCTTTATGTAAAAAATCATCTTCGGGTTACGTTGTCCTCGAGTGACTCCAGAATCGAAGTGGCTGAGGACAACTAATGTTTGTTTGGTTTGTGCCAATTGGAATCTTGGGGTTCTGGCTGTACGAGTATGATAATGGACGCAGGAACCGAGTTGCAGGTGAAGTCTTGTCCGGTGAGATACGCTCTTCGAAGCAGTTCAAGTTCCTTGTCTTCCCATTAGCTTCGGTTTTGGTGGGAGTGTTTGCAAGCTTCGTTTGTACACCTTCAGATACCACGATAGTTCCATTGAATTTTGAGGTTCCGACAGCTCGGCCCGCCGCAATGGCATTCGCAGTTGGTTTCGCAACCATTCCTGTCCTCAAGACAATCAAGGCTCCAAAGTGGCTTGGTTTTGGTGTCGAGGATCTAAATTTGTCCGAGCGAAAGCCCGTTACGCTGGGTACTGTTGTTAGGGTCTGGTGGAATTCATAGAGGGAGCCTCGACACCCACAGTTGTGTTTTCGAACACTATCAGGAATAATCTAATTCTGGCTCTATACATTTTAGGTTCTGACGGGTGGTGACCTCGTGGGATCTTGTAGGCGTGCTCTATGAAGAAGAGCAACAACAAGGGCGTCTACGGGACAGAAAATCCGCCGAGTAATCTGGGCGTTCAGACAGGTATCTACAATGAAGCGGTCTTTGCCATAAAGTCGGGAAAATTGCGCGACGCGTGAGTTGTCCTGCCGATTCTCGCCGCGTAGCGCCCGAATGGCTGCTATTCCCTGCGCAGTACAGCATTCGAGTCTATGCATTTGCAGTGAATTTCGCGCTGGGAGTGCACGCAGCACAAAAAAGCGATGACCGGGTCGGGCTCGTAGCGGACTTCGGAGGCGTTGCAGCATAAGCCCCTGCCTCGCTTGCCACGACCCAGCCATCGGCCCAAATGTATGTACCGGCTGCTGTTCGCAAATGATTTTTCGCATGTTCTCGGAAGTCGCTCATATGTATCCGGCCTACTGATCGACACGCGGGTCGTGGCCTTGTTGGGGTTACGCTCGCACCGTGATCTCATTAGCGGACAGGTCGATGATGACCTAATGGGCCGTCAGACTCTGGGGGCGTAGTTTTTCCGTTCCATGCTTTCGATCTATCGCGAACTCCTTTGGGCTGTTTCGGCTTAGACGCCGACAGCAACCTCATCTCTCTGGGCGTCGAACGCCGTTTTGTATCTCAGTATACTCCAAGCCATGCGCGCCAGTTTATTGGCAAGGGCGACGGCGGCCTTGTTTCGATGCATGCGCTCTGAAGCACGAACCAACCAATTGCCGAAGCTGAAGTCTGGCCAACGATGTGGCCGCATCATGATGATCTTAGCCGCCTGAACGAACAGCATCCTCAGATATCTGCTGCCGCGCTTCGATATGCGTCCGAGAACCGTTCGTCCCCCGGTGCTGTATTGCCGGGGAACCAGACCCACCCAGGCCGCAAAGTCACGTCCGCGATCAAAGGCCTCGCCTTCACCAATCGCCGCGACCATTGCCGTTGAGATCATTGGACCAATGCCCGGCACTGTCATGACGTTGACGCAATTCTCTTCGGTTCGGCTGATTTCTTCAATCTCGGCGGATATTTTCTCGATCCGATCATCCATCCACATCCAGTCGCCGTAGAGGCCAATTAGGATCGACCGCATCCGTGGCGATATCTCGTCTTTGCGCTCTTCAAGGATCGTCTCGAACGAGTTTTTCAGAGCGCGCAGCCCCTTCCGTACCGTGATGCCCTGCTCAATCAGGAAGGCGCGGATCTGATTGATGGTCGCCGTCCGGCGCGACACCAAGCGCGATCTGACACGGTGCAATGCCTGCAGGTCGAGCTGATCCTGGCTCTTCTCGGAAACCGTTTGCAGATTCGGTCGAAGCGCGGCTTCAGCGATTGCCTCTGCATCGTTGTAGTCATTCTTCTGTCCCTTGCTGAACGGCTTCACGTAAATCGCCGGAATGATCCGGGGCTCGAAGCCCAACTCTCGCAGTGTCCGGCTGACAAAATGCGCGCTCAAGCACGCCTCCATGCCCACGACACAGCGCGGCAGCCTGTCGAATGTCGCGACCAACGCAAGACGCTTGATCTGTTTGCGCAAAACCCGCTGTCCCAACGGATCGAAACCCACGATGTGGAATGTGTCTTTGCCAATATCGATGCCGATCGACATCAGCTCATCAAAGTCGTTCTTTGCCATGCTACTTCTCCAGTTTGCAGAAATAGGCAGAGCCTAACCTGCTGGGTGAAGCAGCCGGTACATCCCATTAGCGAACGTTCGATTGGGCTCTCATATACTGCACTTGCATCCCGCATAGCTGCCGTTTGCTGAAAGTGCAGAATGTGGAGTTGGTCAGCCACCTGTGATGAGCAGCTATCAAAAGGGTTTAGCCAGTTTCCGTGTATTGAAAGCGCTATTCAAAAGTCTGTTCTCTGGCTTCGTCCCGTTGCCGCTCACTTCTCCGAATAAGCTCAACACGTTCATGTGCCTTGCCTGCAACTACCTTAGCAGCTCCTGCGATTTCCGCGTCAGCATGCGAAGCTAAAGCAAGAATAGCATCTGCTCTTGGTTGCATTTTATCTGCTTGAGTGCCTGACCACCCGTTGCGAGGTTCCAATCGGTTGGCAAAGCCGTTCAAAACACTGCGCGGATCGGGAGCGGCTTCCAAGAACCTCATAGCAGCGTCAGTCAAAACTACGGTACCAGCTTCTTCGTCATTTTGCCATAGTTCGAGACTAGAGCCAACTACCGACCAAATGCTATTGTCTTCTTGTCTCTCACACCAAGAGATGAGCGCGCGGACATCAACGTGGGCAAGAGGCAAGTGGTCCATGCCGCCAGTTTCAATGAAGAAGCGTCGCCGTTCGCGTGTTTCTTCGTCACCGGCAAATACACGATTAAGAAAATCGTTTAGCATCTCAACGACAGTTTTCCTAATTGCCCCTTCGAAGGCGTGAAGATTGCCATGTCTTTCATCAACGATCTTGAAGATGGCGTCGAGCCAGGCATTTTTCTCCATTTCATTGCCTTCGAACCTAAGTGCGGCCGGAACAACGCACTCCATCCGATGATCAGTCGATCCGCCTGGGTCGTTGTGATCTCTGAGCATACGCTGGGTTGCGGCAACCAACCCAAGGCGCCGTAGTTCACGTCCCAGTGTATCCAATTGGCTATCTGCACCATGGAGTTTCATCATCAGCCCGTCCAACAAGACGTCATCGCCGTTTGGCTTCGCAAGAAGACGCTTCGCGACTTCAATGATCCGGTGACTGGGAAGGGCCGCGTAAGTATCCTGCCATAGGATATCTCCGTACATCCACCCGTTTACATTTGGATATTCTAGCACGGCCAGACATCGTTCAAGATCTCTTTCATCAAATTTCCTGGCAGGATGTAGCCCCACTATGACCTGACAAAGGAGGCGGTGGTCTGCACACTGGTCCAACAGCCGTTGCGCCAGTTTTGGATCGACGCTATCAACCTCTTCGAGGAATCCACAAAGGACCGAATAATTGAAGTTTTCAGTTTCCTGGGCTTCAAGATGAGCGACAAGGCTTTGCCATGTCTCCTGCAATTCGGCGGCGCCCTTTGCAAGACCGCGACCGAAAGCTGCTCTGTTCGGCATCCAATCTGTCTGGAAAAGCGCCGGACCTAGAACTGCTAGGCCGTTTTCCGAATGTGCGAAGTCTTGACCCAACAGAAGGGCTTTGGCTTGAAGTCGCTCTTCTGCTTTTGAGTACTTGTTTGGGTCATCGTGATCAAATTCTTCGTCTAGAGCCCAGTTGTTTCTGCCTTTATCTAAGACGTATGTCTTGATCTTTGGCAACAAATCGTGCGGTTCGAGATCGGCTTCCAGTGCCATCAGGCTGTTCGGGATCGGTTTTGGATCTGAATTCTCTTTCTTGTAGTCAAAGTAGATGGTCGAGCGGATCGCCCCCCAACCTTCCGCCCAAGGCTCTTTGGCATGAAGTGCTCTTGCAGCATTAACTAGGTCATTGTGTATCGCTTGTTGGCGCCATAGACCACGGAACTTTTGTGCAAGAGTGGACCTCGCTGAGTCGACTATGCCCGAGTCGTTGCCAGTTCCCAACCGAACAGCAATATCAATGAATGCTCTGCGCCAAGACGCGAGTTGATTGTAGTTTGGTCTATATCCGTAGTCTCTTGGCCTGGCGCCGAAGTCGTTAAAGCCCAACCCATTCCAGTGGGAACCTTCTAGGGCTCTAGACAGCATTCTTAGCCCTAACGACCGCCGCAACGGCTCTTCGGAATGGATGCACTCCTCCAGCAGACCTACCCGTTGTTCCAAGGTCGCATGTGTTCCAGACAGATATGCTTGGTAGAACCTAATGATTTTTTCTCTGATGGAATCGTAGCTTGTTGCCTCATCCTCGAAGTCAGCGGCTCGGATAAGAAGCCTTACGCAGCGGTCAAAGGCTATGGGCTCGTATGCCATGGATTGCAACAAGTTCAATATAGTGGCTCTGCGCGGACTATGGATAGGCTCAAGACCTTGAAAATCGGGCGCTTCTATCTCCGCCTGTATTCTGTCCAGCAGCAGGTCTGGCGCGACTGGACCGATGTAGTCCAGTATCTTCGATCCGTTTTCATCGAGATCCGACACGCGCCCTAAAAACCCGTCCGGTTGAAGCCATGCCACTACAATTTCTCTTGCCACTGGGTGATCGTGCAGCAGGCCAAGCCTGTGAGCGAAGGACATAAGCAGCCGACTGTTGCCGGGCGCTTCAAACGTCGTTCTCAGGGTCTCTACAGGGATACTCTCCAGCGCCGAATGGGCCAATCGATTAGCAACGGCATGGGGCAGGATTGCCCTCCAATGCGCTCTCTTCTGCACAACATGGCGTTCTGCAAGCTTCTTCACCGCTCGAAACAACTGCGCCTTGGAATGGCCTGAAATCGAGCCCAAGATATCCAGTTCATTCTGACCAACCTCTGGATCAACCACAGAGAACGAATACACCAGCGCCAGCGTTTCAGCCTGCTCGCGGAGGTCTCCATCTTGCCCTTTCCGCTGTTGGAAGAGTCGATCGAACAATTCAGAATCCGAAAGCTTGGCAAGGCTCTCACGTTGTTCAACCTGCTCTGCGATGGCTAATGCTACTCTGGCATTGCCATCAGCGAACTCAGCTACCCTTCGTGCGTTTCCTTGGCCGATCGCCGGAAATCGCCGCAAAAGAAGTCCCTCGGCAACATCTGGTCCGTGGGCCTCGATATGGATAACTTCTGTGGTCTGAGGCTTGTCGTCTCTAATGTCATATTCAACTGTGATCAGGCTGACATGACCGCTTGCAGCCGACGCCTTGCTTGCCAGTATCGAATGCAGTTCGGGTGGGCAGTTGTCGAGGATCATCACGGCCCGACGCTCTTCAGCAATCAGCCGACCCAGCATTGCAGATGCTGAGGGATCAGGGTCTTGTCCAGTATCGACATAGATGGCAATCGTTCGGTCGAGAGGGTCAGAACCGACATTCTCGTCAAAGAGCGCTTGAACAATTCTTGTCTTTCCTACACCGGAAAGACCTGTGATGCGGATTGCCTTAGTTGATGTGCGGATGAGCCGGCGCATTGGCTCAATGGCGTCTTCGATCGAGAGCTTCTGACCCCGTTCTGTTGGCACATGCACCGTAACGCCTGGGGCAGAGATGAGCGTGTCTTCTGATCCTTTCGGTGGGTTGCTCCAAGCTCCATAAGGTTGCCAGCCCGAATAGCCCTGGCCGAGTTTGCCTTTCACCCAAAGCAAGACTGATGGATGCTGTCGTAACCACTGGACCAATTTGGAACGGTCGAAGAAGTCGAGGTGGATGTTGTCTTTGTTTGGGTCACTCGCAACAGCCGACCGCATCGCATCAAGGCGATCTTTCTTCATCGGAGGCGAACAATCGTCAGCTAGACTCACAATGATGTAGCTACCGCCAATCTGAGATTGGTGTGAGATGGTTGGATTTAGGTTTCCGCCCTTCAACATCTCTCCTAAGATGGCCGACTTCGGCATCGGGTCCTTCTTAGACTGGAGTATCGTATCTGGGCGAACAAGGAAGCCCGTATCCAATTCTGGTGCGTTTACCTGCACTTGGATGTCGATGCCCTCGTCAGGGGCTTTGATGGAGCCCGACCAACTGACATTCGCGGGGCTATGGCCGTGCACTGCAACTTCAGCCTCGGCAAGCCGTGCAATCAACTCTTCCAGAAGAGTGTCGGACAGCCGAAGTAAGTCGTCCTTTTCAATGTCAAAAATAGCCATTTCAGCGCTCCCATACAACAAGTGGCGAAATAGCATGTTGCAATATCAACATCTAGTGGTGCAAGCGAAGAGCGAACGACTAGAACAACAGGCTCATCTGCGGACTTGAAAGCCCCTAGTGCTATCAATCCTCCCCAGCGTCTTGTCTTTTCCATGCATCCAGGAAGCGTCTGATAGAGGATTTTTTCCCGTCATCAAGGTTCTCGTTCTGAAGAGCTTCGGCTAACCGTACTTGGAGCACACTCATATCCAAGATCCGGTCGATACCATCGATTTGGGCGCGATCATTCTCGCGATGCACCAAGTCGCCAGGTGCGCCTCCGAAGCCCCCCATTCCGTGGCTGTAAGACTTGCCCAAAAACGCAGACGCAAGTTGGCAGAGCTTTATGTCGTCTTGCATAGCCCTCGCCGTGAAAGCCATCACTTCGTCAGAGCCATCTGGTTGCAATCGATCCCAGTCGAAGAGCAATCGGGCAGGCCTCGTTGCCGACAGCAAAGTGCCATCGTTTGCAGCTGAGCGAAGCATATCCAATGACCGTCCTTGAAGCTTTTCTGCGACGTGCTCAGTCGTGATTTTTTCTGCTTCTGGCGAAAGGTCACGATCAGGGTTGCTCGGGTGATAGTCTTCCCAGGCAGAATTACTGAAATCCAGGTGCCATTGCAGTGGCGCGTTTTGCATCGCTCTCTCAAGAATACCTGACCGCACATCCAAAGTAGTTCGATCCCTCAGGATTGAACGTAGCAACCAGTGCAATCGAAATCTATTGTCCCCAAATCCGAATCCCCGCTCCTCATCTTGTGTGACGAACAATTCATCGGCGATACCAAACAAAGCGGTCAGGAGTTTTTCTGCTTGTTCGAAGGAAATGTTGGGGCCATGAGTGGTCAACTCATCAAGAATATAGGAGGCTTTGGTTCGCCCCTCGGCTTGAGTGATCGCAATTGCCTCCCGAACACGATCCTGAATTTCTTCAACTGTTCGCGCGTCATCAAGGAGGTAGTCAAGTTCTGCCTTTGGTATCGTCTTGGGGGAGACAGAAAATCGGAAGTAGGTGTCAAAGTGCTCGGTAGAACAAACCCGCCTATGACGGGCCCATTCCCTGGTGCCGGAATACGACATGTTCGCGAAGACATTTTGCAACTGAGGGAACAGTCTCATGAGGGCTTCCCGAAGTTGCACAAGGTCAGCCTCAGGCTCACTTCCGAGAAGCATTGATGTGTATTGTGCAGAGCGGGCATCACGCTGGTCATACCTATCGTTCTGACCAGCGTTCAGGATGGCTGATTTGTTCTGTCTTATTGCCCTGTAGACCGCTGGCCGGAATACGCGCAGAGTTTCAAGACTGACAAAGTCCGGTAAAAATACATCTGACTTGATGGGAGTGATCGTGATCGAAAGCGTGTTCGCCAACCGCAACACATCCCTTGGTGTCTTTAACTCCGGCACCACGATGGAATGGAACAAATTACCAAACTCGGCTGGATCAATTTCAGGTAGATCAGCAGCCAACCCATCCAGCACCTCACCCATCATGACGTTCAGATGTGATTGATCGGGTTGAGGAAGCTCGAACCCCGCCTGGATGATCTTCTCAAGGTAATGCGCACCTTCAGACGGAAACCGACGTGCAACAGCCTGCTCAGTGGTCTCGCGGTCGTAGGCCAAGAGATACATAACGTTTGGAAGTCGTCCTACTGACTTGACCAACCGGAAGATGACCAGCGCCTCCTCCGGCGAAAGGCGATCCAGATCATCAATAACGACGAGGAACTTCTTCCCTGCTTCATGAAGGGCGTCTGCTAGGGTTGCCTGTAGGTCCTCCGCAGTTTCACCCTGCTCTATGAAGCCACCGATAGCGTCTAGGGTTGCAGTCGTTGCTTTCTCTCCCAACGGCCCTGCAAACAAGCCCACAGCCATACCCGCAAGGCTGCTTGCGCCTGCAAGGTTCGCTCCCAACTTGCGAAGGGCTCCAGCGGCCTTTGTCTGGTCCGAAAGGACGGGTGAGAGCCCAGCATAGAGTTCCTTGAAGAAACCCACGGCCAGGGCGTCTTCGGTTCTATACATCCACGCTGGAAAGTTGATCACATCAAGTTCGGGTGCATCATTCGCAAGATGGTGCCAGACGAGATTGATAACGCTGCTCTTCCCAGAGCCCCAAGGGCCATAGATCGCCACGACGCTGCCAAGCGGGTTCTCGACACTACGAATGCAATCGCTGATGGCACTAGCGAATGGGTCAAACCCAAATCGATCTTTGTCGGGGGTGTTGATTGGAACATCGTCAAAGTTACTCATGACATATCTCGTGTTGTTGTGCCCCACAGAGGATGGCCATTCTCAGAAAAACGGAGGCCGTGCTTTGACTGATGCTCATCGAGATACTGTCAGGAAGACTTCAAAGCCCCTGTCGCTCGGATACCGTTCACCCCAAGCCCTTATTGTCGTCCCATCGATGGTCATTTCGTCTTCAAACACTTGAGAATTTGGAATTAGTGAATCAATTGCGATGTCACCGTGCCCGATAGCTTTTTCGCAAAGTAATGCACCGATCACTTTGAGCTTTTGGATTGCTTCTCTGCTGTCGAAACCATCCATGAACTTCCCGGTCAGTTTGAGCGTGGTAACGACGCCTTCTTGTCCCTCGATGTAGAAGACAGCCTTGTTCGGAAGGATATGGTTATCAAGCTCGACATATTCTGAACTAGCCCAGTATTCATCGTGGCCCTTGTGGTAGTCGTTTGTTCTCAATCCCTGCTCTCTAAGGAAGTCTCTGGCTTCGAAAGGGCTCCAACCTAGCCTTTGGTCCACGGTCGGTGGGTTTTCCTCGTTTCGTTCGTAGTCCAGAATATCGGCGATGATCCGGTCCACATCTGCATTGGTTTTTGCAGGGAGTGTATGGAATTGGCGTGTTGCCCGCTGCAGAAGCCAGGGACGCAGCGGGAAGATCAGAAAGAAGCGTTTACGTGCAAACCCTTTGAGGTCGTCAGACTGAAAGGTCTTTTGATCAATCTGAATGCGGGCTTGCTCAAGATGCGAGTAGCAAAACATTAGATAGAACAATGGTATGCTTCCGATGGTCAGCACGATCGGGAGAACGAAATTGCGACCTGTATCAGTCGTGAAGAAGATATCTGGCTGTGACCAAATCGATGACACTGAGTTCCAGACTAAGACGATGGCAAAGGCAGCCAGGATGAACTCCAGAAGGACCATCGCTTTCGCGTATTCTGGTTTTGTGCCCGCGAAAGCCAGAATAGCTGCCAAGAAGAAGAGAACAGGGGTTAGAAGCAACTCGGTCGTCAGACTGAAAGTGTAGGCAACCACGATAAATTCAAAGATACCGCCGAGCCTCAAACTGCTCCGAAACAGGTTGCGGAAATACTGATCATCTTCCTTCGATTGCAACGCTCGACCGGCAAAAACGCTGCCGCCCATTACAAACCACAAAACAGTGGGTGGCACCTGGGTCTTTGACCACAACCCGACTTCTGCCAACAGCCAGCACAGTGCGACGACATTGAGAGCAACAATGCCGAAGAACAGCAACAGCTTTGGGGCAATCAGCGCCTTGGCGACGCTCCAGAGGCTCCTTCGGAGATCTTCCCTAGTTAAACAAAACAAAAGGCCAAGGATGATCCACAGGCCAATCGCTATTTCACGATTGTTGAAGGCTTGCCGCAACCAGGTGAGAAACTGTTCGATATTGATATCCCTTGAACTCGCAAAGTGAGGCATTCGACGGCGCAGCAACTACAGCCCGCGTCCTGGTTGGATGAGTTCTTTCGCCGGGGCAAGTTGCGGACAGGGAAGGAGTCGAATGTCCGGTTCCATCCCCGTCAACTTAAGCTCTTCGCACGCGCAGCTAATGTCCGCAACCCGCCCTCCCAACAGGTAAATTCGCACTCACAGCACGATTTTGGCGACCGCAGCGAAAGGCAGCTCTGTGGCCATGTCGCTATAATACTCAACTTTCTAAGTGGTGCTTCTGGGCTTATCGACCTTATTTCAGGGAGCAATCTATGACCACGCCGCTTTCATAACCTACGATAGGCGCTAACGACTTGAGCATTGCGAACTTTCAGAGGTTCCGCGCGTATTCATGTCGATGCACAGCGTATCTAGCGCAAAATCAACAAAAATCTCGCAGTTCTCAACTTCAACGAGCCACTTCGCGCCGGTCAATACTGCCGGACGGAATGTATGCAGAGTTGGATCGCGTACTGGATACAAAAGGTCGCGTCAGCCAGAAAATGGAAGAAACACGCGAATTAACGGAAGAACTATGGCGAATTTTCCAGTCAGGGATTTGGTGGAGCCTAGGGGAGTCGAACCCCTGACCTCTTGCATGCCATGCAAGCGCTCTCCCAACTGAGCTAAGGCCCCATGCAGGTACCGCCGCAGCGGTGGACGGACGTTTATGAGACGCCGCAGGTGAGTTCAAGCCCAAAAAGCGGAAACGGTGAAAAAGTTTGCCGCCGACCCGGGCAGGAAACGAGGCGGCAGAGGCCGCCTCTGGTCCGGTCAGTTTTCGTCTTCCGACGACATATCCTTGATGTCGTCCAGCGAGACGTTGTCGCCGTCATCGTCATCGTCGTCCAGCAGATCATCGTCCAACTCGACATCGACATTATCGTCATCGTCCAGCACGATATCCTCGTCCGAGGACGCCTCGCGCGCTTTGACCGAGGCCGCATCTTCCGCATCAGCAGCGATCATCCGGCTTTTGCCGGTTTCCAGTTCCACGACCTCACCCGTGTAGGGGCTGACGATCGGGTCCTTGTTCAGGTCGTAAAAGCGTTTGCCGGTGGTCGGGCAGACACGCTTTACGCCCCATTCTTCCTTGGGCATATCAAATCCCCTTGATATCAGGTGAATCTCAACAATGATTCAGGTCACCTGCCACATGCGGCAGGCACTGTCAAAGCCTTTGCGCGAAGGAGATCGGCCCATGGGGCGACACGCATTGCCGGGACGGCCTCCGGTGCCGCTGACATTGCGCAAATCGGCGCGCGCGCGGCGGATCAGTTTGCGGATTTCCCAACTGGACGGGCGGGTTACGCTGACCTACCCGACCGGTGTCGCCGAGGCCGAGGCGCTGAGTTTCGCGCAACAGAAAGAAGACTGGATCAGGGGGCACCTGCAGGACCGGCCCGAAGCGGCCACCGTCCAGTTCGGGCAATCCATTCCCGTTGAAGGCACTGACCGGCGAATCGTTCCCGCCAAGGGGCGTCGGGTCGAGCTGAGGGCCGATGAAATCGCCGTGCCCGAAGGGGCAGAGGCCCGCCGCCTTGCCCGTTTCCTGAAAGAGCTGGCCCGGGATCGGCTGACCGGGGCCTGCGATGATTATGCCACCATACTGGGCCGTCCCTACAGTACCCTGACCCTGCGGGACACACGCTCGCGCTGGGGGTCGTGCAGTTCGGCGGGGGGGCTGATGTTTTCCTGGCGGCTGATCCTGGCACCTCCCGACGTGCTGCATTACGTGGCCGCCCATGAGGTGGCCCATCTGGCCGAAATGAACCACTCCCCCGCCTTCTGGGCGCAGGTCGAGCGGATCTATGGCCCTTACAAGACGCCGCGCCGCTGGCTGCGGGACAACGGCATCCATCTGCACCGCTACCGGTTCGAGGCAAGCGGTTGACCTGCGCGGGATTTGTGATCACATAAACCCATGCTGACCCCACGCACCGCCGACTCGCACACCGCCACCCATGATCGCGTCTATCGCGCGCTGCGCTCGCGCATCATGCATGGCGAGATCGCGCCCGGTCAGGCGCTGACCCTGCGCGGGATCGGCAAGGAATTCGGTGTCTCGATGACACCTGCGCGCGAAACGGTCCGGCGGCTGGCGGCCGAGGGCGCGCTGTTTCTGTCCACCTCGGGGCGGGTGTCGACGCCGGAACTCAGCCGCGACCGGATCGAGGAACTGGCGGCGCTGCGGGCGCTGCTTGAGGTCGAACTGGCCAGTCGCGCCCTGCCGCGCGCGCATATCGCGCTGATCGACCGGTTGCAGAGCATCAACATGAGCGTCGCCGAGATGGTCACCAAGCGCGATGCGGTGGGCTATATCCGCGCCAATCTGGAATTTCACCGCACCCTGTACCTGCGCGCGCAAGCTCCGGCGATGCTGGCCATGGCCGAAACCGTCTGGCTGCAGCTTGGGCCGACGATGCGGGCGCTTTACGGGCGGCTGCGGCGCACCGAACCGCCGCATCACCACCGTCTGATCATTGCCGCGCTCAAGGCCGGGGACGAGCCCGGTTTGCGGCTGGCGGTGCGGTCGGATGTGACGCAGGGGCTGCGGCTACTGGTGACCTGAGCGGCTTATCGCCCACCCTTCTGTTCTGTTGATTTCGCACGCGGCACTTCTGGCCTGAACGGCCGGGCTGAGCTATCCTGAGGGCAAATCACAACAAGAGCAGATTTCAGTCATGATCAATCGTCGAACCTTTTCCGCCGGGCTTGGGGCAAGCCTTCTGGCCGCCTGTTCCGGCGGCGGCACTCCGGCCAGCGCGCCCGCGTCGCGGATGCGCCCGGTGCCCAACGCAGGTTGGGACGCGTGGGTTGCCAGCTTCAAGGGCCGCGCCGCGTCTCAGGGTATTTCGCAGACCACGCTTACCCGCGCCTTTCAGGGCGCAGGCTATCTGCCCGAGGTGATCGAGCGCGACCGCAATCAGGTCGAATTCAAACGCTCGCTCGAGGATTATCTGGCCATTGCCGCCTCGGATGAGCGGATCAGCACCGGCAAGCAGATGATGGTGCGCCATGCGGGCACCCTGTCGCAGATCGAGGCGCAGTATGGCGTCGACAAAGAGGTGGTCGTTGCCGTCTGGGGGCTGGAAAGCCGCTATGGCGCGCGGCGCGGGGATGTTCCGGTGATCTCGGCCACATCGACGCTGGCCTATGACGGGCGGCGCGGGGCGTTTTTTGAAAAGCAATTGGTGGCGGCGCTTAAGATCATTCAGGAGGGCGACACGAGCCCGGCCAACATGACCGGCAGTTGGGCCGGGGCGATGGGGCATACGCAGTTCATCCCGACCTCGTATCTGGCCTATGCGGTGGATTTCACCGGCGACGGGCGGCGCGATATCTGGTCCGAGGATCCGGCGGATTCGCTGGCGTCAACGGCGGCCTATCTGGCGCGCGCCGGTTGGGTGCGCGGGCAACCTTGGGGGGGCGAGGCCGGTACGGTCAGCGGCACGCCGGTCGCCGTGCTCCAGCCGCAGACGCCCGGGCCGCGCATTGCCGTGTTCCGCAACTTTCAGGTGATCAAGCGCTATAACAACTCGGACAGCTATGCGATTGGTGTCGGCCACCTGTCGGACCGGATTGCCGGGGGCGCGCCGTTTCAGGCCTCGTTCGGGCCGGATGAGAACGGGCTGACGCTGGAGGATCGCAAGGAATTGCAGCGCCGCCTGACCGCCGCCGGGTATGACACGCAAGGCGCGGACGGGGTGATCGGCAAGAAATCCGAGGCCGCGATCAGCGGCTATCAGCGCGCCAATGGCATGGCCGTGACCGGCACGCCATCGGTTGACTTGCTGCGGCGTCTGGGCGGCTGACGGCTCAGGCCGCCAGACCCTTCGAGCCGATATCGAGGAATTTCTGACGGCGGTCCTTGATCAGGGCCGCCGCATCCTTGCCGTCCAGCTCTTTCAGCATGGCGGCGATGGCTGCGCGCACCGACTCGACGGTTGCGGGGCGGTCACGATGGGCCCCGCCCTTGGGTTCGGTGATGATCCGGTCACAGACGCCCAGTTTATAGAGGTCTTGCGCGGTCAGACGGAGCGCCTCGGCCGCTTCGCGCATCTTCTCGGCATCTTTCCACAGGATCGAGGCGCAGCCCTCCGGCGAGATCACAGAATAGACCGAATGCTCCAGCATCGCGACGCGGTTTGCGGTTGCGAATGCCACCGCACCGCCCGAGCCGCCTTCACCGATGATGACCGAGACCAGAGGCACCCCGATCTTCAGGCACATCTCGGTCGACCGCGCGATCGCCTCGGACTGGCCGCGTTCCTCGGCCCCTTTACCGGGATAGGCCCCGGCGGTGTCGATCAGGGTGATCACGGGCAGGCCAAAGCGACCCGCCATTTCCATCAGGCGCACAGCTTTGCGATAGCCCTCGGGGCGGGCCATGCCGAAGTTGCGTTCGATCCGCGATTTGGTGTCGCTGCCTTTTTCATGGCCGATCACCATCACCGGCTGGTCGTTGAACCGTGCCAGACCGCCGATCACCGCCAGATCGTCGGCAAAGTTCCGGTCCCCGGCCAGAGGCGTAAATTCGGTGAACAGCGCATCGACATAATCGTTGCAATGGGGGCGTTCGGGGTGGCGCGCCACCTGACATTTCCGCCAGGGGGTCAGATCGGCATACAGCTCGTCCAGCAGCTTGGCGGCCTTGGCGTCCAGCGCGGCGGCCTCTTCGGCCACGTCCATCTCTTCATTGGCACGGGCCAGCGCGCGCAGCTCTTCGGCTTTGCCTTCGATCTCGGCCAGCGGTTTTTCGAAATCCAGATACTGGGTCATGACGCCTCTCAACGCGGAAGTTCCCTGCTATATGACCAAAGGTCGCCCGGGATGCAACTCAGCAAGATTTGTGGATGGGAGATATGCACCCTGAGAGGGGCAAGGAAGACGGAAGGGATACCGATGGCCACCAGTTATGAAGATCGCGTGTTGCGCGTGCTGGCCTATATCTATGATCACCCGGCGGGCGATCTGTCTCTGGACACGCTGGCCGATGTGGCCGCCCTGTCGCGGTTTCACTGGCATCGGGTGTTTCGCGCCCTGACCGGCGAGACCTGCGCGCAGACAGTGCGCCGGATCAGGCTGCACCGGGCGGCGTGCTGGCTGGTGCAGTCGGACAGGCCCCTGGCGCAAGTGGCCACCGATGTCGGCTATCCCAACCTGAACTCTTTCGCGCGGGCCTTTGCCGAAGCCTATGGCAAAAGCCCCGCCGCCTTTCGCAGCGCGGGTCAGTTTCTGCCCGCCAATCCAAAGTTCAAAACCGGAGGATATCCCATGCATCCCGTCACCACACGAACAGAACCCACCCGTCGCGTCGTCGCCCTGCCGCATACCGGCCCCTATGCCGAAATCGGCAAAAGCTTCGAGGCGTTCGGGGCCTTGTGCGAATCCCGCAAATTGTGGCCTGAGGTCGGGCCGGTGATCGGCCTGTATTTCGACAGCCCCGACGACGTGCCCGCAGACCAGTTGCGCAGCTATGCCGGGGCCGAGTACCGGGGCGAGGCCACGCCCGACGGCATGGAGGACCTGACCATCCCGGGCGGCAAGACCGCCGTGCTGACCTACAAGGGGCCTTATGCGGGGCTTGAGGCAGCCTATCACAGCCTTTTTGGCAACTGGCTGCCCGCATCGGGCGAGGAACCGGCGGATCAGCCGTGTTATGAGATCTACCTCAACGATCCGCGCGATACCGCGCCCGAGGACTTGTTGACCGAAATCTGCCTGCCGCTGAAGTAATTCAGGGCCACAGCACCGGATAGAGCGAGGCCACCAGCAGCCCTGCCATTGTCCAGTTGAACACCAGCAACCGGCGCGGGTTTGTCAGGACCCGCGCCATCTGCTGACCCAAAGCCGTCCAGACGCTGACCGAGGGCAGATTGATCGCGCCAAAGATCAGCGCGACGGTGGCAATGGCCGTCATGGTATGGCCCGGCATATAGGCCGTGGTCGCAGTCAGCGCCATCGCCCAGGCCTTGGGGTTGACCCATTGAAACGCCGCCGCCTGCAGGAAGGTCATGGGTTTGCCCGTCGTATCGCCGTCGCGCGCGGGCGCGGCATGGGCGATCTTCCATGCCAGATACAGCAGATACAGGACCGAGGCGATCTTGAGCAGCGTATAGCTGACCGGGAACCGGTTGAAGACCTGCACCAGCCCGGCCCCCACCAGCAGCACCATGAAGGTAAACCCAAGCCCGATCCCCAGCATATGCGGCACCGTCCGGCGAAATCCGAAATTCGCCCCCGAGGCCATCAGCATCAGGTTATTCGGCCCCGGCGTGATCGACGAGACAAAGGCGAAGGTGATCAGGGCCAACAGGATATCGTAGGTCATGGGCGGACTATCCCGCTGAATCCCGAAAATGAAATTGCGTTTTTGTGCAGGATATCCGATTTTCAGCAACACATGACTAAGATCGACGCCCTAAACCGCCAGATATTGCGCGAACTGTCCCGCGACGGGCGGATCAGCAATCTGGATCTGGCCGAACGGATCGGCCTGTCTCCGTCCGCCTGCCTGCGCCGGGTGCAGGAGTTGGAGCGGGCGGGCGTGATCTCGGGCTATCGGGCGGTGCTGAACCCGGCGGCCCTGGGCGTGGGGTTTGTGGCCTATATCGGCGTGGGGCTGGGCGAGCATACCAAGGCGGCGCAGGAGGGGTTCGAAAAGGCGCTGCAACAGGCCCCCGAGGTGGTGGAGTGCCACAACATCACCGGCACCATCGAGTATCTGCTGCGCGTCGAATGCGCCGATCTGCCCAGCTATAAGACCTTTCACACCGAGGTGCTGGGCACCCTGCCCCATGTGACCTCGATCACGTCATATGTGGTGATGGGATCACCCAAGGACATGCGCGCCTGAGCGCCGGATTGTGAAGGCCAACCATCTTGCGAGGTCAGTTTTCACCGCCTAGTGTCATATCAACGAGGTCGCCAGCCGGGGAAACCTGCACAAACTTGGGGAGATGACCATGAAAATTCTACAGACCGGAGCGTTTGTGGCTGCTTTGGCGATGATTGCCAGCGGCAGCATAGCGGCACCGCTGAAATTGCAGCCCGCCAACCCACAACCCAGCCCCAAGGCCGGGCTGGACGTTAAGTACTTTGCTACAGGCAATCAACACAAGAAGATTCGCGATCTAAACCAGGCAAAAAAACTTCTTTCCAAAGCGCAGCCTGGAAAACCATTGCGGGGATTGGATTATGCCGACACCTATAAGGGTGAGGATGTCATGACATCCGACGAAGCTTATAACGTTGCTGCCGAGGTAACGGGCTATATGCGCTTCGACTCACCCGGTGTTTATGATCTCGAAACTTGGTCGAATGACGGGATAGAAGCTTGGGTTGGCGGCCAAGAGATAGGCCGCGTCAGTGGTATTCAGGGGTGTGAAGCCAATCAACGCACCGAGGTCGAAGTGCCAAAGGCTGGCTGGTACCCATTGAAGATTGTTTATTTTCAAAAATTGGGAACCTCGTGCCTGATGATGAAATCGGGTAAGAAGGGTGAACGTTTCACCTGGACCCCAAACGATGTGTTCGGTCGCTGATCTGGTGATCTGATCCAAAGGAGGCGCCCTTTCGGGCGCCGCTTTATTTTCAGCCTCCGGCTGCGATCAGTTCCGACTGCGCCACGATCACCTCGGCCTGTTTGATCGAGGCGATATCGACCAGACGACCTTTATAGACCGCTGCGCCTTCGCCATTGGCCTTGGCCTGCTCCATCGCGGCGAGGATTTCGCGTGCCTCGCACACCGCCTCGTCCGAGGGGGTGAAGACCTGATTGGCCAGCGCGATCTGTTTGGGATGGATCGCCCATTTACCGACCATGCCCAGCGTCGCCGAGCGTCGGGCTTGCGCGATATAGCCCTCATCATCCGAGAAATCGCCGAACGGCCCGTCCACCGGCAGCACGCCATGGGTGCGGCAGGCGGCAACGATGGCGGCCTGCGCCCAGTGCCACGGGTCGGACCAGTGTTTCTGCCCGTCGCGCAGCATGTAGTAGTTTTCCTGCGTGCCGCCGATGCCTGTTGTCTGCATCCCCATCGATGCCGCGAAATCTGCGGCCCCGAGGCTCATGGCTTGCAGCCGGGGGGATGCGGCCGCGATCTCTTCCACATGGGCGATACCGGCGGCGGATTCGATGATGACCTCGAACGAGACCGGCTTGGTCCGGCCCTTGGCCTGTTCGATCGCAGTGACCAGCGCATCGACCGCATAGACATCCGCCGCGCAGCCGACCTTGGGGATCATGATCTGATCCAGCCGGTCGCCCGCCTGTTCCAGCAAATCCACCACGTCGCGGTACCAGAAGGGCGAATCCAGACCGTTGATCCGCACCGAGAGATGCTTGTTGCCCCAGTCGACGGTATTGATCGCTTCGATCACGTGGGCCCGCGCGGCGTCCTTGTCCGTGGGGGCCACCGAATCCTCGAGGTCGAGATTGATCACATCCGCCGCAGAGGCAGCCATCTTGGGAAACAGTTTCGGGTTCGAGCCGGGGCCGAACAACTGACAGCGGTTGGGCCGTGCCGGGGCGGCAGGTTGGATACGGAAACTCATCTGGACCTCGCGTGAGTAATGAAATTGCGCCTTCTCATGGTGATGGGATATTAAATTGCGCACATGCGCGCAAGCGGGATTGTGCAGATGCGGCAATGCGCATGCAGCACAGACAGGTGGAGAGCCATAGATGCTGCTTAAAGTTTGATCAGTTTAAAAACCTCGAACATTCTCCTGCATTTTCTGCCATGCGCGCAATATTTTTGCGTCATTGCTCGTATTGCAGAGAGAATTCGAGAAACGCTCGTCAAATCGGTTCTCTAGCTTGGAGCGGAAGCGAAGGAGTGCTGCGCGATGATCGAGACACCATACCTGTTGTTTTTGGGGGATGCGCCTGACCAGCTGGCTGCCAAGGTTGCGGTGGGCATCAGGGACTGGCGGCCCGAGAATGCCGTGGGGCAGTACCGCATGGACGGCTGCAAGGCCGATCTTGGTCTGAAAGACATGGACCTTGTCGAAGCGCGCAAAGCCGGGGCCAAGACGCTGGTCATTGGTGTGGCCAACCGGGGCGGCGTGATCAGCCAGGAGTGGAAGAAGGTTCTGGTCATGGCGCTGGAAGAGGGCTTTGATCTGGCCTCGGGCCTGCACAACCTGCTGCGCGATGAACCCGATCTGGTCGCTGTGGCCGAGGCCACCGGGCGCAAGCTGCATGATGTGCGGGTGCCAGAGGTCGACTATCCGATTGCGAATGGAGTCAAACGGACCGGCAAGCGGTGTCTTGCTGTGGGCACGGATTGCTCGGTCGGCAAGATGTATACGGCCATGGCGATGGATGCCGAGATGCGCAAGCGCGGCATGAAATCCACCTTCCGGGCCACCGGCCAGACCGGCATTCTGATTACAGGCGACGGGGTACCCCTGGATGCGGTTGTTGCGGATTTCATGGCCGGGTCGGTGGAATGGCTGACCCCGGACAATGACGACGATCACTGGGACCTGATCGAGGGTCAGGGGTCACTGTTTCACGTCTCTTATTCGGGCGTGACCATGGCGCTGATCCATGGGGGCCAGCCCGACGCGTTGATCCTGTCGCATGAGCCCACGCGCACGCATATGCGGGGTCTGCCGGGATATCAGCAGCCCTCGCTGGAGGCGTTGCGCGATATGGCACTGACATTGGCGCGGGTCGCCAATCCGGATTGTCAGGTTGTGGGCGTGTCGGTGAATACCCAGCATATGAGCGAAGAAGACGCCGTGGCATATCTTGCGCAGATCGAGACCGATATGGGCCTGCCTGCAACTGACCCGTTCCGCTTTGGCTCGGGCAAGCTGGTCGACGCGCTGGCTGCGATATGATTTGAACGGTCTGTGCGGGAGGAGATTTTTCGTCGAAAAATCTCTGCCTCCGGCGGGAGTATTTGGGAAAAGATGAAGGAGCGGGCGCGTGCAGGTTGAAGTCTCTCGTGATGTGTTTCGGCTGGCGCAGGTGTTCACCATCTCGCGCGGGTCCCGGACCGAGGCGCAGGTGCTGACGGTTCGGATCACCGACGGGGCGCATCAGGGATGGGGCGAATGCGTGCCATATGCGCGCTATGACGAGACGTTAACCTCGGTTGAGGCCGAGATTGCAGCTCTGCCCGAGGTGTTTTCGCGCCAATCGCTGATGGACCTGCTGCCTGCCGGTGCCGCGCGCAATGCGGTGGATTGTGCGTTGTGGGATCTTGAGGCGAAGCGGGCAGGCAAGCGGGTGTGGGATCTGGCCGGGCTGCCGGTGCCGGGGCCAGAGATTACCGCCTATACCCTGTCGTTGGACACGCCCGAAGCGATGCAGGCGCAGGCGGCGCAGAACGCGCATCGGCCTCTGCTGAAGATCAAGCTGGGCACGCCCGATGACATGCCGCGGCTTGAAGCCGTGCGCGCGGGGGCCCCCAATGCCCGGATCATCGTGGACGCTAACGAAGGCTGGAGCGCCGAGGTTTATGCCGACCTCGCACCGCATCTGGTGCGGTTGGGCGTGGCGCTGGTCGAACAGCCCTTGCCTGCCGGGGATGATGACGCCCTGATCGGGATGGAGCGGCCTGTGCCTGTCTGTGCGGACGAATCCTGTCATGACCGTGCCAGCCTGCCCGCGTTGAAGGGCAAATATGATGTGGTCAACATCAAGCTGGACAAGACCGGCGGCCTGACCGAAGCGTTGGAGTTGCGCAGCGCCGCGCTGGCCGAGGGGTATCGGGTGATGGTCGGATGCATGGTCGGAAGCTCTCTGGCGATGGCTCCGGCGACGCTGTTGGCGCAGGGGGCGATGGTAACGGACCTTGACGGGCCGCTTCTTCTGGCCGAAGACCGCACTACACCGCTGATTTTTGATGACGCCGGGGTGCATCCGCCTGAGGTGGAGCTCTGGGGTTGAGGAGACAAACATGACCCGCACCGTTTACGTGAATGGAGACTACCTGCCCGAGACCGAGGCCAAGGTTTCGATCTTTGACCGGGGCTTTCTGATGGCGGATGCCGTTTATGAGGTGACCAGCGTGCTGGGCGGCAAGCTGATCGACTTTGACGGTCACGCGGTGCGTCTGAAGCGTTCGCTGGACGAGTTGGACATGGCAGCGCCCTGCAGTAAGGATGAGTTGCTGAATATTCACCGCAAGCTGGTCGAGCTGAACGAAATCGACGAGGGCATGGTGTATCTTCAGGTCACGCGCGGCAGCGATGGGGATCGGGATTTCGTCTTTCCGGCAGATGACGTCAAGCCGACGCTGGTGCTGTTCACGCAGAACAAGCCCGGCCTGGCCAACAGCCCGGCGGCGCAGAAGGGGATCAGCGTGATCTCGATCGACGATATCCGCTGGGGTCGCCGCGATATCAAGACAACGCAACTGCTGTATCCCTCGTTGGGCAAGATGATGGCCAAGAAGGCGGGCGCAGATGACGCGTGGATGATCGAAGATGGGTATGTGACCGAAGGCACTTCGAACAACGCTTATTTCGTGAAGGACGGCAAGATCGTCACGCGCCCGCTGTCCAATGACATCCTGCACGGCATCACCCGCAAGGCGGTGCTGCGGATGGCCGCTGAGGCGCAGATGGTGGTCGAGGAACGGCTGTTCACCATCGATGAGGCGAAAGAGGCGGATGAGGCCTTTGTCACCTCGGCCTCGACCTTTGTGATGCCGGTGGTCGAGATTGACGGCGAGAAGCTAGGTGCAGGTACGCCCGGCCCCATCGCCAAGCGCCTGCGCGAGATTTATTTGGAAGAAAGCCTGAAAGCGGCGGTCTAACCCCGCGCCTCCTCGCGCAGCGCCTGCGCGAGGTCGGCATTTTCCAGCACATAGCTGCCGAAGCTGGGCCGCCAGACCAGCCCCTTGTCGCGCAGTACGTCCAGCGCCTTTTGGATGCCACCCTTGCTGTAAGGTTTGCGGTCACCGGCCAGCGCCTGCCGGGTGTCGTCGGTGAACGGGGTAAAGTCGATGCCATCCACGGCCATCTTGCGCAGGATGGCCTGTTGCAGGTCGGTCAGGGTGCTGATCTCAGCCAGAAGCGCCTCGCGCATTTGAACTTTCTTCCGGTCGGCGATGGCGCGCAGCGCCTGATCGCCGGGGGTGGTTTCCAGAATGAGATCGCGCAGGCAGTCGTTCAGGATTTCGGGGCGGCGGCCCAGATCTTCGAACACCGCATCCATGGTGTCTGCCGAAACCTGCGCATCCTCGGCCAGCCGCGCATTGATCCGTTCGGTCAGGGCGGCGGTATAGCTTTGCCCCAGCTTCGGGAAATCGCGCACGCGCGCGCCGAAGAAAGGGGCCTGCTGGTTGTGGATCAGAGCCGCCAGCTTGTCGCGATGCGAGCCGGTCATGACCAGATATAGCCGCGTCTCGAACCCCGCCTGATTGACCGCATCCCGCGCCGCCTTCAGTGCGTACATCGCGTTGCGGCCCGCCTCGGTCGCGAGGCTTTGCTGCGCTTCGTCGACGATCAGGACCACATCCTTGCCGGTGGCCTCGCACAGCAGCATCAGCGCGTCTGGGATCGTGCCCTCCCACGCGCCGGCGGCCTTGAGGTTCACGCTAAAGCCCAGCGCCCCGATGGATGAGAACGGCACCCTGCGGCGCAGCTTTGCAATCAGCGAGTCGCAATCCTGCAGCGCGCGGGCCAGACGAGCGGTGATCAGCGCGCCGGGATCGCTGCTGCGGTCGGCCCAGAGGTCGACATAGATCACGAACCGCCCCTGACCTTCGAGCAGCGGGGTCAGATCGCGGCGCAGGAAGGTGCTTTTGCCGGTGCGGCGCGGGGCGGCCAGAAACAGCCCGGCGCTTTCGCCAATTAGCGGGTCAGGGTTGAGCAGACCCGCGATCAAGGCGGCCTCGTCGGGACGCGGAATGTGATGGTCCTGGCTCATCGGTATCCTGTGTTACCCGGGGTTGGGGTGAGGTATTCTTGAAAGGAATACTTTAGGATACTTTCCGGAACGGTCAAGAGAACTCGGGGATCAGCCCTCTTTCCCCACATTCTCTTCGAAGGCGACCTTGAAGGCGGCCTGTTTCTCGGCGCTGGCGTCGGTCTGATAGTTGGCCTTCCATTCATCCATGGTCATGCCATAGAAAATCTGCCGCGCCTCGTCCTTGCCCATCTCGATGCCTTTTTCGTTGGCGGCTTCCTGATACCAGCGCGACAGGCAGTTGCGGCAGAACCCGGCCAGATTCATCATGTCGATATTCTGCACATCGGTGCGGTCTTCCATCAGATGCTTTTGCAACCGGCGGAAGGCGGCGGCCTGAAGTTCGATTTCGGTTTGCTTGTCCATGTCAGGGCTCCGGCTTGTTGGGCGTGTTCCCGTCTGAGGTAGCAACCCGCCCCCGATGTTTCAACAAAAGCCGCTAAAGCCCGCTGTCGGACAACGCATCCTGCAGGATCACGGCCAGACGCTCGGCCCAGTGCCGTTGCCCGTCATGATCCGCGATCAGATCGTTGCGCAGTTCGATCAGCGCATTGGGCCGCCCGAACGTGGTGCAGTGCTTGTCGATCGCATCGCCGGGCAGGACGCCGGTATAGGGTTCATTGACGCCGACGCAGAGATCGTCCTCGGCCTGCAGCCGGTTGATCAAAGGGCGCGAGAACCGCTCGTCCGGGGTATGCAGCACGCCGATATGCCACGGGCGCGGTTCGCGTCCGCGCAATTGGCGCGTGAAAGAGTGCATCGAGATGATGACCGCATGGGGCAATGCCGCCAGTTCCGCAAGCGCCTCGTGATAGGGGCGATAGCACATCTGCAGGCGGCGTTCGCGCTCAGCGGCGTCCGCATGGCGGTTGCCGGGAATGATCGAGCCGTCATAGAGCTTCATCACCAGCGTCGGGTCATCTTCGCCCCGGTTCGGATCGATCACCAGACGCGAGAAATTGGCCGCAATCACGGGCGCGTTCAGAAGCTCGCCCAGATGTTTCGAGACCTCATAAGCGCCGACGTCATAGGCAATGTGACGCTCCATATCCTCGCGCGGCAGGCCCAGATCGCCGCCGTTGATGTCGGGCGGCACCATATTGGTTGCGTGATCGCAGGTAATCAGCCAGCGCGACGGGCGATCCGCGCCGTGCACGAAAAACGGAGAGTATGTCATGAGCCTGTCATCTTGTTTGATGCAGGTGTAGGACAGTTGCCTCGGAAAGGGAATTGCGCAATAAGCAGGCCAAGGACTGTTTGCGGTAACATGAGACGTTTGAGGAGAGCTGACCCAATGCGACGCCTGAGAAATGTGAAAATCGTGGCGACGCTGGGACCGGCGTCCAATGACTATGACATGATCCGCGCCCTGCACGAGGCCGGGGCGGATGTATTTCGCCTGAACATGAGCCACGGCAGCCATGACGAGATTCGCGAACGGCACCGCATCATCCGGCAAGTGGAAAAGGATCTGGACAGCCCGATCGCGATTCTGGCGGACCTGCAGGGCCCCAAGCTGCGGGTCGGCGTGTTTGCCAATGACGCCGAAGAATTGCAGGCCGGAGCGGATTTCCGTCTGGACCTTGATCCGGCCCCCGGCGACGCGACCCGCGTCTGCCTGCCCCACCCCGAGATTTTTGCCGCCCTGGAACCCGGCGCGCGGTTGTTGGTCAATGACGGCAAGATTCGCCTGACCGTGAAGGATTACGGTCAGGACTTTGCCGAATGCACCGTCGAGGTGGGCGGGACAATCTCGGACCGCAAGGGCGTCAATGTACCCGATGTCGTGCTGCCGCTGGCGGCGCTGTCGGCCAAGGACCGCGACGATCTGGAATTTGTCTGCCAGCTGGGCGTCGACTGGCTGGCGCTGAGTTTTGTGCAGCGACCCGAAGACATCTTTGAGGCCCGCGAACTGGTCGGCAAGCGCGCCCGAATCCTGACCAAGGTGGAAAAACCCGCCGCCGTCGAGGCGTTCGACGCGATCCTCGAGGCCTCGGACGGGATCATGGTGGCCCGTGGCGATCTTGGGGTAGAGATGCCCATCGCAGCGGTCCCGCCGATCCAGAAGCGGATGATCCGCAAATGCCGGGCCGAGGCCAAGCCGGTCATCGTGGCGACGCAGATGCTGGAAAGCATGATCGAAAGCCCGATGCCGACCCGGGCCGAAGTCTCGGACGTGGCCACCGCGATCTATGAGGGCACCGATGCGATCATGCTGAGCGCGGAATCCGCCGCAGGTGCCTATCCGATCGAGGCGGTGCAGACCATGAACCGGGTCGCCATCGAGGTCGAGGCCGATCCGACCTATGCGCAGATCATCGCCGCGTCGCGCACGGCGCAGGGAACCTCGGTGGCCGATGGCATCGTCGCCGCCGCCCGCGAGATCGCGGAAAAGACCGACATCAAGGCGATCTGCTGTTTCACCCAGAGCGGCACAACCGCGCTGCTGACCGCGCGTGAACGCCCCGGCGTGCCGATCATCGCCATGACACCCGCCACCGGCACCGCCCGCCGCCTGTGCCTGAGCTGGGGCTGCCATTGCGTGATGACGCCCGAGCTTGAGCGGTTCAAGGGTGCAGTGGTCAGCGCCGCGCGGGTTGCACGCGCCGGAGGGTTCGCCACCGAGACCGATCAGATCGTCGTCACCGCGGGCGTCCCCTTCAACGTCCCCGGCACAACCAACATTCTGCGCATCGCCCCCTGCGACGAGCGGCTGATCTACAACACCGATCCGGGCTGATCCCAGAGGCCTCAGAATTATATTTCACTGTGAGACTCACCTATTTGCCCATATTTTGGGCGAATAATAGTATTTACTTACAAATACTTACATGAATACCGGTTGTATCCTGCAATTATCTCTCTGTTTTTCCGTGTTTTTCCGGGATACTTGACCCCGGGGCAGTCCACTCAAACAAGTTCCAGGTTCCGGCTGCCCCGCCGGGGGCGAGGGCCCCGGCCAAATCAACAATAACGGAGGAACGAGATGACAACGAAAATTGTCATAGGACTGGACGGGACAGAAACCGGAGAGCGCGCGATCGCCTTTGCCAAAGACATGGCCGGGCGGATCGGAACATGCGAACTGCTGGTGGTTTACGTCATCGAATGGTCCCCTTTCACTTTCCAGACCCCTGAGGAGAACGCCCTGCGTCACAAGCGGCGCGAAGAAGAGGTTGAACTGGCTACGTCGCGTATCATCGCACCCGCGGTCGATGCGCTGAAAGCCGCCGGGTTCGAGGCGCATGGCATCGTGCGTCACGGCGATGTGGCGGAAACGCTGAACAAGATCACGGTCGACAATGGCGGGTCGCAGATCGTCGTGGGCCGGGCCTCGGCAGACGGGTTCAAGAAACGCCTGTTCGGCAGCTCGACCCAGAATCTGGTCATGCATGCCGATGTGCCGGTCACGGTCGTGAACTGAAGGGAGGGACAAGAATGAGAATGCTCAAACAATTCGGCGCCGTCGCCGCTGCGGCCTTTGCCGCTGGCCCTGCCCTTGCGCAAGAGGCGCCGGGTCTGGACGAAAAGATCAATCAGGCCTTTGCCGATTTCACCGGCCCCTTCGTCAGCTTTATCTTTGCCCCCTTCCCGGGAACCGGATTCCCGTGGATCGTGGGCTGGCTGGTGATCGCGGCCACCGTGTTCACACTGTATTTCGCTTTCGTGCAGCTGCGGTTCTTCAGCCATGCGATCAGCCTTGTCAAGGGTGACTATTCCGACCCCAACGACGCGGGTGAGGTCAGCCACTTTCAGGCGCTGGCCACGGCGCTGTCGGGCACGGTTGGTCTTGGCAACATCGCCGGTGTCGCGGTGGCCGTCGGCATCGGAGGACCGGGCGCAACCTTCTGGATGATCGTCGCGGGCCTGCTGGGCATGGCGTCGAAATTCACCGAATGTACGCTGGGCGTGAAATACCGCAACGAATACGAAGACGGCACCGTTTCGGGTGGCCCGATGTATTATATGTCCAAAGGGTTCAACGAGCTGGGCCTGCCGGGCGGTAAGATACTGGCCGTTCTGTTCTCGATCTTCTGTATCCTTGGCGCGTTGGGCGGGGGCAATATGTTCCAGGCCAATCAGGCGCACCAGCAGATCGCGGGCATCGTCGGAGACTATCCGGGCTGGATCACTGGCCTGGTCTTTGCCGGCATCGTCTTTGCGGTGATCGTTGGAGGCCTGAAATCCATCGCCAGCGTGACCGAGAAAGTCGTGCCGTTCATGGGTGTGATGTATGTGCTGGCCGCGTTGGTCATCATCATTATGCACGCAGACCAGATCGGCTGGGCTTTTGGTCAGATCTTCGCAGGTGCCTTCACCGGTCTGGGCGTTGCAGGCGGCATGGTCGGTGCGCTGATCCAGGGCTTCCGCCGTGCGGCGTTCTCGAACGAAGCGGGCGTTGGGTCTGCGGCGATTGCACACTCGGCTGTACGGACCAAGGAACCGATCACCGAGGGCTTTGTATCGCTGCTTGAACCGTTCATCGACACGGTCGTGATCTGTACCATGACCGCGCTGGTGATCATCATCACCCAGCAGCTGATCATCGACCCGGACACCGGCAACTACATGCTGAACGAAGCGGGCAACGCGATTGCGACCGTTGACGGCAACTCGGGCGTCAGCCTGACCTCGGCCGCCTTCGCAAGCGCCTTTAGCTGGTTCCCCTACGTTCTGGCGATTGCGGTGGTGCTGTTCGCCTTCTCGACCATGATCAGCTGGTCCTATTACGGCCTCAAGGCCTGGACCTACCTGTTCGGTGAAGGTCACACCAAGGAACTGGTCTTCAAGATCATCTTCTGCGTCTTCGTCGTCATCGGTGCGGCGGCCAACCTTGGCCCGGTCATCGACTTCTCGGACGCGGCGATCTTTGCCATGGCGGTTGTGAACGTCTTCGCGCTCTACTTCCTGATGAAAGTGGTGCGTCAGGAGCTGGCATCCTACGCTGAACGGCTGAAAAGCGGCGAGATCCGCAAATTCGAACACTAAACCAATTCACCGGGGCGGCCCGCAGCTGCCCCGGTGCCTGACCGTTGCGGATTCCGCAGATTCTGGTCGAAACCCCCTTGCCAGTATGATCGAACTTGCGTAAACGGCGCATCTGTTGCGTGACCGGCCGAGATGGCATGCCGAGTCGCGTCCGAAACCGAACCCGAGAATAGGAGACGGAAATGCCTAAGATGAAGACCAAGTCGAGCGCCAAAAAGCGCTTCAAGGTGACTGCGACCGGTAAGGTCCTTGCTGGCCAGGCCGGCAAACGGCACGGCATGATCAAGCGGACCAAAAAGTTCATCCGCGACGCCCGTGGCAACACCACCCTGTCCGCCCCCGACGCAAAGATCGTCAAGGGCTACATGCCCTACGACCGCTAAGAGGAGATTTGAGAGATGTCCCGCGTTAAAGGTGGAACCGTAACTCACGCCCGTCACAAGAAGATCATCAAGGCCGCAAAAGGCTATTATGGTCGTCGCAAGAGCAACTTCAAAGTTGCCACCCAGGCCGTCGACAAGGCCAACCAGTACGCAACCCGCGACCGCAAGAACCGCAAGCGCAACTTCCGCGCGCTGTGGATCCAGCGTATCAACGCTGCTGTCCGTTCGCATGACGAGGCTCTGACCTATTCCCGCTTCATCAACGGCCTGAACCTGGCCGGTATCGAAGTGGACCGCAAAGTTCTGGCTGATCTGGCCGTGCACGAACCGGAAGCGTTCGGCGCGATCGTCGCCAAAGCTCAGGCAGCCCTGACTGCCTGATCCTCTTTCGAGAGACAGTGAATGAAAGGCCGTCCCCTTGGGGCGGCTTTTTGTTTGGGGATGGTCAGGCCCGCTTTGAGCCCATACCTACTGGCGAAGCGGGACTGACTTGAGTGTCGATAGCTCACCGTTAGAAAATCGCACTATCTCTAAGGCACGCAGTTTTCCGCAAACCGGAAGCTCACCAGCATCCGAGACGTCTACTCGCTCGATTTCTGCACGCTCATTATAAGTCGCTATTGTCATATGCGGTCGAAACGTATGCGTTGAGCTAAGCTCCGCACGGTGTTCCCCGTCATAGAGTTGATTGTGCAAAGCACTCAAGGTGCAACTTCCATCGCCGCAAAGAAGGAAAATTTTGTATTTCTGTTCAAAGGGGTCAAACTCGATTGCGTGGCCGTCGAACGCGATAGGGAATTCGTGTGTTTGTCTCGAAGCGGCCTCGACCAACTCAGTAATGGTCTGTAAGTACTCGCCCTTAACTCCAAACACCAAGGTGATGTGCGGTGGAACAATTTTAGATCTTTGAGGCTCATGTCTCGCCCGGAAGCCTCGAATGCGGCCAGCGCAAGATGGTTCGAACTCTGGATAAGCTAAGACGTATATCATTGCGGGATACTGACGCGTTGATTTCAAATACTCAACGGCAACAAAGTCCGCAATACCGACATTGTAGGCATCAGCCTCAGCGTTCCGTTAGAAAGCAAGATTAGCTGCTGACCGTCGCAGCATAGACCTAGCTGGTGCTACTTCTTGGCATCGTCCTTCTTCACCAACTGCGCAGCAAACGCCACGCCGGTGCCTGGCCCGGCATAAGTAACCATCAGGACGTCATCCAGATACACGCCGTTGAAGATGCCCGAGGACACGTCATCGCCGGAAATCCCTGCCTCGGCCAGAACAAAGCGGGTGGGATCGTCGAGCGCGAAAGTACCCATGGCCTCTTCGACGATCCAGTCTGTGTCGCCGATCCGTCGCCAGCGGTTGGTGGCGGTGATCAGGTTGCCGTCGAGCTTGGTGATCTCAAGCTCCATCTCGGTTTTCAGCAGGCCCTTTTCGTGGTTGGGGTTCGACTTGGCGAAGGCCACCAGATAGGTGCCATGCCAAGTGCCGACAATCTGCGGGAAACCGCCGCCGTCGTCGGCATAGGCGGCGGGGGCGACGGTCATGGCCAGAGCAAGGGTCAGGGCACGGGCGAGGTGGCGGAACATGGCGCGGGTCTCCTTTGACGCGAGGGGGTGGTCTCAGGCTAACGACCCGTTCGGATTAGGCAAGCGTGGGGTTTTCCCGCGTCAGGTGTCGGGTGCCTGTTCCAGCACCTTGCGCGCCACGCGGAAACATTCCAGCGCCTGCGGCACGCCGCAATAGATGCCGATCACGTGGATGATGGCGCGGATTTCCTCGGTGGAGACGCCGTTGTTGATCGCACCTCGGCAATGGATCTCCCATTCGTGCATCTTGCCCAGCGCGCCGATCATCGACAGGTTCATCATCGACCGTGTCTTCGCGTCGATCACGTCATCTCCCCAGCCGAAGCCCCAGCACCAGGCGGTCATCGCCTCTTGAAACGGGCGGGTGAAATCGTCGGCAGCTGCGAGGTTCTTTTCCACGTATTCCGCGCCCAGCGTCGCCTTGCGCTGCTCAAGACCTTTCAGGAACAGGTCTTCGTCAAATGTGCTCATGATCCGGTCCTCTGAGGCTGTTCGTCGATGGCGTCGCGCATCCATTTTTGCAAATGCATGACGGGGTGTTCTGAATTCACTCCGCCCTTGGGGTCAATCACCAGCGGGCCGGGGCGATAGCCGCGTGAATGCAGGCCGCGCTGTACGGATTCGACCAGCCGGATATCTTCTTCCACCGTGGTTGCCCGATCCTGCGCCGCGAGTTGGCGTATCTTTTGATCGTCCACGCCGCCCACCGTGTACCAGCCGCGCCAGACCACCACATGATCGGCGTCCACGGCGCGCCAGTGATAAGTATTCAGCACGTTCCCCGGATAGACTTGGAATGAGAACATCGGCCAGAGGAACCAACTGGAATATTCATCGAAGTGTTTAAAGCCCGACTGAATGTCGTAGGTCATGTTCTCAAGGCTCTGGCATTCGGTCGTATGACGCAGGCACATGCCCTGAGGTTGGATGTCATAGGTTTCAGGCTTCACCACTCCGTTCGCAAAGGTCGGATGGTTGAGCGAACAGTGGTAGCATTCCGAGTAGTTCTCGACCGACACCTTCCAGTTGCAAAGCTCGGGTATCTCGACCCATTCCAGCGGCTTCAGATCGGCCCAGTTGGGCACCCATTCCTCAAGCTCGGCGCGCGCGTTCGGGAACCAATCGTCCATCGGCGCGGCATCGGGGTCGAGATTGACGAAAACAAAACCCAGAAACTCTTCGCTGCGCACCTCGTTCAGGCAGACCGAGGATTTGTCGAACCCTTCAACCGCCTTCAGGTTCGGCCCGGCCCGTAGCTCTCCTGTCAACTCATAGGTCCAGGCGTGGTAGGGGCAGACGACGACGCGCGTCGTCCCGGTGCCTTCGACCAGTTGGTGCGCGCGGTGTTGGCAGACATTGTAGAACACGCGGATTTTGTCATCGCGGCCCCGGATGGCAAACAGGTCCTGTCCGGCGACTTCAAACGCGACGTATGCGCCCGGTTCGGCAAGTTCAGAGGCGTGGCAGCCGAATTGCCATGTACGGGCCAGCAACCCCTCGGTTTCCATGCGGAACACGGCGGGATCTGTGTAATACCGGGCTGCGAGGGATTGGATGGGAGCTGTCACGTGTCCTCCGAGTGGTAAAGGCCAAGCTGATGGCGGCGTTTGTGAAAGGTCTCGACCCGCTCGACGATCTCATCGCTGGCAACGGCGATCACGAAGGACAGCAGCGTTTCCAGTAGGGCAACCGTGCTGACCGAGGATGGGAAGAATTGCGGCGTATCAGCCGAGATGACAAAGCCATGATCCGCCGCGCGCAGGATCGGGCTGGCCGGGCTGTCCGATAGGCCGACGATCTTTAACCCCTGCTCGCGCGCGACCTGCACCGCCTCGACCACCTCGTTGCGATAGGGTTTGCAGGTCATGGCGATCAGGACATCGCGCTTGTCCGCCCATGCCAGATCATCGATCGGATTTGATCCGGGGCGTGGGATGGCATGGAACTGCACCATTCCGGTCGAGGCCAGATAGACAAAATTCCGCGCGTTCGAGTTGTTCACACCCACGCCCAGCACAAACACATTGCGCGAGTTCCAGATATCCTCGGCGGCAGCTTTCAACTGTTCGGACGAGATATTGGCAAAGGTCTCCTCGACATTGCGCAGGGCGTCCTGAACCATATCGGCATAAAGCCCACCCATATTGCCGGACTTGCGAATGTCCTGCAGCCAGCGGGCGCGGTCGGGGAAATCAGCCTGCCCGCGCCGGATCGCGTCGCGGAATGGCACGCGGAAATCCTCGTACCCTTCGAACCCCACCTGCCGCGCCATGCGGACGATGGTGTTGGGCTTCACATTCGCGGCCTCAGCAATCTCGCGCACGGTAGAAACCCCCACGTCACGGGGGTTTTCCAGCACGTAGGTGGCGGCTTTGCGCGCCTCGGGCGTCAGCTCGGACAGTTCATCCGCCAACCGTTCGAGAATCGATCTTGATACATTTGTCCCATTCATGATTGACGATGGTACTTTTGTTTGCTTACGCTGTCGAGACAAAATCGACTCAGAGGAGTGATCCGATGGCATCTGATTTCCCGACCCACGCACGCGTGGTTATTGTGGGTGGCGGAGTGATGGGCGTGGGCCTTGCCTACCACCTTGGGCACGAAGGCTGGGGCGCAGAGACCGTGCTGCTGGAAAAGGCCGAACTGACCAGCGGCAGCACGTGGCATGCGGCGGGGCAGATCACCCATTCGACCTCGAGCTTTGGTCTGGGAAAATGCGTCGATTATAATATCGGCCTCTATTCCGGTGCGTTGGAGGCCGAGACCGGACAGGCCGTGACATGGCATGGCTGCGGCTCTTTCCGGCTGGCCTATACCAAGGATGAGATGGACTGGCTGCGCCATACCCTGTCCGTGGGCCGCTCGCTGGGTTTCAACATAGAGCTTGTCGGCCCGGATCGCGTGGCTGAGTTGCATCCCTTCTACAATCTGGACGGTGTGCTCGGCGCGCTGCACACGCCCGACGACGGCCACGTGGACCCGACCAATGTGACGATGGCGATGGCTGCAGGCGCGCGTCAGAAAGGCGTTCGGATCATCCGGCATTGTCAGGCGACGAACATCACGCAGGCCGAAAGCGGCGAATGGGTTGTTGAAACACCGAAAGGCACGATCACCTGCGAGCATGTGGTCAACGCCGGCGGCACCTATGCGCGGCAGATGGGCGAGTGGTCGGGCCTGCAACTGCCGATGACCTCGATGACGCACCATTACTTTGTGACGGAACCGGTGCCCGAATTCGAGGCTCTGGACAAGGAACTGCCGGTGATCCGCGACGACAAAAAGGTGTCGGGCTACATACGGATGGAACAAAAGCGTGGCCTGATCGGGATTTACGAGAAAGAGAACCCGAACTCGGTCTGGCACGACCATTGCCCGTGGGATTACGAGAACTGGCTGTTCGATGCGGATTACGACCGGGTGATGCCGTGGCTCGAGGAAAGCCTGAACCGGATGCCGATCTTTGCGGAACTGGGCATTCAGCGCGAGGTACACGGCGCAATCAGCCATCCACCCGATGGCAACCCGCTGATCGGTCCTGCGCCGGGTGTGCGCAACTACTGGTGCTGCTGCGGCACGCAGATCGGGATCGGCTGGGGGCCGGGCCTGACGCGCGAGTTGGCGCGATGGATGGTGCATGGGGCCGCCGATATCTCGATGCGCGAATATGATCCGCGCCGGTTTGGCAGCTATGCCACCAAGGATTGGCAGGTGATCAAGGCCGAGGAGGACTACTGCCTGCGTCACGAAATCCCCTTCCCACACTTCAACCGGTTGGCGGGTCGTCCGATCAAACCGTCGCCGCTGCATGAGGTGCTGAAATCCAAGGGCGCTGTGCATGAAGAAGTCTACGGCTTCGAGCGCCCGCGCTGGTTCGCCCGCGACGGGGTGGCACAGCAGGATCATTATTCCTTCCGCCGAACGCCAGCCGACGACATGGTCGCGCAAGAGGTTCAGGCGGTGCGCGAACGGGTCGGCATCATGGACGTCACCGCCTTCACCAAGGTCGAGGTTTCGGGCCCGGATGCCTATGATCTGCTGGATCGTCTGACCGCGAACCGGATGCCGCAAAAAGACGGCTCGATCACCCTGACCCATATGCTGAACCGCCGGGGTCGGATTGAGTTGGAAACGACCGTCGTGCGTATGGCGCAGGACCGCTATTACCTCGTCTGTGCGGCATTCTTCGAACAACGCCTGTTGGATCATCTGGCGCAACAGCGTAACGAAGAAGATGTCACGATCACCGCGCTTTCCGCCGATTGGTCGGCCTTGTCCCTGAACGGGCCAAGGTCGCGCGACGTGTTGGGCGCTTGCACAGATGCTGACCTTAGCAATGCCGGTTTTCGCTGGCTTTCAGCGCAGCAGATCAAGATCGCGGGTCACGACATTTGGGCCTTCCGGATGTCCTATGCCGGAGAGCTTGGCTGGGAACTGCACATGCCCAATGACGCCTGTCTGGACGTCTACAACGCGCTCTGGGCTGCAGGTGAGGCGCATGGGATCGCCGATTACGGCAGCTTCGCGATGAATGTCATGCGGATGGAGAAAGGCTTCAAAGGCGCCGGAGAATTGACCAACGAGGTGACGCTCGCCGAGGCCGACGTTTTGCGTTTTGCCCGAACCGACAAAGACTATCTGGGCAAGGACAAAACCCTGAACACCAACCTGCCATGGATCTGCGCTTATCTCGAAATCGAACCGGACGGAGAGATCGACGGACATGGCGGCGAAGCGGTACTGCTGGACGGGCGCGTCGTCGGTTCGATTGCATCCGTGGCCTATGGGCACACGGTCGGAAAAATCCTCGCCTTTGCCTACATCAAACCCGAAGCTACTGCGGCAGGCACCGAACTGCAGGTCATTATCCACGGCACCCCTCGCGCCGCGCGCGTCCTGTCCGAACCCGCTTATGACCCACAAAGCCTGCTGCCCCGTACCGACACCGTGCTGGAGGCTGCGCAATGACGCAACCCGCGACCATGCAAGCCATGGTCACGATGGGCCACGGCGATCTGGATCAGATGGTCTGGCACGAGGAATGGCCCTGCCCCACCCCCGCCCCGGGCGAAGTGCTGATCAAAGTCGGGGCCTGCGGGCTGAACAACACCGACGTGAACACGCGATCCGGCTGGTATTCGAAAACCGTCAGCGATGCCACGACCGGAGGCGCATTCGACGACGTGGGCAAAGATGACCCGACATGGGGCGGCGCGCCTCTGGTTTTCCCGCACATTCAGGGCGCGGATGTCTGCGGCCAGATCGTCGCCATTGGCGAAGGCGTCGATCCAAACCGCATCGGCGAGCGGGTGATCACCGATTGCTGGCTGCGCGATCCGGCGGACCCCCAGAACAAAGACAAGACCGGCTATTTCGGCTCGGAACGAGACGGTGGGTTCGCGCAATACACCACCATCCCGGCACGCAACGCCATTGCGATCCAATCCCCCCTGTCGGATGCGGAACTGGCAACATTCTCCTGCTCGTATTCGACAGCCGAAGGCATGCTGACCCGCGCAAATGTCAGGGAAACCGACACGGTTCTGGTCCCCGGCGCGTCGGGTGGCGTGGGCGGCGCGTTAGTGCAACTGGCCAAACGCCGCGGCGCGCGGGTGATCGCCATGGCGTCCGAGGCCAAACACGCCGACGTTGCCAAGCTCGGCCCCGACCGCATTCTGCCCCGCGCGCCCGATGACCTGCGCGCCGCGTTGGGCGATGAAAAGGTCACCGTCCTCGCAGATGTCGTGGGCGGGCCGTACTGGCCGCAACTCATCGACATCCTCGAACGCGGCGGGCGCTATACCTGCTCTGGCGCAATCGCCGGGCCGATGGTCGACTTTGACCTGCGCACCTTCTATCTGCGCGATCTGACCTTCACCGGCTCGACCGTGATCGACCCCGAGGTCATGCAGAACCTCGTGCGATACATCGAGGCGGGCGAGGTCAAACCCGCCCTCGCCGCGACCTATCCGCTGCGCGATCTGCACCAAGCGCAATCCGCGTTCATCGCCAAAAAACACACCGGCAACATCGTGGTCATCCCATGAAAATCACCCGCATCCGCATATACCAGACCGCGTTGCCCTATGTGGGCGGCGCATATGTCTGGGGCGCGGAAAATGCGATCGAAACGGCGACAGCCTCGGTGGTAGTCATCGACACCGACGCGGGTCTGCAAGGCAGTGGTGAGTTCACGCCCTGCGGTGAAAACTACATGATCGCCCACTCTCAGGGTGTTCCGGCGCTGGCAAAACTGATCGCCCCCGACCTGCTGGGCGAAGACCCGCGACAGGTCGCACGGATCGAGCAGCTGATGGATCACCTGGTGCAGGGCCACGGCTACGCCAAGGCTCCGTTTGATGCGGCCTGCTGGGATATCCTCGGGCAGGCCTGCGACCAGCCGGTTTGGATGCTGCTGGGGGGCAAGCTGACCGACGGCGCGCCGATGTATCGGGTCGCACCGCAGAAAACGACGGATGAAACCATCGCCGAGATGAATGCCTATCGCGATCAGGGCTATCGCCAGTTCCAGATCAAGGTCGGCGGCGATTGGGCGGCCGATATCGACCGGATACGCGCAACCGTGCCGCTGCTGAACGCCGGGGAAACGGCGATGGCGGATGCCAATCAGGGCTGGCGCGTCGACAATGCGATCCGAGTGGCGCGGGCGACAAACGATCTGGACTTCATCCTCGAACAGCCTTGTCGAACCTATGAAGAATGCCAGCAGGTCCGCCGCGTCGCGGATCAACCCATGAAGCTGGACGAATGCCTGACCGGAATGCGCATGGCCCAACGGATCGTCGCGGATCGCGGCGCCGAAATATGCTGCCTGAAAATCTCAAACCTCGGCGGGCTCAGCAAAGCGCGGCGGGTACGCGATTACCTGATCGAAAACCGCATCCCAGTGGTCGCCGAGGACACATGGGGCGGTGAAATCGCCACCGCCGCCGTCGCCCACTTCGCCACCTCAACCCCGCCCGAGTATCTGCAGAACACCAAAGACCTGATGAATTACAACACCCGCTCGACCGGGATCGGCGGCGCGGTGGCGCGGGGCGGCAAACTCCATGCACCCGACAACCCCGGCATGGGCGTCACCCCCGACCTGGCAAGCCTCGGCCCTCCGATCGCAACCTACGAGGCCCGGCCATGATCCACCTCTTCATCTGGCCAAAAATATCCCGGGGAGTGAATTGGCCGCAGGCCAAGAGAGGGGCTGGCCCCTCTGCCTCCGCCGCTACCAAATTCGACCGGTGGTTAATATGAAGATCACAAAACTCTCTCTCTGGTCCATCGACCTGATCAGCCATGAAACCTACTACATGGCCGATGGTAAGACCTGTGCCACGGTCGAGACCCATGTGCTGTGTCTGGAAACCGATACCGGCCTGCAAGGCTGGGGCGAGGTCTGCCCGATCCCGCACTACCTGCCCGCCTTCGCCCAAGGCGTCCCAAGCGCGGTGGCCGAGATGGCACCCGAAATCCTTGGCATGTCTCCGTTTGGCGTCGATGCGCCGATGCGGAAACTGGATGGCTTTCTGCAAGGTCACGCGCACGCCAAGTCGATCGTCGATATCGCTTTGTGGGATCTGTTCGGGAAAGCCACGGGGCAGCCGGTTCATACCCTTTTGGGCGGGCGGGCCCACAAGGACATGCCGCTTTATCACTCCATTACCTGCGTCGCCCCGGATGAGATGGTGCGGATCGCCCAAGCCACCTATCAAACCGGTATCCGACAGTTTCAGGTCAAGCTGGGGGTCGAGGGCGACTGGCAGGCGGATGCTGAACGGCTGACCAAAGTGCGCGAGGCTGTGGGCAATGGCCCGCTGGTCTATGGCGACTGGAACTGCGGCGCCTCGCGCCTGCAGGCCACCCGCACCGGGCGCGCCGTGGCACATCTGGATGTCATGCTGGAACAACCCTGCAAAACGCTCGAGGATTGCGCCGCCGTGCGTCAGGCCACTGGCTTGCCGATGAAAATCGACGAAAACGCGCATGATCTGGCCTCGTTACTGCGGGCCTCTGAACTGGGCTGCATGGATGCGGTTGCGCTGAAGCTGTCGAAATTCGGCGGCTTGTCGGCAATGCGCCGCGCCCGCGATCTGACCATGCATCTGGGGGCCGAGATATGTGCCGAATGCACGTGGGGGTCGGACATTGTGACCGCTGCCGCATTGCATTTTGCCGCCTCAACGCCGCATGGTTCGCTGATGAACACTTGCGACCTGTCCTCTTACGTCTCACCGCGCCTCTGCCCGGATGCTCCGGTGCGCGCGGATGGTCGGATCGCGCCGCCCGACGGCCCGGGGCTGGGGGTGACGCCCGATCCGGACCTCCTTGGAACTCCGATCATGGAAATGGCCTGACAGATGCTGAAACTTCACTCTCAATCCGAATGGATCGCCCGCGCGCAAGCGGTTCTGCCCGCCGGAGGGTTCGGCAATTTCGACCCCGGTATCCTGATCGCGCGCGGCGAAGGCAGCCGGGTCTGGGACGAGGATGGCAACGAGTATGTTGACTATCTGATCGGCTCTGGCCCGATGCTACTGGGCCACGGCCACCCCGAGGTGATGGAGGCAGTACTGGAACAGCTGCCCCTCGGCATGACCTTCTTTGCCAATAATAGCAAAGGCGTGGAACTGGCCGAGGCCATCGTCAACGCCGTGCCGTGCTGTGAACAGGTGCGCTTTGTCGCCTCGGGCGGCGAGGCAGATATGTACGCGATCCGGCTGGCGCGCGCCTATACGGGCAAGGACAAGATCCTGAAATTCGAAGGCGGTTATCACGGCATGAGCGCCGAAGCGCAGATGAGCCTTGCACCCACGAAACGGGTGAATTTTCCGCAAGCCGTGCCCGACAGCGCCGGTATCCCGCAGGGCGTGGCTGATCAGATGCTGATCGCGCCGTTCAATGACCTTGAGGCGGTGGCGGCGCTGCTGATGGAACATGACGACGTGGCCGCGATCATCGTCGAACCCTTACAACGGATTGTTCCGCCCGAGCCCGGCTATCTGCAAGGGCTGCGCGATCTGTGCGACCAACACGCTGTTTTGCTGATCTTTGACGAGATCGTCACCGGCTTTCGCCTCGCCTATGGCGGTGCACAGGAACGCTATGGCGTGACGCCCGATATCTGCACCTTGGGCAAGATCATCGGCGGAGGGTTTCCGCTGGCCGCCCTAGGGGCGAGTGCCGAGATCATGCAGCATTTTGACAAGGATAAGGTCGGCGCGGATGGCTGGCTGATGCAGCTTGGCACCTTGTCGGGCAATCCGGTTGCCGCCGCAGCGGGCTTGAAAACGATGGAGGTTCTGGCCCGTGACGGGGCTTATGATCACCTGCGTGACATCGGGCGCAAGCTGCAGACGATGCAGTCCGAGGCCTTGACCGAAGCGGGAATCGCGCACCGGATTTGCGGCGATGAAACCCTGTTCGATATCTATTTCACCGACCAGCCCTGCCGCGACTACCGCAGCGCCGCCCATGACGATCCCGGCCGGAATGCCCGCTATAACGCAGCGCTGCGCGAGAAGGGCGTGTTCAAGGCCCCCGGCAAGCTCTACCCGTCGATGGCGGTGACGCAGGCCGATCTGGATCTGACGCAAGCGGCGGTGCAAGCGGCGGTTGCGGCGATCCAGTCGGGCTAGGGCGCGGTTGACCTTGTCCGCGCGTCATGGGAACCATGCGCGGTGGCTTGGTCAGGCAGGAGCGCGCGATGAAGATCGAACCCTTTGGCGTCGAAATCTGGATGGACGAGTGGGAAACCCGCTGCGCCTATAACCTTGCCGAAACTTGCGTCGAGAGCCTGAGCATTGCCGAGTTGCTGCAACTGGCGGGTCGGAACTCGAATGATCTGTCCGAGTTGCTGGGGATGAAGATGACCTATGGCGCCATCCGGGGGTCGGACCGTCTGCGCGATGCGATCTGTGGACTGTATGACCAGCAAAATCGCGAGAATATCATCGTCACCCACGGCACGATCGGGGCCAATATGCTGGTCCACAAGACGCTGGTTGAACGCGGCGACAAGGTGGTGGCGGTGGTGCCGACCTATCAGCAGCATTACTCGATCCCGGCCAGTATCGGGGCCGAGGTGTCGCAGGTCCATCTGCGCGCCGAAAACGGCTATCTGCCCGATCTGGACGAACTGCGCGCCGCCGCGACGCCCGGAACCCGGCTGATTGCGATCAACAACCCTAATAACCCGACCGGCGCGGTGATGGACCGTGCCTTCCTGCTTGAGATCGCCGAGATCGCCCGCGCCGCCGGGGCCTGGCTGCTGTGCGATGAGGTCTATCGCGGCACCGGGCAGGACGGTTCAGGGATGACCGAGGCGGTGGCGGATCTTTATGAGAAAGGGATTTCGACGGCAGGCATGTCCAAGGCGTTCTCGCTGGCGGGGCTGCGGTTGGGCTGGATCGCCGGGCCGCCTGATCTGATCGAGGCGGTGTCGGTTCACCGCGACTATGACACGATCTCGGTCGGCATGATCGACGACCATTTTGCCGCCCTAGCGCTGGAAAACTGCGACAAGGTACTGGCGCGCAGTCAGGCGATCACACGCGGCAACCTTGCGATGCTGGAAGAGTGGGTCGCCGGCGAACCGCGCATCAGCTGGATCAAACCCAGCGCGGGCACAACGGCGCTGTTGCACTATGATTTCGACGTGCCATCGCGCGAATTCTGCGTGAAACTGCTGCAAGAGACCGGGGTGATGTTCACACCGGGCTCGGCGCTTGGCCTCGAAGGATGCGTGCGGATCGGCTATGCCAACACGCCGTCGATCATCCGCGAGGGCCTTGGGAAGGTCTCGGGCTTTCTGGCAAAACTGGCTTAGCGCCGCATCGACTGACCGTTGTGGAACAGATGCACCTTGTCGGGTGCGGCCGTGACCGAGACGCTTTGTCCCCGCAGATTGCGCTGAACACCCGGCAGCTTGGCGATCACCGCCTCGCGGCCTTCGGGGGCTGCGAAATACAGCAACGTGACCTCGCCCAGCGCTTCGGTGAAATCCACCACACCGGCATAGATCGGGGCATCGTCGGTCAGCACCAGATCCTCGGGCCGGACGCCGATATTGACGGTCTTGCCTTCATCCGCCGCCTCGGTGGGAATTGACGAGACCGCCACGCCGCCGCCCTCGAGCGTGACGGTGGTGGTGTCTCCGGTCGCCGTGATGGTGCCCGGCAGCAGGTTCATGGCGGGTGAGCCGATGAACTGAGCGACGAATTCGTTGTCGGGGGTTTCATACAGCTCCAGCGGCGTGCCGACCTGCGCGATGCCCTTGTTGGCCAGAACCACAATGCGGCTGGCCAGCGTCATCGCCTCGACCTGATCGTGGGTGACGTAGATCATCGTGCTGTCGGGCATCGCCTCTTTCAGGCGCGCGATCTCGATGCGGGTGGCCACGCGCAGGGCGGCATCAAGGTTCGAGAGCGGCTCGTCAAACAGATAGACCTTGGGATCACGCACGATGGCGCGGCCAATGGCGACCCGCTGACGCTGCCCGCCTGACAACGCCTTGGGCAGGCGATCCAGCAGCGGTTCAAGCTGCAGGATCTGGGCGGCGCGTTCCACGGCCGCATCGACCTCGGCGCTTGGCATCTTGGCGATCTTGAGCGCGAAGGCCATATTTTCGCGCACCGTCATATGCGGATAGAGCGCGTAAGACTGGAACACCATCGCGATGCCCCGCTGCGCGGGCGGCACATCGTTGACCACCAGCCCCTCGATCTCGAGTGTGCCGCCGGTGATCTTTTCAAGGCCCGCGATCATCCGCAGCAAGGTGGATTTGCCACAGCCCGAGGGGCCGACGAAGACGATCAGTTCGCCCTGCTCGATCTCGAGGTCGATATGTTTCAGGACATCGACCGGGCCATAAGATTTGGCCACATCCGTGAGCTTGAGTTCCGACATGGTTTACCTCTTTTCCCGGGCCAGCAAACAGAATTGAGCGGCGTCCAGCGTTACCGTATCTGCGCCCTGAACGCCGCCCAACTCCTCCCCGATCACGTGCCAGTCACCGCCGGGCAGGGTCACCTCGGCGGGGTCTGATCCCAGATTGAAGGCGCAGAACACCTGTTGCGCTGCATCCTCGCGGGTGAAAGTCAGCACCGATCCGGACTGCGCCATCCCCGACTGCGCCCCGGACATCAGCGCCGAATGCGCGTGACGCAGCGCGATAGCGCGGCGGTAGTGGTGCAGCATCGACGCCGGGTCCTGCTCCAGCCGGTCCACCGCCCGCTCGGCCTGAGGCGAGCTGACCGGCAACCACGGGCGGCCTGTGCTGAACCCGGATTGTTCGTCCTGCGCGGCCCAGACCATCGGCGTGCGGCATCCGTCGCGGCCCTTGAACTCGGGCCAGAATTCGATGCCATAGGGGTCTTGCAGGTCTTCGAATGCCACATCGGCCTCGGGCAGGCCCAGTTCCTCGCCTTGATAGAGGCACGCGGACCCGCGCAGACACATCATCAGAACCGCGTGCTGCCGGATCGCCGCATCATCCAGTCCCCAGCGTGAGGCGTGACGCTGCACGTCATGGTTCGAGAACGCCCAGCAGGGCCATGCGTCGCCTGCCTTGTCCTCAAGCTGATCGAAAACCTGCTTGGCGTAGGCAGCTGTAAGCGCTCGCTTTTCGAGGAATTCGAACGCGTAACACATATGCATCCGCTTATCGCCGGTGGTGTATTCGCCCATGATCTCAAGCCCGCGCTGCGCATCGCCGACCTCACCCAGACAGGCGCGGCCTTCGTATTCGTCGGTCAGGGCGCGCAGGCGTTCGAGGAACGCAATATTCTCGGGCTGGCTTTTGGAATAAAGGTGATCCTGATGGTTGTAGGGGTTCACCATCGGCGCGATCGAGGCATTGCGCTGATCCATCGGCAGGCCGGGATTGTCGCGCAGCTGCGCGTCGTGGAAATAGAAGTTGATCGTATCCAGACGGAAGCCATCGACCCCCAGATCAAGCCAGAACCGGGCCACATCCAGCAGCGCATCCTGCACGTCGGGGCAATGGAAGTTCAGGTCCGGCTGCGAGGTCAGGAAGTTGTGCAGGTAATACTGCAGCCGCCGCGCATCCCATTGCCAGGCCGAGCCGCCAAAGATCGACAGCCAGTTGTTCGGCGGCGTCCCGTCAGGTTTGGGATCAGCCCAGACATACCAATCGGATTTCGCGTTCTCGCGATCAGCGCGGCTTTCGCTGAACCACGGGTGCTGGTCCGAGGTGTGCGACAGCACGAGGTCGATCATCACCTTCAGCCCATGCGCATGGGCCTGATCCAGCAATTCCTTGAAATCCGCCATGGTGCCGAACATCGGATCGACATCGCGGTAATCGCTGACATCATATCCGAAATCCTTCATCGGAGACTTGAAGAACGGCGAAATCCAGATCGCATCGACCCCCAGCGAGGCGATATAGCCCAGCCGCTGCGTGATGCCCCTGAGGTCTCCGATCCCGTCGCCATTGCTGTCCTGAAAGCTGCGCGGATAGATCTGATAGATCACGCCGCCGCGCCACCAGTCGGACTTTGCTTCGGTTGTTTTGAATGCTGTGGTTTGCACGTTCATCACACGCCCTTATTTTACGGACCCGGCCAGCAGGCCGCGGACCAGATATTTTTGCATTGCAAAGAAGACCACCAGCGGCACCGCGATCGAGACAAACGCCGCCGTGGCAAGGATTTCCCAGTTGCCACCACGGGTGCCCAACAGCTCGACAATACGGTTGGTCATCACCGTGGTCTGGCCGGTGGCGTCGATCAGGAACACCTTGGCGACCAGCAGATCGTTCCATGTCCACAGGAACTGGAAGATCGCAAACGAGGCCAGCGCCGGGAAGCTGAGCGGCAGGATCAGTTTGGTGAAGATCTGGAACTCGGTCGCGCCATCGACCCGGGCGTTTTCGATCAGATCGCGCGGCAGTCCGGCCATGTAGTTGCGCAAGAGGTAGATCGCCAGCGGCATCCCGAACCCGGTATGCGCCAGCCAGACGCCCAGATAGCCTTTGGGTATCCCGATATTCAGGTGAAGTTTCAGCAGCGGGATCAGCGCCAGTTGCAAGGGAACAACCAGCAAGCCGACCACCGCTGCAATCAGCAGGGCGCGGCCCGGGAAATCCATCCATGCCAGCGCATAGGCCGCAAAGGCGGCGACAAGGATCGGGATGATCGTTGCCGGGATCGTCACAGTGAGCGTGTTGAAAAAGGCCTTGCCCATGCTGTCGGTGCTGTCTTCGGCCAGCAGCACCTTGTGATAGTTGTCGAGCGTGAATTCGGGGGGCAACTCGGCCGTCACAAAGACGCGCGCGCCCCGGCTGCCCGAGAATTCCTCGGAGTTTTCCATCCGGTAACTGCCATCGGCATCGACGGTAATCGTGCCACCGCGGCGCAGCTCGGCGGTTTCGCCCGGCGTGAACGCATCGACCGCGCGGGAACTGACGCCCCATTTCGAGATCTTCGCGGTCACGCCTGCGTCAAACAGGTTGCCCTCGATCACATAGAGCCCGTTCTGCAGCACCTGCGTCTCGGGTGCGGCGCTGCGCAGAGTCAGGTTCTGCTCGGACGGGAACAGCGACCGCCACCAACCGCTGGTCGCGATCTGATCCGCCGTCCGGAAGGACGAGATCAGCAGACCCAGCGTCGGAAACACCCACAGCACCACCAGAAATAGGACCGAGGCATGGACCACCCATCTGAGGGCCGGTTTGGTTCCTGCAATATCGTTCATGCCGACCCCCTATTCCATTTCCTTGCGCGCATTGCGCACATTCCAGACAAGAATCGGCGTCACCAGCAGCATGATCACCATGGCCGAGGCCGACCCCACGCCCCAGTCATTGGCGCGGAACAGCTTGTCGAACATGTAATTGGCCAGAACCTGCGTTTCCCATTGCCCGTTGGTCATGGCAAAAACGATGTCAAAGACCTTGAGTACGGTGATGGTGATCGTCGTCCACACCACCAGAATCGTGGTCTTGATCTGCGGCACCTTGATCTTGAAGAAAATCTGGAACGGGTTGGCACCGTCCAGAATGGCGGCCTCGATGGTTTCCTCGGGGATGCCGCGCAGCGCAGCGGACAGGATCACCATGGCAAAGCCCGTCTGAATCCAGACCAGAACGATCATCAGGAAAAAGCTGTTCCAGAACGGGATGGTCAGCCATGTCTGCGGCTCGGTCCCACCAAAGAAGATGTAAAGCGCGTTCAGGATACCGATCTGATCCTGTTCCGCAGGCCGCGTATCATAGACCAGTTTCCAGATCACCGAGGCCCCCACGAATGAGATCGCCATCGGCATGAAGATCAGCGCCTTGGCCACGTTGCCCCAGCGGATACGGTCGGTCAGCTGCGCCACCAGCAGCCCGAACGCGGTCGACATCGCCGGAACCACGATCAGCCACAGCATGTTGTTGCGCATGGCCTCCCAGAATTTCGGCTCGGCGGCCATCTGGCGATAATTGTCCAGCCCGACCCATTCGTAACCGCCGCCGGGGATGCGATCGGTCAGCGACAGGCGCAGCGTCTCGACCACCGGGTAGGCCAGATAGAGACCCAGCGCCAGCAGCGCGGGAAACAGGAACAGCCAGGGTCGGATCATGTTGGCGCGGTTGATATTGCGACCTGCATTCGGCCCGCGCGCCGGGAATAGAATCTTGTCCAGAAACTGGTTCGACAGGTAGAAATAGCCCACACAGCCCGACACGCCGATGGCGATGGTCAGCAGGCCCTGAAGTGCCGGATGCATGACGCTCTCCGTTGCGAAAGGGGATTGGGCGGCCTGACGCGCAGACCGCCCGCTGTCAGACGCGCTTAGTCCAGCGCATCCCAGGAGGATTGGATTTCGTCGGCCACCTCTTGTGCAGGCTTGCCGCCAGCATAATCGACCATACCGGTCCAGAAGGTGCCCGCACCCACGCCGCCCGGCATCAGATCGGACCCGTCAAACCGGAAGGTGGTCGCGCCCAGCAGGATGTCGTTCATCTTTGCCAGCGTCGGGTCCGAGAACAGCGACGTATCGACGCCCTTATGCGGGGTCAGGAAGCCGGTCAGCTGCATCCAGATCTCATGCGCTTCGGGCGTTTGCAGATAGGCAATCAGATCATGCGCTGCGGGGCTGTCATTGGTGATCGCCCAGAGCGTCCCGGCACCCAGAACCGGACTGCCCAGATCCTTGCTTTCATAGGCGGGGAAGTAGAAGAAGTCGGCATCCTCACCCACAACGGTGCCTTCGGGGAAGAAGGCCGGAATGAACGAGGCCTGACGATGCAGGTAGCATTGCGGGGGTGAGCTGAACATGCCCTTGGGGCTATCGCGGAAATCCGTGGTCGCCACCGCGCCCGCGCCGCCAGCGACGTAGTCGTCATTGCGGGCGAAGGCTCCGAATTCCTCGATGGCTTCGATCACCTTGGGATCGTTGAACTTCATCTCATTGGCGACCCAGGCGTCATAATCCTGGGGCGATTGGGTGCGCAGCATCATATCCTCGACCCAATCCGTCGCGGGCCAGCCGGTCGCGCCGCCGGATCCCAGACCGATGCACCACGGCGTCTCGCCGTCAGCGACGATCTGGTCGGTCAGCGCCTTGAGCTCTTCCATCGTCGTCGGGACCTCATAGCCTGCGTCCTCAAAATTCTCGGGCACGTACCAGACCAGCGATTTCACATCGACCTTGTAGAAGAACCCGTACAGGTGGTCCGCCCCGTCCGGCCCGGCATAGGTGCCCAGATCGACCCAGGACTGACCGGCGGCATAGTTGTCGCGAATCCAATCGGCGGTGCCGTCACCCAGCGGGGTCAGAAAACCCGACTTGGCCATATCCGCCGCCAGACCGGGCTGCGGGAAGACGGCGACGTTCGGGGCCGATCCGGCTTCGGCATCGATTCTGATCTGCTGCTCGAAACTGTCCGAGCCGACATAGGCATATTCATGACCCGTCGCGGCGGCAAATCCATCCAGAACCTTTTCGACATTCTCCTGATCCGGCCCCAGCCAAGGCCCGAACACGGTCACTTTGTCGGCCTGGGCCGCGCCCGCCATCAGGGCGAACGTGGCCGCGCCTGCGTAAAGCGAGTGTTTCATGAAGACTTCCTCCCAACTGTGTTCAGCGCGTTCGAGATTCGATTTTCAAAGCGCTTTGAATGCCCGAGTTTATCCGCTAACATTTGCCTTCTGTCAATATTTCGTTATCAAAGACCCATCTATGCGGCCATTTCAGCCCCGATCGCAAAACAGGTTGACGCAGAGGGAAATTCACAACACAACAATAAAAGGCCCGATTTGAAGGCGCTTTGAAAGCCATGAACCTTAAGAAACTCTCGGAAATTCTCGGTCTTTCGCAGACAACCGTCAGCCGCGCGCTGAACGGTTACCCCGAGGTGAACGAGGATACGCGCATCCGGGTGCGGGCGGCGGCGGACAAGCATGGATACCGCCCCAACAGCCGCGCCAAGGGGCTGGCGACAGGGCGGTCGATGGTGATCGGGCACGTGATTCCTACCTCATCGCAGCATGAGATGGTGAACCCGATCTTCGGGGATTTCGTCGCCGGTGCCGCGCGGACCTATGCGGCGAATAATTATGACATGATGTTCACCCACGCGCCGGATACCTCGGTCGAAGCGTCGTATCGCAGCTTATTCAACCGGGGCGTCGTGGACGGCGTCGTGCTGCAGGGCCCCAAGGTGCATGAACCGCGGATTTCCGTGCTATCACGCATGGGGGTGCCGTTTATCGTGCATGGCCGGTCGACCGGCGCGGATGAACCCTATGACTGGATCGACGTGAACAATCAGCGCTCGTTCGAGCGGGCAACGCGATTCCTGCTTGATCTGGGGCATCGCCGGATCGCGCTGATCAACGGGCTGGAAGACATGGATTTCGCCCAGCGCCGCCGGAACGGCTATGTGGCGGCCCTTGCCGGGGCCGGAATCGCGCCCGACCCGGACTTGCTGCGCAGCGCCGAGATGACCGAGATCTACGGCCACCAGACCGCCTGCGACATGCTGAAACTGGCCGATCCGCCGACGGCCATTCTGGCCTCGTCGATCATCTCGGCGGTCGGTGTCCGGCGCGCGCTGGAAGAGAACGGGCTGAGGATGGGTCGCGATATCTCGGTCATCGCCCATGATGATGAGCTGTCTTATATGCGCAACGGGCAGGATGTGCCGATTTTTACTGCAACCCGGTCATCCGTTCGACATGCCGGAGAGCTGGCGGCAGAGATGCTGATCGCGCGGATCAACGCGCCCGATGACCCCCCGAAAACATGCCTGCTGGAGGCTGAGCTGGTTGTTGGCAGCTCGACCGGGCCGGCACCGCAAAGGGCTTGATATGAAACATAAACGCGCAGATTTCCCGCAGGATTTCCAGTTTGGTGCCGCAACTTCGGCCTATCAGATCGAAGGCCACGCGCAGGGTGGTGCGGGGACAACCCATTGGGACAGTTTCGCTGCAACGCCGGGCAATGTGGTGAGGGCCGAGAACGGCGATGTGGCATGCGATCATTACACCCGCTTTCCTGGCGATTTCGACCTGATCCGCGATGCCGGCTTCGACTGTTACCGGTTTTCCACCAGCTGGGCCCGCGTGCTGCCCGAAGGGCGCGGGGCGGTGAACCAAGAGGGTCTGGATTTCTATGACCGCCTTGCCGATGCGCTGCTGGAACGCGGCATCAAGCCTTGTGCCACGCTGTATCATTGGGAGTTGCCCTCGCCGCTGGCCGATCTGGGGGGGTGGCGCAATCGCGATATCGCCGGGTGGTTTGCGGATTTCACGCAGGTCATCATGGGGCGGATCGGCGACCGGATGCACAGCGTCGCGCCGATCAATGAGCCGTGGTGCGTCAGCTGGTTGAGCCATTTCGACGGCCACCACGCCCCCGGCCTGCGCGACATCCGCGCCACCGCCCGCGCGATGCATCACGTGCTGCTGGCCCATGGCCGGGCCATCGAAACCATGCGCGGGCTTGGCATGTCCAATCTGGGCGCGGTGTTCAATCTGGAATGGGCCGAACCGGCGGATGACAGCGCCGGGGCGCAGGCTGCGGCGGCACTTTATGACGGGATCTACAACCGCTTCTTTCTGGGTGGGGTGTTCAACAAAGCCTATCCGCAGAATGTGCTAACGGGCCTTGCCCCGCATCTGCCCGAGGGCTGGCAGGACGATTTCGACACGATCGGCGCGCCCGTCGACTGGTGCGGTCTGAACTACTATACCCGCAAGCTGATCGCCCCCGCCGAGACGCCCTGGCCATCGCTGCAAGAGATGCCCGGCCCCCTGCCCAAAACCCAGATGGGGTGGGAGGTCGATCCCGCCGCCCTGTCCCGCTTTCTGATCCGCACCGCGCGCGATCACACCGGCGATCTGCCGATCTATGTCACCGAAAACGGGATGGCGAGCCCCGAGCGTCAGCAGGACAATGACCGGATCGACTATCTGGATCAGCATCTGGCCGAGGTGCGGGTGGCGCTGGATCATGGGGTCCCGGTCAAGGGGTATTTCGTCTGGTCCCTGCTGGACAATTACGAATGGGCGCTGGGGTATGAAAAGCGGTTCGGGCTGGTCGATGTGGATTTCGAGACGCTGGAGCGGCGGCCCAAGGCCTCGTATTACGCGATGCAAAAGGCGCTGACCTAAAATCAGGCCGCGCGCCTTAGGGTAAGGTCAACAGGGGCGTTTCACGCTGGACCACCACGTCCTGCGTGCCGGAGGGTGAGGTCAGTTGAACGCTCAGCCGCCGGGCTTTCGTGAAGCGGTCGAAATAAGTGAACCGGATCATGTTCATCGCCGCGATATCCTCGCACTGAAGCAGGTATTCGGCGTGAAATTCATTATGCGCGGCACCGCCGCTCTCTGCCGTCTCATCCTGACCGAAGGCATCGCCAACCAGCGCCACATTGGCCGATGCGGTGATGCAGCCGGCCTCGGGCGGCAGTTCGAACAGGGTCAGTGGTTCGGACAGGTCCGAGATCGCATCCGCGACACGGGCGCGATTATCTTCGTTCTCGGCCGGATGTTCGAAGCCCACGATATCGTGGCCCGGCACCTCAAGCACCAGCGCAACCGCGCCGTCGGACAGGGTAACACCCAACCGCCCGGCACCGTGGGCATGGGCACCAGATGAATATGTGCCCTGAGCCATCAACGCGACCGGCAGAAGAAACAGAACGATTGCCGCGTATTTCATAACAATCACCATCTAAAATACATTGAGTATCTTAATTGATTTGCAATCCCACGCAACACGCGGGCTGACTGCGGCCCTCCCCATTTCTGGCGGGTCATTTTGGCGGGATATACCTGATAATAAAACTCAGGTTGACTTTGTTGAGTAATTCTATCAAGAACTCACCAGCTTACCCCGCGCCCCGTGGGGGCCACACCCCGAAACACCAGGAAAGACGAACCCCCATGACCAGACTACTCACCGCGACCAGCGCCCTGACCCTGTGCCTCGCAAGCGCTGCTGTCGCGGATGCTCCGTCCAAGTCGGACGTTCTGAGCACCTATGCCAACATCGCCGAAGCCAAATATGACGACAGCCTGATCGCCGCCAAAGCGCTGCAGACCGCCGTGAACGCGCTGATCGCCGATCCGTCGGACGCCACCCTGAACGCCGCCCGCGCCGCGTGGATCGCCGCCCGCGTGCCCTATCAGCAGACCGAGGTTTATCGCTTCGGCAACGCCATCGTTGACGATTGGGAAGGCAAGGTGAACGCATGGCCGCTGGATGAAGGCCTGATCGACTATGTCGATGCAGCCTATGGCGGGCCCAGCGATGAGAACGAGTTCGCCGTACTGAACGTCATCGCCAATCCCAGCTTCCAGCTGTCGGGCGAGACCATCGATGCCAGCCGGATCACGCCCGAACTGCTGTCGGACACCCTGCACGAGGCGGACGGGATCGAGGCCAATGTCGCCACCGGCTATCACGCCATCGAGTTCCTGCTGTGGGGTCAGGACCTGAACGGCCATAGGCCGGGCGCGGGCAACCGCCCCTATACCGACTATGTTCAGGGTGACGGCTGCACCGGCGGCAATTGCGACCGCCGCGCGCAATATCTGAGCGCCGCAACCGATCTGCTGATCAGCGATCTGGAATGGATGACCGCCCAGTGGGCCGAAGGGGGCGACGCCCGTGCCGCACTGGCTGCCGACGAAGCCGCTGGCGTCAGCGCGATCCTGACCGGCATGGGCTCGCTGTCCTATGGCGAACAGGCCGGTGAGCGGATGCGCCTTGGTCTGATGCTGAACGATCCCGAGGAAGAGCATGATTGCTTTGCCGACAACACCCATAACAGCCATTACTACGATGGGCTGGGCATCCAGAACGTCTATCTGGGCAGCTACACCCGCATCGATGGCACTGCGGTCTCGGGCGCGTCGCTGTCCGATTTGGTGACCGCCACCGATCCGGCGCTGGATACCGAGATGAAAGCCAAGCTGGCCAACACCATGCTGGCGCTGGGTCGCATCAAATCCACCGCCGAGGCGGGGTTCGCTTATGACCAGATGCTGGAAGCGGGCAATGCAGGCGGCGAGGCGCTGATCATGGGCGGCGTGAACGGACTGGTCGATCAGACCAAGACCATCGAGCGTATCGTGACCACGTTGGAGCTGGACCAGATCGACTTTGAAGGGTCGGACAGCCTGGATAACCCCGACGCGGTCTTCCAGTAACATGACCAAGGGGCCGGGCATCCGATGTCCGGCCCTACGCGATCTGCGACAATACGGGCTGTATTGATGCACATCAGAGACTTGTGACTGGACCCCGAAATAATACCCCACTAATTAACTAGGAAATAGCCGAACGGACCCGAGCCGCCATGATCGTCTGCCACTGTACCAACATCTCGGACCACGACATTCGCGCCGCGATCGACTGGATGCGCGCGTCGGATTCGCAGGCCATTATCACGCCTGGCAAGATCTACCATGCCCTTGGAAAATCGGCCGATTGCGGTGGCTGTATGCCGCTTTTCCTAGACACGATGCGCGCGAGCGATAATCTGGAAGTCCCATTGCAGCTCCGCGCACTTCGCGCCGGGGCCAGACAGGAGAGTGCACATGAAGGGCGATCCCAAGGTCATAGAATACCTCAACAAATCCCTGCGGCATGAGCTGACGGCGGTCAGCCAGTATTGGCTGCATTACCGCCTGCAGGACGATTGGGGCCTCAGCGGCATGGCCAAGAAAAGCCGCGAGGAAAGCATCGAAGAGATGCAGCACGCGGACAAGCTGATCGAACGGATTCTGTTCCTCGAAGGCCATCCCAATCTGCAAAAGCTGGACCCGCTGCGGATCGGGCAGACGCCCAAGGAAACGCTGGAATGCGACCTTGCCGCCGAGATCGATGCACGGGCACTTTATAAGGAAGCCCGCGAACACTGTCAGAGCGTCGGCGACTATGTCTCGATGGCTCTGTTCGAAGAACTGATGGCCGATGAAGAGGGCCATATCGACTTCTTAGAAACGCAGCTCGACCTGCACGAAAGGATTGGCGAAGCCAACTATGCGCAACTCAACGCGTCAACAATGGATGAGGGCGAGTAGCCTTCTTTTGCCGGTGGCCGTGCTTGCGGCCACCCCCGCCCTGCCCGCCGACCTGCGGGACAGTCATCTGAACTTCCTGCCCAGAACCGCCGACGAACAGGCCCGCATTCAGGCCGCGACCGCTGCGCCCGACGATTTCAGCGCGCCGCAGCGGTTCGAGGACCTGTCCGCCGGGGCCGCCACCGTGCGGGTGCGTACCGACGCGGATGCGTTCTCGCAGCCGTCGGGCAATCTCAGCTTTGAACAAGAGCTGGATTTCCGGGTTGGCAACGGGTTGTTCAAGAAAATCTGGGTGTCGTCGCCATCGTCGACGCTGGCCTCGGACGGGCTGGGACCGCTTTACAATGCGCGCTCGTGCCAGCGCTGCCACATCAAGGACGGGCGCGGCCATACGCCGAACGGGGCCGATGACAACGCCGTATCGATGTTCCTGCGCGTCTCGATCCCCGGCGCCCCCGAGGATGCGCCGGCGGGAATCGAAGACTATCTCGCTACCCTGCCCGAGCCGAATTATGGCGGCCAGATGCAGGATTTCGCGCTGGCAGGCCATCCGGCAGAATACCGGCTGGACATCACCTATGAAGAAATCCCGGTGGAGTTGTCCGAGGGCGAAACCGCATCGTTGCGCCGCCCCACTTACAAGGCCGCCGATCTGGGCTATGGGCCGCTACACCCGGATGCGATGCTCAGCCCGCGCGTCGCGCCGCAGATGATTGGCTTGGGGCTGCTCGAGGCGATCCCGGTCGAGGATCTTCTGGCCAAGGCCGATCCCGATGACGCGGATGGCGATGGCATCTCGGGCCGGCCCAATATCGTCTGGTCGACCGAGTTCGACCAGCCCATGATGGGCCGCTTCGGTCACAAGGCCGGAATGCCCACGGTTATGGAGCAATCCGCCGGGGCCTTTGCCGGGGATATCGGCATCTCAAGCCCGCTGTTCCCCGCACCCCATGGCGATTGCACGGCGGCGCAGGTCAATTGCACCGATGCCCCGCATGGCGACGGGGATGCGCGCGGGTTCGAGATCGACCAGACCGGCATGGACCTTGTCGCGTTCTACAGCCGCAATCTGGGTGTGCCTGCGCGACGCAATACCGTTGACCCGCAGGTGCTGCGCGGCAAAGAGGTGTTTCACAGCACCGGTTGCGCGTCGTGCCATACACCCGCCTATGTCACTCACCGGATGCCCGACCGGCCCGAACAGAGTTTTCAGCTGATTTGGCCCTATACTGACCTGCTGCTGCACGACATGGGCGAAGGCTTGGCCGACAACCGCCCCGAGGCGCGCGCGACGGGCCGCGAATGGCGCACGCCGCCACTGTGGGGCGTGGGTCTGACCGAACGCGTGTCGGGCCACACCCAGTTTCTGCATGACGGGCGTGCACGGTCGCTGCTGGAAGCGATCCTGTGGCATGGTGGCGAGGCGCAGGCGGCCCGTGATACGGTTGTCTCGATGCCCAAAGCCGACCGCGACGCCCTGATCCGCTTTCTGGAGAGCCTGTGATGCGCACCCTTGCTTTTGTGACCGCCCTGATGCTGCCTTTGTCAGCCGCCGCGCAGGACCGCGCGCCGATCCTGATGGACGTGACCGAAAGCCACATCCTGCCGCGCTTTGCCGATCTGGCCGAGGCGACCGGGGTCCTGTCGGCCACGGCGCAGGCCGATTGCACGGCAGATTCTGCTGATCTGCGCGCTGCCTATAACGCCGCTTTCGACGACTGGATTTCGGCCAGCCACCTGCGCTTTGGCCCGACCGAGGTCGAGGACCGCGCCTTTGCACTGGCCTTCTGGCCCGACACCAAGGGGTTCACGCCCAAGGCGCTGTCGGGCCTGATCAATTCCGAAGATGCGGCGATCGAAGACCCCGACGCCTTTGCCGAAACCTCGATCGCGGGGCGCGGGTTCTTTGCGCTGGAACGCATGCTCTATGATCCGGCGATGACCGAACAGGGCAGCGACGCCTATCGTTGCGCGCTGATCCAGGCCATCACAACCGATATCAACCGCAACGCCGCCGCGATCCGCACCGACTGGCAGAGCTATGCGCCCGCCCTGACACAGCCGGGCGGCAACAGCCCCTATCGGTCGGGGGATGAAGCGATGCAAGAGCTGTTCAAGGCGCTGACCACCGGCCTGCAATTCACCAGCGACACGCGGCTTGGCCGTCCGCTGGGCAGCTACGACCGCCCCCGCCCGACCCGGGCCGAGGCGCGCCGATCCGATCGATCCCTGCGCCATGTGGAACTGTCGCTGATTGCCCTGCGCGATCTCGCGGCGCGGCTGGCCATTGATCATCCCGACATTGCCGCCGATCTGGATGCGTCCTTTGCACGCGCCATCGACCGGGCACAGGCGCTGGAGGATCCAGCCCTTGCCGGGGTCGCCGATCCGCAGGGGCGTTTCCGGGTCGAGGCCCTGCAGCAGTCCATCGACGACATCCGCGCGATCACAGCAACCCAGCTTGGCCCGACGCTGGGCATCAGCGCCGGTTTCAACTCGCTGGACGGGGACTAGACCATGACCTCGCGCCGCCGCTTTTTGGCCGGTCTGGCCGCCACCAGCCTTACGCCGGTCCGTGGCTGGGCCTCGGTCGGCGCGCCGGATTTTCTGGCGGCGGGGCTGTTTCCCGACGGGTCGTATCGGCTGGCCGGTCTGGATGGACAGGGGGCGATCCTGTTCTCTCTGCCCCTGCCCGCGCGGGGCCATGCCGCCGCAGCCCACCCGCACAGGGCGCAGGCCGTCGCCTTCGCCCGCCGCCCGGGCCGGTTTGCCCTTGTGATCGACTGTAGCTCGGGCGCTGTGATCAAACGGCTCGACGCCCCGGCAGGCCGCCATTTCTATGGCCACGGCACCTATACGCGCGACGGTCGCCGGTTCCTGACCACCGAGAACAACTATGACGCCGCCCAGGGCGTGATCGGCGTCTGGGATGCCGACAGCTTTGCCCGGCTGGGCGAGTTCCCCTCGGGCGGGGTCGGCCCCCATGACATGCGGCTGATGCCGGATGGCCAAACGCTGGTCATCGCCAATGGCGGCATCGAAACCCACCCGGACACAGGTCGCACCAAGCTGAACCTGCCGGTGATGCAACCGAACCTGACCTATGCCGACCTGTCGGGCAGGGTGCAGGAACAGGTGGAACTGCCCCGCGCGCTGCATAAGAATTCGATCCGCCATCTGGCGGTCCGCAGCGATGGGCTGGTGGGGTTTGCGATGCAATGGCAGGGCGGTCTGACACAACACCCGCCGCTGCTGGGCCTGCACCGCCGAGGCTCTGCCCCGCGCCTGCTGTCCGCGCCTGAGACCGATCAGAGCACCCTGCAGGGCTATGCCGGCAGTATCGCCTTTGCCGCCGACGGCCAGACGGTCGCCATCACCTGCCCGCGCGGCAATGCCCTGCACCGTTTCGATGTCACCAGCGGCGCACTGACCAGCGCTTATGCGCTGCAGGATGTGTGCGGGCTGGGCACCGGACCCGAAGGTCTGGTGTTTTCAACCGGCACCGGCGTGTTCGGAACCCTGCGCGATGCGCCGTCGATCACGGCACGCCCCGACTGCCAGTGGGACAACCACCTGATCCCTATCCGTTCTTTCGGGTGAACCTCGGAAATCGCCGTCACATAGTTTACACTTGGACGAATCGAACTGCTGCCGTATTGGCGGGCGCGAAACCGGCACCCCTTGAGTTAAGGACTGACTTGATTGAAACAGACGCCCGACGCACCGCATTCCATCTACGGGGTTGAAAAATGGGGCAAAGGCCTCATCGAGGTGACAGAGCAGGGTGAGATCGGCCTGTGTAACCCGATGGCCCCCGATACCGCCGCGATCAGCCTGCCGGGCATCCTCAGCGATCTGGACGAACGCGGCATCAAGGCGCCGATGCTGCTGCGTATCAGCTCGTATCTTGAAAGCGAGATTGCCAGGCTGAACGAGTGCTTTGCCGAAGCGATTGCGCGCACCGGCTATCAGGGCAGCTATCGCGGCGTGTTCCCGATCAAGGTGAACCAGCAGGCGCAGGTGATCGAACGCATCGTCCAGTGCGGCAAGAAATACAACTATGGGCTCGAGGCCGGATCGAAACCGGAACTGGTCATCGCGTTGGCTCATCGTCTGGCCCGAGAGGCGCTGATCGTCTGCAACGGCGTCAAGGATACCGAGTTCATCCAACTGGCCATGCTCAGCCGCAAGATCGGGTTCAACACCGTGATCGTGCTGGAAAGCCCGAAAGAGGCCGACACGGTGATCCGGGTCTATGAGGAACTGGGCATCGAACCGCTGCTGGGAGTGCGGGTCAAACTGACCAACCAGATCAGCGGCAAGTGGGAAGAAAGCTCGGGCGACCGGTCAGCATTTGGCATGAACACCGATCAACTGGTCGCCGCCGTGGACAAGCTGCGCGATGCGGGCCTGCTGCATTGCCTCAAGCTGCAGCATTCGCATCTGGGATCACAGGTACAGGACGTCAACGATGTGCGCCGCGCCGTGGGCGAGGCCTGCCGGTATTACACCGAACTCACGCGCGAGGGCGTCCCACTGACGCATCTGGACCTCGGGGGCGGCATGGGCGTGGACTATACCGGCGAAAAGAGGGCCGCCGAGAACTCGATCAACTACACGGTCGACGAGTATTGCGCCAACGTGGTGGAAACCGTGGCCTATGCGATGGACGAGGCCGAAATCACGCATCCGACGCTGGTCACCGAAAGCGGGCGCGCGGTGGTGGCGACGTCCTCGATGCTGGTGTTCAATGTGCTGGAAAGCACGCTCTATGACGCGCCCAGCGGACCCGAGGTCGAACCCGACGATCACCACATGATCGCGGACCTTGCGGCGGTCCATGGTTACCTGTCCAGCGACCGGCTGCAGGAATGCTGGAACGACGCCACCTTCTACCGCAACGAGCTGCGCGCCCTGTTCCGCCGCGGCTATGTCGACCTGCGCCAGATGGCTCGCGGCGAGCGCATCTACCTGTCGCTGGTGGCCCGCCTCAAGGCGCTGGCGGCGCGCGATGATCTGGGCACCGATCTGGACGAACAGCTTGAGAAGGTGGCCGATATCTACCACTGCAATTTCTCGCTGTTCCAGTCGCTGCCCGATGTCTGGGCCATCGACCAGCTGCACCCGATCGTGCCCCTGCAGGGCCTGAACGACGTGCCCGACCGCCGTGCGGTCCTGTCCGACATCACCTGCGACAGCGACGGCAAGATCGACCGGTTCATCCTGACCGATGGCGTCTCGCCCAGCCTGCCGGTGCATTCCCTTCCCGATGAGGGCGAGTATTTCATGGGCGTCTTCTTCGTCGGTGCCTATCAGGAAACGCTGGGCGATCTGCACAACCTCTTTGGCGACACCAACGTCGTCACCATCGACCTGCGCGCCGATGGCGGATTTGACCTGCTGGATGAGCAAGAGGGCGACACGATCAGTCAGGTCCTGTCCTATGTCGAGTTCGACCCCGCCGACTGCGTCGCCGCCTTCCGCAAGATGGTGGACGAGGCGATCTCGACCGGTACTCTGCAAGCCAAGGACCGCAAAACCCTTATGAGCGCCTATCGCGACTCGATCAACGGCTACACCTATTACGAATAAGAAGGAGACAGACCATGGGCAAAACACTGGTTGTCGGCGCGGGCGGCGTATCCCACGCAGCCGTGCACAAGATGGCGATGAATTCGGACATCTTTACCGAGATCACTCTGGCCAGCCGTACGAAATCGAAGTGCGACGCCATCGCAGCGGCCGTCAAGGATCGCGTCGGTGTGGACATCAAGACCGCCGAACTGGACGCCTACAAGGTCGAAGATACGGTCAAGCTGATCAAGGACACAGGCGCTGAGATTCTGGTGAACCTCGCCCTGCCCTATCAGGATCTGGTGCTGATGGACGCGTGCCTTGAGGCCGGTATCCACTATCTCGACACCGCGAATTATGAGCCCGAGGATGAGGCCAAGTTCGAATACCACTGGCAATGGGCCTATCAGGAACGGTTCAAAGAAGCCGGCCTGACCGCCATCCTCGGCTCGGGCTTTGATCCGGGCGTGACCAGCGTGTTTGCCAAATGGCTCAAGAAACACAAGCTGGACACAATCCGACAGATCGACGTTCTGGACGCCAATGGCGGCAGCAACGATCAGGAATTCGCCACCAACTTCAACCCCGAGATCAACCTGCGCGAAGTGCTGGCCGAGGTGCGCCACTGGGAAAACGGCGCATGGCAGCACAGCCCGGCCATGACCCACAAGGTCGAGTTCGACTTCCCGGCCATCGGACCAAAGAATATGTACCTGATGTATCACGAGGAACTGGAGTCGCTCAGCACCCACTTCCCCGAGATCGAGCGCGCCCGCTTCTGGATGACCTTCGGCGACGCCTATATCACTCACGCCAAGGTGCTGGAAAACGTCGGCATGACCCGCATCGATCCGGTGATGCATGACGGCAAGGAAATCATCCCGATCCAGTTCCTGAAAACCCTGCTGCCCGACCCCGGCGATCTGGGCGCAGAAACCAAGGGCAAGGCCTGCATCGGCGACATCGCCACAGGTCAGGCCAAAGACGGCTCGGGTGAGAAAACCTACTACATCTACAACATCTGCGACCACGAGGAATGCTTTGCCGAGGTCGGCTCTCAGGCCGTCAGCTACACCACCGGCGTCCCCGCCATGATCGGCGCGGCGCAGGTGCTGAAAGGAAACTGGCGCGAGCCGGGCGTGTGGAACATGGAACAGCTGGACCCGGACGATTTCATGGACATGCTGAACACCCAGGGCCTCCCGTGGCAGGTCCACGAACTCGACGGCCCGGTAGAATTCTAGATCCAGAACTTCATCTGGCCAAAAATATCCCGGGGGTCCGGGGGCAGAGCCCCCGGCCTCTCCACAATCGGAGACGCCGGCAATGTCCGACATGATGACCACCCAAGCGGGCGACGCCAAAGCTTTCCGCAAGTTCGACCTTGCCCGCGTGCCCACCCCCTGCTTCGTGGTCGACGAAAAAGCGGTCGAGCGCAACCTGACCATCCTCTCCGATATCGGCACCCGCTCCGGCGCGCATGTCCTGAGCGCGCTCAAGGCGTTCTCGATGTTCTCGCTGGCTCCGCTGGTGCGCCAGCACCTGGGCGGCACCTGCGCCAGCGGCATTTACGAGGCGCGGCTGGGACGCGAGGAATACGGCGGCGAGGTCGCCACCTTCTGCGCCGGTTACAAAGACGCGGATATCGACGAAATTCTATCCCTGTCGGACCACATCATCTTCAACTCTCCGGCGCAAAAGGACCGGTTTCTTGACAAGGCAAGGGCTGCGAATGTTCAGGTCGGCCTGCGCATCAACCCCGAACATTCCGAAGGCGAGATCCCAAAATACGATCCCTGCGCCCCGTGCTCACGCCTTGGCACGCCGGTCAGCCAACTGACCGCCGAAACCCTGACCGGGGTTGATGGCCTGCACATGCACACGCTCTGCGAACAAGGGTTCGAACCTCTGCAGCGGACATGGGAAGCGGTCGAACCCAAGCTCAAACCGTTCTTCAGCCAGCTCAAATGGCTGAACTTCGGCGGTGGCCACCATATCACCCGCGACGATTACGATCGCGAGGGCCTCATTGCCTTCATCAAAACCATCCGCGCCGAACACGACGTCGAGATTTACCTCGAACCCGGCGAGGCCGTCGCACTGGATGCGGGCATTCTGGTGGGCGAAATCCTCGATCTGCCGACCAATGGCATGACCCTTGCGATCACCGATATCTCGGCCACATGCCACATGCCCGACGTGATCGAAGCCCCCTATCGCCCGGCCCTGATGGACGAGGCAGAGGCAGGCCATACCTACCGTCTGGGAGGCCCCTCATGCCTCGCGGGCGATGTGATCGGGGACTACACATGGGACAAGCCGCTGGAGATCGGCCAGCGCTTTGCCTTCCTCGATCAGGCGCATTATTCGATGGTCAAGACCAACACGTTCAACGGCGTTCCCCTGCCGACCATCGCCCTGTGGAATAGCGAAACGGATGAGCTGAAAATCATCAAACAGTTTGGCTATGACGACTTTAAGGACCGCCTTTCATGAGCCTTTTCCTCGACAGTGAACTGACCGCCGCTGAACGCTCAGAAGATGGGCGTTTTCGCGTCATCCCGGTGCCGCTGGAGCGCACCGTCTCTTACGGCGCGGGCACAGCCAAAGGCCCCGACGCGATTATTGAGGCGAGCAATGAACTCGAACGTATCACCGGTCATGCCGAACCCTGCGTCGAAGGCATCTTCACCGAAGACCCATTGAACTGCGAAGGTCCTTTGCCCGAGGTGATGGAACGGCTGGCCCAACGCACCGAGGCCGCAATCCGCGCAGGCAAGGTGCCGGTGACGCTGGGCGGTGAACACTCGCTGAGCTACGGTGCCGTCACGGGCGTGGCCCGCGCTCTGAACCAGCCGCTGGGCGTTGTTCAGATCGACGCCCATGCCGATCTGCGCAACGCGTATCAGGGCGAGAAACACTCTCACGCCTCGGTCATGCACTTGTTGGCCGAGGAAGGCATCCGTCTGGCCCAGTTCGGAGTCCGCGCCTTTTCCACCGAAGAGGCGCAAAGCCGCCTGAAAAACCGCGTCTTCCACGTCGATGCCGAAGAGTTGGTGACCGATGGCCTTCATGCAATCGACCTGCCCGAGGACTTCCCCGAACTGGTTTATGTCAGCTTTGATGTGGACGGCCTTGACCCCTCGCAGATGCCCGCCACGGGCACCCCGGTGCCGGGGGGGCTGGGCTATTATCAGGCGCTGCATCTGGTCGAGCACGCGCTCAGGGGCCGCCGCTGCGTGGGCTTTGACGTGGTGGAACTGGCCCCCGACGGCAATGCCGCCTGGGACTTTACCGCCGCCCAGATCGTCTATCGCCTGATGGCGGCCTGCTAGGCATCAGAGGTCTCGTTCAGTTCCATATGCCCGTCGCCTTTGCTAAGGACGCGGCGCAGCATCGGCTCAAAGAATTCCAGCGGTCTGGTCGGGTAATCCGGGTCGAACGCTTTCTGATCGTATTCGTGGCAGAAATACCGGCAGTCCTCCCAGTGCGGGCTGTCGCGGTACTTGTCGCGGGCGTGACGGTCGCCGCCCAGATGGTGGTTGTAATAGTATCCCTGAAACACGCAATGATGCTTGAGAATCCAATGGGTTTTCTCGCTGACATAGGGCTTCATCATCGCCGCCGACAACTCTCCGTGGTTGTAGGGCGACAGGATATCTCCGGTGTCATGGATCAGGGCGGCAACCACCAGTTCCTCGTCTGCGCCGTCCTCGTACGCACGGGTCGCGGCCTGCAGGCTGTGTTGATAGCGGTTCACCGGATAGGGCGTCCAGTCCTCGTCCAGAGACCGGATCGCATCGAGAATCCGATCGGGCAGCGCGGCGTTGTACGCCTCTTCATATTCCATGACGGCGTCCCAGTCGGCCTTGGTGGCCTGCTCGAAACTGGTCCAGGTCGGTTTGCGGCTTTTGTCCAGCATGGCGGGCCCTCCGGGTCTGTGCGGCCTGATCAGCCTAACCGCTCACCCACCCCGCGCTAGCAGATTTGCGACATGCGACCGTCGCTGCGCATCAGGCAGGGGCTGGCACCCCGGTCCGGCGATTGCCCGGTTTGCGAAACAGGGGGCGCCCGGCGATGGCCAGAAACAGGATCGACAATGCAACCCCAATCAGCGCGGGCAGATACAGCAGCCCCCACAGGCGCGGGTCCTCGATCACAACCGGCGAAACGAACCCGCGGACGCCTTCCAGTAAGACCAGAATCGTGAAGGCCACAAAGATCTGCGGCCACAGGCCAAAGCGCGAAAAGCTGCCCAGCATCAGGGTCGAATACCCCACCAGCGCCACCGCAACGCAGATGGCCACCCACGAGAACCGCTGATGCAACTCCTCGATCAACTGCCCGACCGAATGCTCGTCAGTTGCAGACACCCCTTCGATGTCCTGTATCAGTTCGATCGTCGGAATCGCCTCGCGGCTGCGTTTGCCGATATCGGTGTCGCGGGCCAGTTCCGAGATATCGTATGCAGCGTCCTCGAACAGAGTCGAGGACAGCGTATTCCCCACCTGATCGAACCGGAGCGCCACGCCATCCAGCATCACCAGATGAATGCCCGCGCTTTGGTTGACCAAATAGGCCGTGGTGCTGGAATAGCTGACCGGATTGTCCACGTCGCGCCGGTCCGAGACAAAGACCTCGTGCAGGGTTCCGTCCAGATCGATCCGCCCGATATAGACGGTCACACCGGTCGCGGGGTGCAGAAACTCTCCTTCATTCAGCAATTGCGCGGTGACATCACCGGCCACCTCGGCCTGCCGCTGTTCCAGCTGTTCAACCGAGGCCGGCCGCAGAAAGACGCTGATCACCGCCATCATCAGCCCCGCGCACAGCCCGAACATCAGCACCGCCCGCGACAGCCGCCACGGGCTGGAGCCGGTCGCCAGCATCACCGTCATCTCGCTCTCGCGGCTCAGCCGGTTGGTGGCGTAAACTGCAGCGGCAAAGACGGCCATGGGCATGACTGTCCGGATCAGGGTCGGAAGCGTCAGGGCGGTGAATTCCAGAAACACCATCGCCGACTGGCCGCCGCTGATGACGCGGTCGAACAGGCTGACCGAACGGGTGATCCAGAAAACCCCCACCAGCACCAGCGTGAAAAACCCGAACAGCACCAGCAGCTGCCGCAGGAAATACCCGTCGAAACGCGACATGAGACCTCATCGTCATAACCTGCGCGGACAGTATGTCATTCAGACGACCGATGAAACCGCGATTACGCGCCCGGCGGCGCCATTGCCCCGGCGCGGACGTCTTATGGTCCCGGCGTACAGAACCTTGCGCGAAATCGCTGCGAATGCGGGTGAATGGCAGGGGCAGCAGGGTTCGAACCCGCGACCTACGGTTTTGGAGACCGTCGCTCTACCAACTGAGCTATACCCCTAGGCTGGGCCATCAGATATGCCAGTGGCGCAAAGGACTCAAGAGGCTTTTTGCGTTTTGCAACCACTTTGACAGGCGGACAAAAACATTGCGCCCCGCGCGCAGTTCTTTAAGACATGGCCCGGTCAGCAGGAGGACCACTGCCTTGAGCATCCGCAAGAAAATCGCCGACAGCGAAGCTGTGCTGAACTGGGTTGCGCGACGGATTGCGACCTATATCCGGCTGGTGCATCGCAACACGCGGTGGCAACGTATCGGGTATGACGAACTTGACCAGTTGGCGCAGCAGGGCGAGCCGGTCATCGTGGTGCTGTGGCATCAGCGCTTGGCGCAGTCGCCCTATTTCTTTCCGTTGGACAAGGGGCGTATCTGCTCGATCACCTCGGCTGCGCGCGCGGGCAGCATGGTGGGGCGGGTGCAGAAACTGTTCGGGATGGACACGATCGCGATGTCCAGCCGCAAACGCCACGTCGCCCTGTCGCGCGAGGTGCTGAGCAAGATGAAACAGGGCATCTCGATCGGCATTGCTGCCGACGGCCCGCGCGGGCCTGAACGGGTTTCATCCACCGTGCCGCTGATCTGGGCGCGCACATCGGGCAAACGGGTCTTCGGCATCACCTATTCCGCCCGACACGGGCGCGAAGCGGGCACCTGGGATCGTCTGCTGATGCCGCGCCCGTGGCGCAACGAAGGCGTGTTCCTGTGCCGCGAATGGACCGATCCGGTGCCGCGCAAGGCGACGCCCGAGCAGATTGAAACGCTGCGGCTGAGCCTTGAGAAGCATATGAACGACATCACCGCCGAGGCTGACCAGATGGTCGGGCGCGAGCCTTGGGGGCCAAAGGATTGACCTCCAACTCCGGATCAGTCCACGACGCGATAGGCTGACTCGGTCCGCCCCGGCCCGAAACGCCGTCGCTCGCGGCAAAAGTCGCTGACCTTGCAATTCACTTCCTGTTCGTCATCACCCAGAACGGCGGCGCGCATGTCGTCCAGATCCTTGCTGTGAAGAATCTGCGACCCGTAGTTCAGGAACTCGAAACCAAACATAACTCTCTCCCCGTGATATCAGCGGACGCTTGACGCACACCCCGCATTCCCTGGCTCGGATCACAGGTGGGTATTCAGGTTTCGGATAAGGTGGAGGTCGGATTAAGAAAAACCCATCAGCGGCCGGAAAAGGGGACATCATCGCCCTGGCGACATCCTCTCTCTGTCAGATCCAGAAGGTCAGCGCCAGCGGCAGCACAAGCAGCGTTGCCAGAGTCGAAAGCAGGATGAACCCCGCCACATCCGGCGCCTTCTCGGGCTGGTACTGATCTGCAAGCAGGTAGTTTGCAACCGATGACGGCATCAGGCAGCACAGGATGACCACGCCGCGTTCGGGACCGGTAAAGCCGAACAACCTCACCACGATCAGCGCGATGAGTATCGCAAAAACCAGATGGAGTATGGTCAGCAATCCCGCCTGCCGCGCATCGCGGATCTGAAAAGACGCCAGCGTGTGCCCCATCGTCAGCAACAGAAGCGGTATCGTCAGCCCGCCAAGGATACTGAAACTGGCCTCAACCGGCTTGGGCAGCGGAAGGCCGGTGAACACCAGCACCAAAGCCACCAGCGTTGCGTGGATGACCGGGGACCGAAACAGTGACCGCATCGAAACCGCTCCCGAAGGTAGCCATATGCCGATGGAGAACATGCAGAGCAGAATGATCACCACGAAGCCCATCGTATAGGCCATCCCGGTGCCACCATAGGTCAGCAATGTCACCGGCAGGCCGATCCCCCCGACATTTCCATACATCAGCGGCCCCAGAAAGGCGGGAACCGAATACCCGAGTAGCCTGAGGGCGATGTATCCAAGCAGAGCAAACCCCGCAACCACCAGCGCCGCGGCGGCCATAACCGACAGAAAGGTGCTCGCCTCGATTTTCGCGGTGGATAGGTGCGAAATGACCAAGGCCGGGAAACCCACCCACGAAATCAGGCCATTCACCACTTTGTTGTCGAACGGCGCCCTGAACCGGGCGAGGCCATAGCCGACGGCAACGCATATGAGCACCGGCAGGATGATGTTGAGAACATTCAGAAAGATGTGCTCAAGATGTGATGTCATCGCTAATGCCGATCTCGCCCATTGGAAATTCAGAATAAAGCCTTGATTAACCTGCGTGAATGAGCCCCTTGTAGCAAGAAAAAGGGCAGCCGCAAAGCCACACACCCGTGCAGAATACTGCGCCTCGCGCATCTGAACGAAAAAGGCCGCCCCTGTTTGGGACGGCCTTCTTTAATTTCGATGGTGTGGGCTCTCATTGCTCTTTCAGAGCAACTGCCGCCCACCAGTCGGCAGAGCCGACTTACTCGATGATTTTCGACACAACGCCGGCGCCGACGGTGCGGCCACCTTCGCGGATGGCGAAGCGCAGGCCGTCTTCCATCGCGATCGGCGCGATCAGCTCGACGGTGAAGCCGACGTTGTCGCCGGGCATAACCATCTCGGTGCCAGCCGCCAGAGTCACGGTGCCGGTCACGTCCGTGGTCCGGAAGTAGAACTGCGGACGGTAGTTCGCAAAGAACGGGGTGTGACGACCGCCTTCTTCCTTGG